>NZ_JBFPDP010000001.1:0-333875 GCF_040830845.1 Sivoneniella epilithica UHCC 1019
ACTGGTTGGAGTACAAAAGTGCGCGAGTGGAGGGACTCTATTATGGTGCAACGTTCCAAGCGAATTTAGGACTAACTGACTGGCTCAATACCCAGCCTTTATGCACTCCGCTCGTCTGTTTAGGGGATGGGCATGATGGAGTCTGGAATGTCTTTGAGGCGGTGAAGACACCGTCTGAGCGTTTGGAAATTCTAGATTGGTATCACCTCAAAGAGAATCTCTTCAAAGTCGGTGGTTCTATCAAGCGACTGCATCAAGCGGAGGCTTGGCTCTGGCAAGGCGGTATCGATGAAGCCAAGGCACTCTTCCAAGACTGTAAGCTTGACCAAGCTCGTAAGTTTTGTAATTAGTCGAACCATCATCGTCAACGGATTGTCAACTATGCTTATTTCCAGGCAGAGGGCATCCCAATTGGTTCTGGAGCCGTTGAATCGTCCATTAAGCAGATTGATGCCCGACTAAAACTAACTGGAGCACAGTGGAAAGCAGAAAACGTCCCGAAAGTTTTGTCTGTGCGCTGTGCTTATCTCAATGGTCAACTCGAATTTTGATTGTTTTTACCACTTTGAGATGCTCCCAAATGCGATCGCCTTATCTACAATCCTGCAATCCATAAACTACTGCATCAATTGAGCAGCGATCGCGCGGCTCTAGCAATGAAAAAAATCAGCAAAAACCAGACCGTCAAATTTGTTAGCGATCTCAATCATCACTCCCGGCAGGGTTTTGTCATAACTGCCGATCGCCAACATGTCATCCATTTAGCAGCACTTTGAGCCGTTGCATAAGCGATCGCATCGAAAATTTGTGGCTCGGTGCTTCATGGATAGGGGGTTGCAAGCCAGACTGAATAGGGGGATTGGATAACTCTGGCAGAGGAGGAATCGATTGATCGGCCATGAGCGGAGCAGAGTGCAGCGGTTGCGGTTGCCCTTTGATGGCTAATAGTGTAATGCGATCGCTTGGCTTCCCAACTTCAGATGGATAGTGACATTCATAAATGGAGGTGAACCCTAAGTGCGACAAAATATTGTAGAGCGATGGACGAGTAAACCAGAAACTAGTGACATTATCCAGCGATGCCCATAGATCTTGAGCGCGTTCATCCAGATTTGATTCAGGCGCATGTTCTTGATAGCTTGCCCCCCAATAGGTGTTGCCATTGTGAGTGTGCGATCGCTCTGCCACCACAGATACATGCGTATCAATTACGGCAAACCCCTGACACACCTGGCTGAGATGCTCTAGGAATAGAAAAATATCGGGAACTTCCAGATGATAAAGAATTCCCAGACAAAGCACTACATCAAAGTAGCCGTGCTGTTCAACGTTGAGGTTTCGCACATCATCTTGAATCAACGTTAAATGATCGAGATCTAACACCTTCTTTGTGAATTGCGCTTTTGCTAAATTGGCTTCCCGCCCCTCTATACCAACGACTTCTGCTCCATGTCGTGCTAGCTCCATGCCATACAACCCTTCCAGGCAAGCCAGATCCAATACTCGCAATTCTTGCAGCGGCTTTTTCGCGATATCTACAACGAGTTGGGTAATGCGCCTCAATTTGACTTCATCACCGACAATCTGATTGCCAATGGTGTAAACGCCACTAGCCAAATAAATATTGTGAGCCGTCCATTCGCCAAATCGCTCGACGATCGCTTGTTTCTCATGCTGAATTTGCTCAGGGTTCATCGACTCTCACTCACTGTTTCCAGAACTTCGTCAACTAGCTTATACCTTTCAGGATTGGAACTCATTTTTTCTGGTAGTCTAGCTCCAGAGTGAAGCTATGCTAAAAAACCTGTTCACCCAAGGTTACAAGCTGTGGAATCGGAGCTTGCTGAAAATTGAGTCAGTTAATATAAAGAAAGGAATATCACCCCGTTGCCGAGGTACTGCAATCTCATGCAGTTTGAGGAGCAAGAGACACAAGGGGATCGCTTTATTGCACTGCCCAGTCAATCTGCAAACTGTTGATTACGACATCAGTTGTTCAGCGATCGCATTGGTTTTCTTCACCATTTATCGGTGAGTGAGCAATGACTATCTGAATCTTTGTAAGGTTCGATATAGCTTTTTCAATCAGCTTTGCTGCTTAATCTCCCAAATAAATTCCCAGTCCCCGTGCAGTTTTGGCTAGAGTACCTGTTGGATTGACAGCCGCATATCGGGCGATCGCCTCACTAATGGGCACACTTTTGATCTGACGATTTTGCCAAGTGACAATGTGGTCAAACTTGCCTTCTGCCACTAGATCCACGGCTGCTACACCAAAGGTTGAACCCAGCAGGCGATCGAGGAAAGAAGGGGTGCCGCCTCGCTGAGTATGCCCCAACACCGTAACGCGAGTTTCGGCTCCGCTAGCGTCACAGATCCGTTCTGCCAGATATTGTCCAATTCCCCCCAAACGGCAATGCTCAGAATCATTAGACACGGTGATAGGTTCGCCTGCTTCCGTGCGAACGGCTTCAGCCACAACCACCAGGCAGTAGTTTTTGCCCTGCTCTTGACGACGCTCAATCGTGCGGCAAATGCCGGCAATCGTATAGGGAATTTCTGGAATCAGAATCACATCTGCTCCGCCTGCAATACCCGCACTAATGGCGATATGTCCGGCATCCCGTCCCATCACTTCCAAAATCATCACCCGCGAGTGACTGGCGGCGGTAAAGTGCAGGCGATCGACCGCTTCGGTAGCAATACTAACGGCAGTATCGAAGCCGATCGACATTTCAGTTACACCCACATCGTTATCAATGGTTTTGGGGATGCCCACCAGATTCAAATTGCCTTGCTGAGCGATCCGCTGCAAAATTGCCAGACTGCCATCACCACCGATACCGATCAGTGCATCTAAACCCAACTCGTGATAGCCCGCGATGATTTCCGCAGAGCGATCGCGCAAACTGCCATCGGGCATGGGAAACGCAAACGGATTCCCTTTATTGGTAGTGCCTAAAATAGTGCCCCCCGCCGGCAACAAGGGATCTAGTTTTTCTGGGGTCAGATGGACAGCACGGGGAGGGCGCTCCATCAACCCGTGGGTAGACTGATAAATTCCTAAAACGTCCCAACCGTAGGAGTTGACTGCCCGGTGAACCACGGCTCGAATAGCTGCATTCAAGCCTGCACAGTCCCCACCGCTGGTCAAAATTCCTAGCCGCTTGTGTTCTCCCATAGTTATTTGGGTTGATCTGCTAACTCACAGATTATTAGTTCATCTCTGACTTTATCTGGTTATGCGATCACGAAAACTTAAACAGGTTTAAAGGATTGTAAAGTTGCCACAGCAGCCACCCCCTGTATGAGAAACACAAAACTGGATTACGTCACTGGCTGTAACTGTGTCTCGAAAGGCGATCGCTCAATGTGAAAATAGTCTCCACTGCGGCAAACTCCTTTTACCTTTAATCGTTGCGGCATTGTTTTTGTCTTATCGCTGCCATCCTTCAAGGGTGCAGGTTCATCATTCCATTCAAAAATGGTGAAATCTGCCAACTGACCGGGTTTAAAGCCGCCTAGCTGACTGGATTGGCCGATCGCGGCGGCGGGTTGATGGGTGACTCGTTCCACCACTTCGCTGAGCGATAGCCCTAAATTCACAAATCGAGTCATCACGGCGGCTAAACTGTCGGCGGTTGCCACAGTGGAACGGTTGAGATTCGTGGAAAGAATGTTCGGCAAGATGCCTTGAGCGATCGCGGCTTTTGCCAGTTCACTCGAACAGTCTGCATTGCTGTATCCCACATCCAACAACACACCGCGATCGATGGCATCTTTGGCGGCAGGCAGTAGGTTTTGATTCTGATCAAATAGAGCATGGTTGGGCTGAAAGCAATGGGTCACAATGTCTCCCGCTTTTAGCTGAGGCAATAGCTCGGTAGCTGGCACCACTTCATCTTGGGAAAAATGCCCTAAATGCACTAGCAGCGGCAGTGAAAACAGTTCTGCTAGTTTTTTAGCAGTTTCCAATAGCGGCGAGGTGATTTCTCCAGTCCGCCGAACCGGACGTACATGAAAGCCCACAATCACATCTCGGTGGGCTTCTACGACAGCCGCAGCGCGATCAATATTTTGATTGCGCGGATTGGCAACAATGTCTAGCTGATGGGCAATTAGGTCTGAGGTGGCAATATAAAGCAACGAGGGGTTCATGAAGGAGAACACCCGCGTTTTTGCAGTTGCGATCGCCGTTTGCCGAAATGCATCAAAGGTGAGAATGCTAGAGGTGCCAGCATCGGCGATCGTCGTTACGCCAGAGCGAATGCCTACATCATCGGCAGACAGGCAAAAATCGCCCAGAGTATTACACACATGAGTGTGAATATCCATCCATCCAGGAGACAAAAAGGCTCCTTCTAGATCGATAATTTGGGTATCCCACTGGGGCACCAAGATGGGCACAATTTTGCCGATCGCTGAGTCCTCTTGCAGCACGCCCACAATTTTGCCGTTATCCACCAGCACATCGCCGCGTCCCTCAATACCCTGCATCGGATCAAGCAGGTGAGCATTTCTAAAAATTGTTGCCATACCCAATTTACTGTCCTTAACACGCCTTCCAGAATACCGTTTTTATGCCAACGGATACTAGAGAAGTTGCGCTCTGTGCCCTAGGCTTGCGACAATAGAATTTATGAATTCCGAAAAGACCTCTGAGCCAAAACCATCCCTGCCGATTCCTGCAAGCAAATCTCCCGGTCAGATTTGGTGGGATAACTTTCAAATTCTGTTTATTGCCCTGATTCTGGCGTTGCTGATTCGCGTATTTGTGGCGGAGCCACGCTTTATTCCTTCTGATTCGATGGTGCCAACGCTGGGAGTCGGCGATCGCCTAGTGGTTGAAAAAGTCTCCTATCGGTTCCATCCGCCCAGGTTTGGCGACATTATTGTGTTCGAGCCGCCCCCGCAACTCCAGAACTTAGGGTTTGCCAAAGATCAGGCATTCATCAAGCGGATTATTGCCACATCGGGTCAAACGGTTCACGTCCTCAACGGCAAGGTGTATGTCAACAATCAAGCTTTGGTAGAGCCATATATTGCCGCCCCGCCCAATTATTTATTGGAACCAGTGAAAGTTCCGCCTGGTCAATTTTTCGTCATGGGTGACAACCGCCCCAACAGCAATGATTCTCATGTTTGGGGCTTTTTGCCGAGTCAAAACATCATTGGTCGTGCCATTTTGCGATTTTATCCGTTCGATCGCCTAGGCAAGGTCAATTAGTCAATTCAATGACGGTTATTTCTAGGGCAACCACATCTTAATCCCAGCGAAACCTTGAGCAAGTAGTCCTCACCCCAACCAGCCCTCACCCCAACCAGCCCGTAACAGCCCTGGCAGTTTCGTAGCACCTCACTAAGCCATTTGGATTGAAGCGCATCCTGAGTTATCGCATCCTGAGTTACATCAACAGACCAGTTTGATTTTCTCATTGTGCTTTTGTTTGAATAACATCCCTAAATTAAGCTCAATCAGCCTAGCAATCGGCTTATCCTTCAAAAGATGGCTGATTTTCAGAAAATAGACTCCCTGAAGTTCATATGTAGAAATGTAAAACTATTGATATTTGACTAAGAAATGTTGCAGCCTTTTGATCCCCTTGTTAGGGTATGCAGGCAAGGTCATTCTGGTAAACAGTTGCCTCATATTTGCTCTTGGAGGTGTCGCACCATGCTCGTCTCAACTCAATATTCTTTACCGATTCGTTAAGTCTCAGAACGGCTAAAGAACGTTACGCAAACAGCCATACAAATCCTATGAATGCGCTTTATAGCTTTGATTTGTACTATTTGCTCAACAATATTTTCCTTGTTGTGTCACCTGTTTTAAGCTCACTGTTAGGTTAACTCGCAATCACAGGTTCCCTGAAATCAATCTGTAGAGTTCTCTAAAACTTCATTTCGCAATCATTTACGTTCCTATTTTGTTTTGCTGTGGGTTGATGTTGATGCTTGTTAGCAACGGCTTTAACACAAGCGATCAACCCATTGTGAAACCTCAATTCTGGAGGTTTAATTATGCATTTACAAGGCAAGACGGCTCTGATCACGGGAGCTTCTCGCGGTATTGGACGGGCGATCGCCCTAGAGTTTGCAAAACATGGAATGCAGCGCCTTTTACTCGTGGCACGCGATTATCAACGGTTGGTAGAAGTGGCGGCTGAAGTGGCTATCTATGGTGTGGAAGCGGTGCCGATCGCCGTGGATTTGACAGACCCGATTGATGTCAACATTGCGATCGCTCAAGTCTGGCGCAATTATGGACCCATTGATCTATTGATTAACTGCGCGGGAGTGGCTCACCAAAGCTCTTTCTTGCAGTCTCGCTTATCCGATGTCCAGGAAGAGATATCGACCAATCTAATCGGGCTATATACCATTACTCGATTTGTGGCACGGCGGATGGTGAAGCAACAAACAGGCGCGATCGTCAATGTGTCTAGCTTGATGGGCAAGGTTGCGGCTCCAACGATGGCGACTTATTCTGCTACCAAGTTTGCCATTTTGGGCTTTACTCAAGCCTTGCGAGGGGAACTGGCAGCCCACAATGTTAAAGTCACCGCATTGTTGCCGTCCTTGACTGATACCGATATGGTGCGGGATTTGCAGTGGTTTCGCTGGGTGATTCCCATGACTCCACAACAGGTTGCCAAAGCCTTAGTAGACGGCTTAGCTAGAGATTCTCCAGAGATTTTAGTCGGTTGGCAAAGTCATTTAGCCGTATGGGGAAATCGCCTTGCGCCTTGGCTGCTAGAAAAAGTGCTGCGTGTGGCTGCACCGAAACCCTACTCTGAACTGCGAGAAGCTACAGCTACTTCTCGTTAAACCACGACTATGATATGGCGATCGCAAAACCTGACCGAAGCGCGATCGCCCCTGATTTGAAACCCGTGATCCGATTGGTTTTTCAAAAAAATGTAGCAATACGCGGGGAGTGTGTTACAACGTCTTCGTTGTTATGTGACTGGGATATGTTGATGTGAAGCCACAGTCATCGGCTCGATCGGCTCGTCAACAGGCTGCTCGGATGAAGCCTTTAGCATCGTCTGGTGTTGCTGTGAACCGAAATCGTTCAAAACGTCGGATTGATTTGTCTGGGCGATCGCCGCAGTTAAATCGACCCAGATCGGCGCGCAGAGGGAAGCCAGGGGTTTTCAAGAAAATTGTACGTGGATTGGCGATCGCGTTAGTTCAACTCACTGCTCTGACGGTACGGAGCGCAGTGAGGCTAGGGCGCAGAAAAATTGCCGGTCAACCCGTCTGGCTGATTTCCGCTGCTGCGTTGGGCTTAAGCTTTTTTATTGGCACAGGTTTAGGTATGATTCGGGCTGGACTTGAGCGATCGCCGGATGCGTCGGCTCAATCGGTTGCCTACAGCGAGGGCGGTTTTGCCAGCAACGGCAGACCGCACCTATCCCCCTTGCCCACTGCCAAAGAAGTGTGGACATGTGATGTGGTCGTGATTGGCGGATCACTCGGTGGAGTTGCTGCTGCGTCTCATTCTATGCAGTCTGGCGCTACGACTTGTTTGATTGAGCTAACGCCCTGGTTGGGTGGGCAGATTAGCTCTCAAGGAGTTTCAGCACTGGATGAATCGCAGGCAATGCGAGCGGCTGAAACCCTGTCTGAAAGCTGGATGCACTTTAAGCGCTTGCTGGCGAAGCAGATTGTGCAACTGCCAAGCTGGACGAATTTGGCAGGCGATCGCCGCGTGGATGAAATCAATAGCTGTTGGGTGGGGATCTTGTGCTTTCCGCCCAGAGCCGGAGCTTCTGCCTCAGAGCAGCTTTTGAAAAACGCCGCCACGCGATCGCCCAACAGCCGTTGGAGTGTTGCCACCGCATTTAAAGGGGCAGACTTTGATGCTAGCGGTCGGCTTGTGACTGCCATTCATGCGGTGCGCCGTACTCCCCGCGATCCCAATTACTTACCCAAAGGGCGATTTTCAGCCGAACTATCAAAATGGTATGCCTGGAGTTCTACGGATGAATTTGAAAAAACGCCGATTCGGTTAGAAGCTCCCTCCGGCAAAACAATGATGGTGATTGATGCCACCGACACCACGGAGCTAGTGGGTTGGGCAGGGGTTCCCCATCGCCTCGGCTCCGATTCGATCGCCACCACTGGTGAACGCAACGCCTCCCGCCAAGACAATCAAGACTGCACCCAAGCATTTACCTTTCCGTTTGTGTTGGCAATTCGAGATGATCAAGGGGCTAGCCTGCAAACCTTGATTCAGTTAGAATCCGGCTACTCCAAAGAAGAACATCGTAAAGACTACGATTTGCAAGGGTTCCCAGTTTTTACAGGACGCAGCTTTTTTAACTATCGCCGCATTGTTAGCGTTAATCCCGGTGATCCCTATGCCTCAACCCCTTCACCCGGCGACATGACCCTAGTGAATTGGAATCGCGGCAACGACTGGAAATTTATGGACCCGCCGCTGATTTTGAGCGACACGGACATTGACAAATCAGGGCAGCGGCAAAACTGGCTGGGCGGCTTGTCGATCGCGGCACTGCGACATGGAGAAAATCACGCCCTGCTGTTTGCCCACTGGCTGCTAGAAAACCACGCCAAACAACTCCCCTTAACTTATTTGTCGGGCACGGAGTCCCCTTTGCATACTGAATCCGGTTTGAGTATGGTGCCCTATATCCGCGAAGGGCGGCGGATTGTGGGACGCAAGGCATACAACCAGCGTGAATTTGCCGTGCGTGAGGCAGACTTGCGAATTGATCTGCCGGGATCTCGTGATCTTAGCCCGACCGCGATCGCCAGGGTTCACTACAGTATCGATATTCACGGCTGTCGATATCGCAACTCAGAAGACGATGGTGAAGCAGCCAGTGCCCCGGCTTTAGAGACAAAGGTACGTCCGACTCTGATTCCGATTGAAGGACTGATTCCGCGTGGAGTCGATAATCTGCTGATTGGCGGTAAAGGCATTGCAGTGACGCATATTGCCAATGGCATGACCCGGATACATCAAGGCGAGTGGAGTATTGGCGCATCGGCTGGGGCGATCGCGGGTTGGCTGGCGACCCGTCCCCAACCAGGTTTGTTGCCTCAAGATATTGCCTCGAAAAACCTAATATCTCAAGTGCGCGACCATATGAGCCGCCAAGGTTTGGGCTTGGATTGGCATCAAACCAACAACTTGCACCCCGATTTTAGGAAACCGTCAAACTCTGTGAATGAACCCGAATAGACTATGATGGAGTCTAAAAAAAGTCATCAACAATGTGATTCAGTAAATCATGGGGATCTGAGTTGGTGTTACTAGCAAGTTGTCTCAACTTAGAAATATTATCTGAGGATAAACGGAGTGGAGCAAATTGCTCAGGAAAAGCCCAACTGCATTTCTCACATTCTAGCTGACATCCACGACACGACGTACTTTTGAAGTTATTGCACTCATCACATAGAGGTTGCCAATTGCTTAACTCATTACTTCCGCTCCTAGTACGCGGAATTTTATGGTCTTGCTGAAATCGGACTTCCGGTTCTGATCGGGTACATACTGGGCATCTATGCTGGTACTTTTCAAGAATTTGTCGCCAGTCTGCATCAGAAAGCTTAACTCGTGGAACTCTTTTTTCACTCAAAGACAAACTTACGAGTTGATATGTTTTACCTTCTCGCGCAATCCCAGTAACCCCTTCCTCTCCTTGCAGCTCTCGCAAGCGTCTAAAAACATCTACATAAGATTTGTAGGGCTTACTTCCTGAGTGCTGACTTTTTCTAAAAAGCTCGATCGCTTCTCTTAGTTCATCTTCTCGTACACGGGGACCAGGAATACCATGTTCTAAGGGCCACAGCTTTTCTAAAAGCACTCGGTAATATGATTTATTTGCTTCACTGGGAGCTACAAATCCCTGAAAAACTTCTTTCAACCAATCCTCACGCCTAATATTTCCTATCACCTCTCGTTCATTAATGGCAGCCAAGGGCAGAAACTTTTGCCTTCCCCGACTTTTTCGCTCTTTAGTCATTAGCTATCTCCCCGAAGCAGCCATATCGGGTCGATGTCCAAAACTCTTGAGATTGCATCAAGTTCGTAGTCTTTTACTGATCGTACTTGACGTTCAATCTCTGAAACATCAGATTGTTCAAGCTTGACTCCATAGTCAACATTGAGAGCAGCAGCTAGCTCTACTTGATCTAGACCATGCTGCAATCTAACCTGGCGAATCCTTAATCCACTAATATTCTGCTTTTCGTCCACCACCAACACCTCAAATACTTAACGAGATGTTAGTTAGAACGACAAAGTTCCGTAGACGATTTTCGTCTACACTATTTTAGTGAGTAAATCATTTATGATTAGCCACAACTTAGACTCTATATTTAGTTCATATGCACGTTTCTTCCTTCTTTGCAGGCATTGGCGGTTTTGATCTTGGCTTGGAAAGAGCAGGAATGAACGTTGTATTTCAATGTGAAATAGATCCTTTTTGTCAACAGATTCTTAAGCGCCATTGGCCGCATATACCTTTACATGACGATATTACGACCCTCAACCCAGCAACTATCCCTGCCTCTGAATTATGGTGTGCAGGATGGCCTTGCCAAGACCTTAGTACCGCAAACACAGATAGAAAAGGACTTGCCGGAGACCGAAGTGGGCTATTCTTCACGTTTATGGACTTGGTTAGAAAAGTTCATCCAACGTGGTTGGTCATGGAAAACGTGCCGGGTCTACTCTCCGCAGAAGAAGGAACCGCTCTTGAGACAGTTATCGACACGCTCGAAGAGAATGGGTATTTGGGGGGATGGTTATCGTGTAACGCTTTCCATACGGGCTTACCCCACGACAGAGATAGAGTATTCTTTATCGCAAGTTTTAGATCCGAACGTGCCTATCACTTCTTTGCTGACAGCAGCGAACTGTCTAGGGATACTCCGTCGAGAAAATCGAGCAAAACGAAAGCTAGATCCAGTTTTCGTCAAATCGCTTTCGGAGACAATCCGCTTGTGGTACAACGTCGGGGTGGCTTTGGGTACACCATGGTCAAAAGCATCTGCCCCACGCTACGTGCCCAAACTGGAGGACATCAAGGAGGTCATTCAGACCGACCAATACTGTGTGGCGAGAAACTTGACGTGGACAGAGTGGGAGAGGCTTATGGGGTTTCCTCCCGGATGGACGGTCGTAGAGGGAGACTCCTTGGTAACGCCGTCGTCCCTACAATCAGCGAATGGATTGGAAAGCGAATCTTAGAAATCGAAAAAGTATAGATTTAGACGAGGTTGATTGAATTAGCCATGATCTATGTTCCTGTAATGCACTGTTTATTCAACGAGATCGCTTTACTTTTCTGTAGATACATTGAGATCGCCCGATTCAGGCGCATGGTAGCGTTATCCAATACCTATTTAGGCGCAGTGCCTTTCAGCGATCAGCGGAGATGAATCAGTATTTTGCAACAGTGGCACGCGGATTGGAAGCGATCGCCGCTCAAGAATTAGCGCAGCTAGGGGCTGATTCAGTGCAGCCCGGATTTTGTGGAGTCAGTTTCACGGGCGATCGCGCCTTGCTCTATCGCGTTAATCTATGGGCAAGGTTGCCGTTTCGTATTTTGGTCAAGCTCCATCAGTTTCCCTGTGACGATTCAACCGATCTCTATCGCGGCATTCAGGAGATCGATTGGCTAGAGCATTTAACCCCCGATCGGACGCTGGCGGTGACTGCCACGGGTAAAACGGAGCAGCTTAATCACACACATTTCACCGCGCTGCAAGTCAAGAATGCGATTGTGGATCAGCAACAGAAAACGCTGGGCGATCGCTCGAATGTCGAGTTACAAGAGCCGGATGTGCGGATTAATGTACATCTCGATCGCGAAGGGTGTACGGTTAGCCTCGATAGTTCTGGAAATAGTTTGCATCGTCGAGGTTATCGTCCGGCGATGGGAGCGGCTCCCCTGAAGGAATCTCTGGCGGCGGCATTGATCCAACTTTCCGGTTGGCAGCCAGAGCAGGCATTTTACGATCCACTCTGTGGATCGGGCACCTTGCCACTAGAAGCCAGCTTAAAGGCACTTAACATCGCACCAGGATTATTTCGCGATCGCTTTGGGTTTGAAACCTGGTCTAATTTTGACTCTGCTTTATTGGAGCAACTGATCCAAGAGGCTGAGGATAGCCAGCAAGAGAGTCTTTCTGCGCCGATTTGGGGCAGCGATCGCAACTCAGAGGTAATCGAGCAGGCGATCGCCAATGCCACAAACTGCGGTGTGCTGGATCATGTCTGGTTCTCTCAAAGCGAACTGTCTGATGTGGTTGCCCCGGCAGACAGCGGCGTTTTATTGTGCAATCCACCCTATGGCGAACGGCTGAGCGCCCCTGACTTGGGCGCATTTTACAAACAGTTGGGCGACGTGCTGAAGCAGCGTTTCAAAGGCTGGACGGCGTTTGTGCTGAGCGGTAATAAGGAGCTTGGGCAAGCGATCGGGCTAAAGTCGTCTCAACGAATTTCTGTCTACAATGGTTCACTGCCCTGTCAATTGATGAAATATGAGTTGTACTAGACAGCGAACTAAATTTGGCATTGCTGAATGCAGACATGATTTTTATTGGTAGGGGTAGCGCCTTGTGCCTACCCTTGCTGGGATAAGGGCAACCACAAGGGATTGCCCCTACAAATTTCATATCTAGATTCAGCAACGCCCTAAATTTGCCCTCACCCTAGCCCTTTTGCTAAACCAGTTCTGCAACTAGCCCACGATCGCTTATGTTACGGCTCACTGAAGTAAAACTCCCGCTCGATCATGCTGAAGAGGCGATCGCTGCTGCCATTCTTAAAAAGCTGCAAATTCCCTCAGATGCACTGATTCGCTATGCGATTTTTAAGCGTAGCTTTGATGCGCGTAAAAAAGAAGAGATGACGCTGGTTTACATTCTAGATGTGGAAACAACCCAGGAAAAGCGGTTGCTTCAGCAGTTCAAGAAAGATCCGACTGTCAAGGTTGCGCCCGATATGAGCTATCGCTTTGAGGCAAAAGCGCCGAGTCATTTAGTGACGCGACCGATTGTGATTGGCACGGGTCCTTGCGGCATGTTTGCGGGGTTAATGCTGGCGCAAATGGGGTTTCGTCCGATTCTTTTGGAGCGGGGAAAAGCAGTGCGCGATCGCACGATTGACACATTCAATTTTTGGAAGAAAAAAGACGAGCTCAATCCAGAATCTAATGCCCAGTTTGGCGAGGGCGGAGCGGGCACGTTCTCGGATGGCAAACTCTACAGTCAGGTCAAAGACCCTCAGCACTACGGGCGTAAGGTATTAACAGAACTGGTGAAGGCTGGAGCCTCACCGGAAATTCTCTATATCAACAAGCCCCATATTGGCACCTTTAAATTAGTCGGAATTGTCCAGAATCTCCGTGCCCAAATTGAAGCGCTCGGTGGCGAAATTCGATTTCAAAGTCGAGTTGATGATATTGACATCGAGAACGGACAGGTGCGCGGAGTTATGCTGGCGAGTGGTGAATATCTTCGCAGCGATCATGTGTTGCTTGCCGTGGGTCACAGTGCCCGTGATACGTTTCAAATGCTGTTCGATCGCGGCGTTTATATTGAGGCAAAACCCTTTTCCATTGGCTTTCGAGTCGAGCATCCGCAACCCTTGATTGATCGCGCCCGGTTTGGTAATCATGCGGGTCACAAACTTTTAGGCGCTGCCGATTATAAACTGGTACATCACTGCCAAAATCGGCGATCGGTCTATAGCTTTTGTATGTGTCCGGGGGGGCTAGTAGTCGCGGCAGCGTCGGAACCAGGACGGCTCGTCACCAACGGCATGAGCCAATATTCTCGCAATGAGCGCAACGCCAACAGCGCGATCGTGGTCGGCATTACGCCCGCCGATTATCCCGGTGATGCCCTGGCTGGAATTGCCTTTCAGCGCAGTCTAGAAGAGCAGGCTTTCAAGCTAGGCGGCAGCACCTATGATGCGCCGGGGCAGCTTGTGGGTGATTTTCTCGCCGATCGCCCGTCTCAGTCTCTCGGCACCGTCAAGCCTTCTTATACTCCTGGCGTACAGTTAGGCGATTTGAGCCAGAGCTTGCCTGACTATGCGATCGCCGCCATTCGGGAAGCGCTGCCTGCCTTTGACAAACAGATTCAAGGATTTGCCATGCCTGATGCGGTTTTGACTGGAGTTGAAACCCGCACGTCTTCGCCGATTCGGATTAAGCGTAACGCCGATGGACAAAGTGTGAATACGCTAGGTCTGTATCCAGCCGGGGAAGGAGCGGGATATGCAGGCGGAATCCTTTCAGCGGGGATTGATGGGATCAAGGTAGCAGAAGCGATCGCCCTCAACATGGCAACGGATGAATAGGTTAGAACACGGGCGTTGCTGAATGCAAGTATGATTTCTGATTGTAGGGGTAGGTCTTGTGCCTACCCTGCCGAAGATAGAGGGCAACCACAAGGGATTGCCCCTACAAATTTCATCCCCCAATGAAGATCATTGAAAAATAAGGAATAGTTGTTACATCAAGCTCTAAAGAATTACGCCGTAGGTGATGCCGAGTTGTTTGAGCCACTTACGATAGGCGAGGGAACCGCGATCGCAGGGCACATGAAACTCAGCATGGGGATTCAATGGCAAGCGTTTGGGATTATGCGATTCTAGATTGTCGAGATCTTGGGCAAAGACGGTATCTTGAAAGGCGATCGCGGCGGCTTTTTGGCTGGCATCGATAAAATTTGCACTTGCCCACATCCAGCCAATGCACTCCTCTTCACTCACCGGCGTGACGCAATACAAAATCGTTAAGCATTCGCCCGTGGGGGTATCTTTCCGCAAATAGGCAGTTAAGGGGCGCAGAGCAGAATATTGATAGACCACATAATCGCCATGCCCGATGCCGAGAGGATCAGGTTGCCAAACTTTGATGTTATGAAGATGCACCCCGCGATCGTCGGTTGAAACTTCGTAATCCTCCACAGCAGTCATGGCTGGGTCACCCAAAATGTTGGCATGGATGAAAGGGAAGTGCGCCACATCCAAAAAGTTTTCGATCGCCCGATAGCCGCCCGTTTTGCAAAAATGCGGTCCTGACAAAAAGTTGAGATAGCCGGGAGCTTTCCATTCGGGAAACGGCGGTATTTCGTTGATGGGTTCTCCTAGACAGACAAACACAAGTCCATAGCGCTCTTGAACTTGGAATGCACGAACACAAGCCTGTTTAGGCGGCACATAATCGGGATGGGCAGGCACTTTTACACAGTGTCCCGTTTTGTCATATACCATGCCGTGATAGGGACATACGAGCGTATTGCCGATGACTGAACCGTTGGAGAGTTTGACGCTGCGATGAGGACAGCGATCGCTCCAAGCAAAAATTTGGTGGTCCTGTCCGCGCCACAGCACTAAATCTATGGCT
Source organism: Sivoneniella epilithica UHCC 1019 (assembly GCF_040830845.1). Taxonomy (NCBI): domain Bacteria; kingdom Bacillati; phylum Cyanobacteriota; class Cyanophyceae; order Leptolyngbyales; family Leptolyngbyaceae; genus Sivoneniella; species Sivoneniella epilithica. Next base: position 15,399 of record NZ_JBFPDP010000001.1, read on the forward strand.
AACAATCGGGCACTACGACAAGTTTCAGGGGCTAACTCGTCTACTTTTGCCACCACATGCCAGTCGTTCCACAAGACCGGATCTACAAGATTTCCAAGGGCGCTTCCTGTAAGAAATCCGTTTTGCGAAATCGCGGCTGTCTCAGAAGATAAGTTTGACTGAACCATTGAGCAATCCTTTCCACAAGCTTTTTGGCGTTTTAAAGATTTTGGGGGAAAAGGATACCACTGTTGTTGGGGCAGGTTTAGCCAAATTTATGACTAATTCTCAATAAATCAACGACAAAACCTGTCTTTATGACATTAGTGCTTTTCGGCTGCGCTCAACTAGATCTATCCTTTTTTGGGTGGTGGAATAGTCACGTCGATCGCAGTGACTTTGGTATCTGCATTTAAGCTTGATAATGGCGGCTGAATTTGGGCAGAACTGCCGACCACTAAAGTCACCAGTTTTTCAGGTTTGAGGTAAGTCTGAGCGACTCGCTGCACGTCTGCAACAGTGGTCGATTCAACCCCTTGACGATATTGAAAAATGAAATCTTTGGGGTAGCCAAAATATTCATAGCGCAGCAGACGAGAGAGGGTTTGTCCTGGATCTTGGAAGTTAAAGATAAATGAGTTGAGGACGGTATCTTTAGCGTAGGCAAGCTCAGTGGTTGTAATCGGTTGGGTGCGAATTTTGTCGATCTCTGCAAGGATGCTCTGGATAAACGACACTGTGGCATCGGAGCGGGTTTGCCCCCCGGCTACAAACGTTCCCGGATAATCGTAGTTGGGTCGCCAAGATGCATAGACGGTGTATGCCAAGCCCTGACGCGATCGCACCTGGTTAAACAAGCGTCCGCCAAAACCATTCAACACGCCATTCATTACCGAAAGCGCTGCATAATCAGGACTGTTTAACTGTCCGCCTAAATGCCCAATTTGCACACTGCTTTGAGTGAGTTGGGGTTGATCCACCAAAAACACGCCGCCCTGATTTGCCTGAGATGCTGAGGGGATAACGGGTTGCTCTACTCCGCTCGATTTCCAGTCGCCAAATTTTGCTTCAATCAGCGATCGCATTTTGGCTGGGTTAAAATCGCCCACAATTCCTAGCATTGTCTTTTTAGGCATGAAATAGTTTTGGTGAAAACGGACTAAATCCTCACGAGCGATACTATCCAACGTGGCGTATTCCACCGTGCGCGCATACGGGCTGGTGCTGCCGTAAATCAGCTTATTAAACTCGCGTCCGGCAATGCTGCCAGGAGTATCGTTCCGCCGAGCGATCGCACCCCGCTGCTGAGTTTTCGCCAGATTCAGCTTGCTTTCAGGAAAAGCCGGATTGCGTACCACTTCCGCAAACAGCCCAAACACCGTCTCTAAATCTTCAGTCAAAGCGCTGAAGCCTGCACTTCCCGACGAATCGCCCATACCCGTCTCTACAGATGCCGCCCGGCGTTCTAAAAATCGGTTGAGGTCATCGCCCGATTGCGTCGCTGTCCCCCCCGTTCGCATCACGGTTGCCATCAAATCTGCTAAACCCACTTGTTCAGCAGGTTCCAAGCGATCGCCTGTGCGAATGATTGCCGTGCCGCCAACCAAAGGCAACTCGTGATCTTCCATCAAGTAGACTACCATTCCGTTCGCAAGTTGAAACCGCTCATAGGGCGGTACTTTTAAAGCTGGCAAAGGCGGAAAGGTTAGCTCAGTGTAGTGTTTTGGCGTGACGGCTTGGGCGGGCAGTATCGTGGTCAACAGCAGTAAAATCAGCGGCACCAAAACCAGCGAAAAACCTACTGTTAAGACCTTTACACGTTTTCGTCGCTGTTGAAGTGGCTGTTCTGGCGATCGCATAATTGATGATTCCTTCGTCTACTTGTTTAGAGCTTAGCGTGACAGCTAGAAAAAAGAGTCTTTTTATCAATCCCGATAATTTTAGTCGGGTATGTTTGACCTGTTTAACTCTGAGTGTTACTATCCAAATCAATTCAGAAATAATTTCTTTAAAAAACCTATTTAAAGACCAGAAATACGCACCCAGCAGGCTTTTCACTTATGACTCAGGCAATCACCCGTCCTATCCCCGTTCCATCCCAATCTGCTGCAACCTTTCGCGCTTTGAAATGTAAGGAATGTGGCGCTGAGTATGAACTGAAGGCAATGCATGTGTGCGAATACTGCTTTGGTCCTTTGGAAGTTGCCTATGATTATGACCAACTTCGCCGCACCGTAACTCGCGAAACGATCGCCGCAGGTCCCAACTCCATCTGGCGCTATCGTCCCTTTTTGCCCGTAGAAACCAACACGCCGATTGATGTCGGCACGGGCATGACTCCTTTAGTGCAGGCAAAACGGCTGGCGCGGCGTTTAGGCTTGAAAAACCTATACATCAAAAATGATGCGGTCAACATGCCCACCTTAAGCTTTAAGGATAGGGTGGTATCCGTGGCGCTGACTCGCGCTCAAGAACTGGGATTCACGACGGTTTCTTGCGCCAGTACTGGCAACTTGGCAAACTCCACTGCCGCGATCGCGGCTCACGCTGGGTTAGATTGCTGTGTGTTCATTCCGGCTGATTTGGAAGCCGCGAAGATTATGGGCACCTTAATCTACAACCCAACCGTGATGGCTGTGAAAGGCAATTATGATCAGGTGAATCGCCTCTGTTCTGAAGTCGCCAACACGCACGGCTGGGGCTTCGTCAACATCAATCTGCGTCCTTACTATTCTGAAGGCTCCAAAACCTTGGGCTATGAAGTGGCAGAACAACTGGGCTGGCAATTGCCCGATCACATCGTCGCGCCGCTGGCATCTGGTTCGCTGTTCACCAAGATTTATAAGGGCTTCCGCGAATTTGTCGAGGTAGGCTTGGTGGACGATAAGCCCGTTCGTTTTAGTGGTGCCCAAGCGGAAGGCTGTTCGCCGATCGCCCAAGCATTCCGGGAAGAGCGCGACTTTATCACCCCGGTGAAGCCCAGCACGATCGCAAAATCTCTAGCGATCGGTAACCCGGCTGATGGCATATATGCGATCGACCTTGCTCGTAAAACCAATGGCAATATCGAATCGGTCACCGATGCTGAAATTATTGATGGTATCAAGCTATTGGCAGAAACCGAAGGGATTTTCACCGAAACCGCAGGCGGCACGACGATCGCCGTTTTGCAAAAGCTAGTCGCAGCAGGTAAAATCAACCCCGACGAAACCACGGTTGTCTATATCACCGGAAACGGACTGAAGACTCAGGAAGCCATTCAGGGGTACATTGGCGAACCGTTAACGATCGAACCCAAGCTTGATAGCTTTGAACGGGCGCTAGAACGTGCCCAAACCCTCGATCGCCTAGAGTGGCAGCAGGTTTCAGTTTAGAAGATTTCTACAAGAAAAGTACCGCTGTCGTTGGGGCAGGTTTAGCCAAAATTGAACGGTCTGACCCGCAAATCAACTAGAAAACCTGCCCTTACAAAAGGTTTGCTTGCTGAAAACCATTTCAGTTCGTCATTTTCCATATCCACTACTTGATTATTGCTATGTCTATCAAAGTTCTAATTCCCACTCCCCTGCAAAAATTGACCCACGACCAGCCCACTGTTGACTGTAGCGGGGCGACCATTGCCGAACTACTGGAATCTTTGGAAACAAACTGTCCTGGAATCAAAGGGCGGATCTGTGACGAGCAAGGTGAACTGCGCCGCTTCGTCAATTTTTATGTGAATAGTGAAGATATCCGCTTTTTGGATGGCATCAACACGGTGCTAAGCGATGGCGATGAAGTCAGCATTATTCCCGCGATCGCGGGTGGTTAACCCCGGCTAGGATTCACAACTCAATCTATGAGCAGCCCGTTACAGTGATTTCTTGTAGCGTGGCTGCTTTTACAATTTTGTGGCAATAATAACGCCACAGCACTCGTGGATTTTGACCAAGATGGTGTTGAGCGATCGCCATTAACGCACCATCATTTCCAACTGAAACAAGGGTAGCGTCTGAATTCATACCGCTTAACAACCAAGCTGTTGAAACTCCAGTACCAGTGCCTAATTCTAGAAAACTCCCAGCAGGTTTACTCGCGGCTAAGGTTTTTAGCAACGAACCAACCAGAGGTTCAGAAACCATCTGAAAATCTATTTCTTTGGTTTTTATCAGAATATTCTGAACTGCTTTTGGAACCTGGATGTTTTGAAGATCTTGCAATTTTTATGACCCTTCAACGACGACTTGATTGATGATTTTAGACAGAGGCGATTTCAGGCTTTTTATCGGCTGTGGCTGCACCCTCTGTTTTCAGTTGAATTAATTCCACCTTGTATCCGTCAGGGTCTTCCACAAATGCAATTACGGTTGAGCCGTGTTTCATCGGTCCAGGTTCGCGGGTGATTTTGCCGCCTTGATTACGAATTTGGTCGCAGGTTGCGTAAATATCATCCACTCCGATCGCAATGTGTCCATAGGCATCGCCCAAGGTATAGTTTTCTGTGCCCCAGTTGTAGGTCAGTTCGAGAACCGTGTGATCTGCTTCATCGCCGTAGCCGACAAACGCTAGGGTAAACTCGCCGCCGGGATAATCCTTTTGGCGCAATAGTTTCATACCCAAAAAGTTGCAATAAAAGTTAAGAGACTGTTCTAAATTGCCAACCCGCAGCATGGTGTGAAGTAGTCGCATGATGATTCCTCAATCGATTTCTTTTATTTTGACAGGTTCTCAGAAAAGCTTTAGGAGCCTGTTCTTAATAATCCTTACAAGGGTCCAATCTCGACGGATTTTACGAGTTTGGCTCCAGGTGGAGGCGTAAATTTAAAGGCAGATGCCGCGATCTCTGGGTTGGCAGTGCGGGTGAGAATGTGTTCGGCGATGTCTATTTTAAAGCCTTCCGACTTTCCACTGAGGCGGATTTGTTTCAGTTCTGCGGTGGTGGGTTCGATGAGAGCGGCGATGGTAAACCCTTCTTTATCTGTGACTTCGTATCCATAGAGCGATCGCCCGTCTAGGGTTTGGCGGCTTCCTTTCAGGGGTAATGTATCGTTAATGCCCAATTCTTTTAGCACTAGCGGATCGGTTAAAGCGCCTTCCGCGATCGGCTTGCGAACGTCGGCTGGCACTGAGAGAAACCAATAGGATGATATGCCAATCCAATAATAGTCGTCCAAGTCATCAAATTTTTCGTAAGGGATGACGGCATATTGCTTCAAATCAGAGCGATACATCCACACTTGCTTGCCATCCGAGATGACCGTGCTTTTCACCTCGGTGCCGGTGTCTGATGGGAAAGTGATTTCAGCGTGAAACTGGTTGGGCGCTTGCACCAGTGTGATCACTTTGGCAGAGCTAGTTACATTGGTGCCGCCGGATGTTGCTTTGACTCGAATTTCTGATTCTGTCCGGTAGCGATCGCTTTGAACAAAGACTGCGCTTGACTTCGCTAATAGCGATAAATCGAGCTTGCTGTTTAGCTGGCTGAATAGGGTGGGCGCTGGGGGAGTTTCTCTAGCGGGCTGAATAAAAGGTCGGCTGCTGACGCTTGTTGCCCCCAAAAAAACAACTCCCATGAAGCCAACACTCATCACAACGGCACTCATGATCTGTTTCATGAAATCATTCATCCAAAATAAGTGGAACGCGATCGCCGACAATCTACGGAACTGTTTGGGCGATCGCATTCTTTCAGATTACCCAGTCTTTTTGCAGAGTCTCACACGTCTAAGCAAATGCCTTAAGCAAAAGCTGACTTGCCTGCAAAACGCGCTGCTTTTCCAAGCTGCCGCTCGATTCGTAGCAGTTGATTAAACTTGGAGACGCGCTCACCGCGACAGCCCGACCCGGTTTTAATTTGTCCCGCTCCCGTGGCAACGGCAATATCCGCGATCGTGGTGTCTTCCGATTCACCCGATCGATGGGAAACCATGTAGCTGTAATTGTTTTTTTGGGCTAGCTCAATGGTGTCCAGCGTTTCGGTTAAGGTGCCAATTTGGTTCACCTTGATCAACACCGAGTTGGCAATTCCCGCCTGAATGCCCTCTGCCAAAATCTTGGCATTGGTGCAAAACAGATCATCGCCCACCAGTTGCACCGTGCCCCCAATCTCTTGAGTCAGCAGGCTCCAGCCATCCCAGTCGTTTTCGCCCATACCGTCTTCCAAGGACACGATCGGGTATTGTTTTGCCCAGGATGCCCACAGCGCCACCATTTCTTCTGAGGTTTTTGCTTCTTGTGTGGATTTGAAAAAGCGATATTTGCCGTCTTTCCACATTTCGCTAGTGGCTGGATCGAGGCAAATCGAAATATCTTCGCCTGGTATATAGCCTGCTTTGGCGATCGCCTCCACAATCACTTCCATTGCCTCTTCATTGGTTTTTAGATCCGGCGCAAACCCGCCTTCATCCCCTACAGCGGTGCTATAACCCTTTGCCTTCAAAATTGCTCTCAGCGCATGGAATGTTTCAATTCCCATCCGAATCGACTCGGCAAAACTCGGCGCATTGTGCGGCGCAATCATAAACTCTTGAAAATCAACGGTATTGTCTGCATGGGCACCGCCGTTAATCACATTCATGCAGGGCACCGGCAGCAACGATGCATTTACTCCACCTAAATAGCGATAGAGCGGCATTCCCATATAGGTTGCCGCCGCCTTTGCCACCGCCATCGAAACCGCCAAAATTGCGTTTGCACCCAGATCCGCTTTGTTGGGGGTGCCGTCAATTTCAATCATCAACATGTCAATCTCGCGTTGAGCAGTGGCTTCCATGCCGACTAATTCTGGCGTAATTTTCTCATTTACATTGTCCACTGCCTGCAATACGCCCTTGCCGCCATAGCGCTGCTGATCGCCATCTCGCAGTTCTACTGCTTCTTTTTCTCCCGTAGACGCACCCGAAGGAACGATCGCCGATCCTTCTGTGCCATCTTCTAATATCACCCGCGCTTCAACCGTAGGATTACCTCGCGAGTCCAAAACTTCACTGGCAATAATGTCCTCAATGTACATAGGAAATCCTCCTTACAATCCGAGTGGTTATGCGATCGCCTGCCTTGAAACGAGGCGCTGACAATAGCGGTTTTAGCTTAGAGAATACTACCCTATAGCGCGATATCTGAAGAGTGCCATAGGCAACACCTCAGAATGGAAGGGGCCTAAAAGATCACAAGGGCGATCACCCTTTTCCCATTAACGCTTCAAAGCATCTTTGCCAAGCTGAATCGTCACATCCGAGTTGAGATCGCCATTGCCATCGACGCGAACTTCGCCGAAACCCAACAGGCGGCGAATAGTTTCAGCACTGGCAACGTCGCCCTGCTGTGCCAAGATGCGCGTCGTATCCAGCGGTTCGCTGTAGGGTTCAGCGATCGCAACATTGCTATAACCCGCTTCTGACAGGGAATTAATCCAGGAGTTGGGCGCGCCTTGATCGGTGGTGTCTTGAATCGCAACCCGAACTTGGCTAGGCGAAATATTCGGCGCTGTTGGGTTGAGACCTAGATTAAAATGCTGAGCCATAATCACTTGAATTTTCGCTAAATCTGGCAGCCAATAACTGGTGCCGTAAGTTTCAATGTCGCCATATTCACCCGGAGTGATCACCATTTCCATCTTGGAGCGATCAACCCGACTAGAATACGCGACCAGTGCAAAGATCTCCTCTACTGTCAAATTGGTGTCGATATAAGCCCGAATCACCGAAATAATTTGGGGCAGCCGAGCCAAAGTCATCGGATTGAGCGCTTGCTCAGATAGGGCGCGAATCACCATTTGTTGACGCTGCACTCGCCCAATATCGCCGTTTTCATCATAGCGAAAACGGAGTAGCTGGAGCGCTTGATTACCGTTCAGGTGCTGCTTCCCCGCTTTTAAGTTGACATAAAAATGTTGGCTGTCGTCGCTATATTTCATGTCTTTTGGCACGTAGACGGTTACGCCGCCTAATGCGTCTACCAATGCTTGAACACCCTGCACATTGATGGTGATATAGCGATCAACCCCCACCCCACCCAATAACTGGCTTACGGTTCGCGCCGCTAATGCGGGTCCACCTACTGAATTTGCTTCATTGATTTTGCTAACGCTATAACCCGGAATCTCAGTGCGGGTATCTCTAGGAATCGACAGCAGCGCGACTTTCTGAGTTTCAGGGTTAAATCGAACCAACATCATCGTATCGGTTAAGCCTTCAAAGGAATTTACCAAGGCTTGATACCCTAGATTTTTTTGCCCCGGTGGTAACTCACCCGATACTTCGCTGGTCAGCACTTTGGCTCCTAAGACCAAAACATTGACTGGACGGGTTAACTCAGGCAATTGCAAGTTGCTAATACTAGAAAGGTCGCCTTTCGCAAAGACTGCCGCATCTTTGGGACTGAGTTTGCGCTGTAAGAGTGGCGCGCTTGCCATGGTCATCGCCAAAATTGCGCCTGCGGTTGCTGACAAAACCGCTACTCCTGACAAACCCGTGACAATCCATAGCCAGCGGTAGCTTTTTTGTTTAGAAACTTTTCTTAAGCTGAGATTGCCTTTCTTAGGCTGACCAGAAAGCGAGTTATTATCTTTCACGGACTTTAAACACGCAGCATCACTGAGCGCGAAAACAACTGTAGCAGCAGAATGTTAACAACAATTTCTCAGAATGGCTGAAAATTGTGAATAATCTTTTGCAGCGTTTGGGAGTTTTGAGTTTTGGGTTTTGGGTTCGTACTCCGCGCTTTTTAAAGAAATCCAGCACATTTTGTCGATTCGGTTCAAAAATGCCGTATCGTAAAGAGTCGGTTTGATGACGATATGCAAGCTTTTCCTTCTACAAACCTGTGCAAGGCGATCGCTGCTGGAACGTTAAAGAAGCCCTGTTGTTTAACCCCATCTGCCTGTTATGCCGAAGGTTCTTGTTTCTGACCCAATTGATCAAGCCGGAATTGATATTTTGTCTCAGGTTGCTCAGGTTGATGTGAAAACTAACCTGTCTCCTCAAGATCTAATCGGCATTATTTCAAATTACGATGCCTTAATGATTCGCTCTGGCACTCGTGTGACCCAAGAGATAATCGAAGCAGCTAGCCAACTTAAAATTATTGGTCGAGCGGGCGTAGGTGTAGATAATGTAGATGTCCCTGCTGCCACTCGTAAGGGGATCGTTGTCGTCAATTCTCCCGAAGGAAATACGATCGCTGCTGCGGAACATACGCTGGCGATGATGCTATCGATGTCGCGCTATATTGCCGAAGCGAACCAATCGTTGAAAAGCGGCAAGTGGGATCGCAAAAGCTACATGGGCGTTGAAGTTTATAAAAAAACGCTGGGTGTTGTTGGACTCGGTAAGATTGGTGCCCATGTTGCCACGGTTGCCCATGCCATGGGGATGAAACTGCTGGCTTATGATCCCTTTGTTTCCCATGAGCGGGCTGAACAACTCGGCTGTCGTTTAGTCGAGCTTGATAACTTATTCCAAGAGGCGGACTACATTACGCTGCATTTGCCCAAAACCCCAGAAACCGCGAATTTGATCAACGCAGCAGCGATCGCCAAAATGAAACCCACTACCCGCATTATTAACTGTGCCCGGGGTGGGATTGTGGATGAGGCAGCGATCGTCCAGGCATTGCAGGAAGGCAAATTGGCAGGAGCCGCTTTGGATGTCTATGTGCAAGAGCCGCTAGAAGAGAACTCGTCTCTGCGCGGAGTGGGCAAAGAGTTGTTGTTGACTCCCCATTTAGGCGCTTCGACCGAAGAAGCTCAAGTGAATGTGGCGATCGATGTCGCCGAGCAAATCCGCGATGTCCTGCTAGGCTTGCCTGCCCGGTCTGCGGTTAATATCCCTGGTTTGCGTCCCGACCTGCTGGAACAACTGCGACCCTACCTGGAATTGGCAGAAACCCTAGGGAACCTAGTGGCTCAATTGGTCGGCGGACGAGTCGAGGCTCTGAATGTTCGTTTGCAAGGAGAACTTGCTACCAACCAAAGCCAGCCTATCGTCGTTGCTGCTTTAAAAGGACTTCTTTCTCATGCCCTGCAAGAGCGGGTTAACTACGTGAACGCCAGCATTGAAGCGAAAGAGCGTGGCATTCGGGTTGTGGAAACTCGCGATGCCTCCATTAAAGACTATACGGGTTCGCTCCATCTGACTGCCAAAGGGTCTTTAGGGGAACATTCTGTGGCAGGAGCGCTACTCGGCGACTCCGAAATTCGGATTACTAGCGTGGATGATTTCCCGGTGAATGTGCCGCCTAATAAGTACATGGTTTTTACCATGCACCGAGATATGCCAGGAATTATTGGCAAAATTGGCTCTTTGCTGGGTAGCTTTAATGTCAATATTGCCAGTATGCAAGTGGGGCGCAAGATTGTTCGAGGCGATGCCGTTATGGTTCTCAGTATTGATGATCCACTTCCCGATGATGTTCTGGCTGAATTTCTCAAAGTTCCTGGTATCCGAGATGCTTACACCGTTACGCTATAGGAGTGCTTGAAACAGCTAAATAACCCTCACCCTAGCCCTCTCCCCCGGGGGAGAGGGAACCGGAAAATTCTGAAAACCCTTCTCCTTGGGGAGTAGACCGCAGGTCGTGCGTTGGCGAAGCCGCTTGCTCAGAGCTAGCAGGGTTGGGATGAGGGGAATTTCCTGATTGAGTTTTTTCCTATCTTCTAGTTCCCTTAAATCATGGCAAATAGCTGGTGGGAAATTCAGATTCTTGCTGATCCATTGCTGGAAGACACGCTCTCTTGGCGATTAGATACGTTTGGCTGTTTGGGATCGTCCAGTCAACTGAAGGGATTATCTTGTCTAATGCGTGCCTATGTTCCTGAAGCACAAGTCCAAATATTGGATTTAGCGGCACTTTCCCTGCTATTTCGGCAAGATGCGCTCTGTCTCGGTTTACCGGCTCCCGTTGCCCAATGGAATTTGATCGAAGAGGAAGATTGGGCAAGTAATTGGAAACAGCATTGGAAACCGCAAAAAGTGGGCGATCGCTTGCTGATTAATCCGGCATGGTTACCCACCCCAGAAATGGACGATCGCGTTTTGCTGAAACTAGAGCCTGGAGTTGCTTTTGGCACGGGTGAACATGCCACCACGCAACTCTGTCTAGAAGCTCTGGAAATGAGACTGGGAGCGCCAGCCCTCGCCAGTGAGCCGTTACCCATCAATTTGGTCATTGCCGATGTTGGCTGTGGCTCTGGGATTTTGTCGGTTGGGGCACTTTTGTTAGGCGCGAAACAACTGTATGCCGTCGATACCGATTCCTTAGCGGTGAAAGCGACCCGTGAAAATGGGGATCTCAATCAAATTGAGCCAGATCGGTTAATCATTGCTCAAGGCAGCGTAGACCAAATGACGAAGATGTTGGATGCGCCAGTGGATGGCATTGTTTGCAACATTTTGGCAGAAGTGATTATTGATTTAATTCCTCAAATGACTGCCATGATTAAACCAACTACTTGGGGAATCCTCAGCGGCATTTTAGTTGAGCAGGCAAAACCTGTGGCAGACACCTTAGAAGCAAACGGGTGGATGGTGACCGCTTTGTGGAAGCGCGGAGACTGGTGCTGTCTCAATATTCGGCGATCGTAAGCGCATTGATTATAAGCGCATTGCCCCCTTACCGTTTCACCACTAAAACCACTCCAGCAATAATCAGTCCTAACCCAAACACTTGATATCGAGAAATCGATTCATTAAAAATGAAGTAGCCCAGCAGTACTGAAAAAATGTAGCTAATGGAAACCGCCGGAGCAGCCACACTCAGCTTGACGCGGGTTAAGACCAGAATAAAAAAGATCGAGCTAAAAGCATACAGTGCTAACCCAGCGATTAACTCCGGTGTTAACGCAATATTCAAAATAAGAGAGATGAAGTTATTGGCGTTTACTTTGCCTAGCTTCCCTGCACCTAATTTGAGCAGAAACTGTCCCCCGGATGCCATCAATATTGCCGACAGAAACAGCACGAATTCTTGGAGGGTCACGGGTATCTTTTTCCACGATGGATTCAGTCTCTTAGTTTACCGTTAAGTCGTGGATAATTTATGGGAAGAACGGGCTAGAATCGACTCGGAACTTAATCGGACTGTAGCAAAACAAAATGGCTGGCACCACTAAGTCTTCTTACACCGACGAGCAAACTGCTGTTTGGATTCGTGGCTTGGTTTCCTTGGCATGGGCAGATGGTCACTTTGATACAAAAGAACAGGCAATGATTTCTGCGTTGCTCCACAAAGATTTTACCGCCTCAGAAAAAGCGATCGCCATGGAGCCGATTTCCGCTGATGAGTTGGCAAAGGTTTTAGGCAGCGATCGCAACTTAGCAGAAAATTTCCTGAGAACTGCCGTCATGGTGGCACTGGCAGATCAAGATTATTCTGCTAGTGAAGACAAAATACTTCACCAGTACTGCCAAGCCTTGGGACTCAAGCTAGATGCACTAGACATCCTCCGAAACACTTTACAAAGTATTGCAGATGCCCAGCCCAGCGATGGCGTAGAGCCAATTGAGGCTTCTAGCTTAACGCCGCCTATTAGCACTGTCGATCAGGTCGATGTGTTGCATCCTGTGCGCGATTGGCTCGATCGTATGGATGTTCAAGATCCAAAAATTGCCCGACTGATGTGCAAAATGATTCCTGCTCAATGCCCCTTCGAGCGCGACATCACCTTATTTGGACGCAAGGTCGTTCACGTTCCGCCTCTCTGTAAGCTCAATCCACTGTATGACCAACTCGTGGGCTTACGATTCCGCGCCCTTTCTTATCTCGCCGATGACTGTAAGGAAGATATTTCAGAGTATGTGTGAGGAAGGTGAGGGGCGAGAGGCGAGGGGTTGCCTCTCACCTCTTGCCTATTCATGGATAAATCAGGATTTTATAAGTGTCAGGGGTGGGGGCGATCGCCCGATCGACAGCCGCAGAGAGATCTTTTAATGAAAAGCGATCGCTAACCAAGGCATCCACATCAATCCACTGGTTGAAGACAATATCTGCTGCCAACTGCTGCACCCGATACGACGAACTATAGCTCCCCATCAGATCAATTTCCCGACGGTAGAGAATATTGGGATTGATCGGAATTTCTAGCTCATCGGGAAACTCGGCAAAGAACAAAATCTTGCCGCCTTTGCGAGTGCAGTCTAGGGCTTGAAAAAAAGCTTTATCACTGGGAACTGCAAGCAGGCTCGTATCAACTCCCATGTCTTGGGTCATTGCCTGAATTTTGGTTGATAACTCTGGATCGCGTGCATCAAAGGCAGCATCCGCACCCACCGCTAGCGCTTTTTCGATGCGGCTCGGTAGCAGATCGGTGGCGATCGCCCGTGCCCCAAAATACTTCACCAACATGATAAACATTAGCCCTATTGGACCCGCGCCAGTCACTAAAACCGTTTGTCCGGGTTGAATCTGAGCTTTTTTAACCGCTTTCAAACAGCAGTTCGTTGGTTCCACAAAGCTAGCTTGCTCAAAGGTGATCTGATCTGGAATGGTCATCAACCCGCCATTTCGCACAATATGCCCCGGCACTTTCACATAGTCTGCAAATCCGCCCCCGCTGGGCGCAAATCCGGCAGTGGTGGTAATGTTTTTGTACACCTCACACATCGAGAAATTGTCATTCATACAATAACCACAGTGCATACAGGGAATGTGGTGTAATACAACGACGCGATCGCCCACTTGCCAACCTTTTACCTCAGCACCCACGGCTGAAATCGTCCCGGCTGTTTCATGCCCAAAAATGCGCGGCGGCTCATACAGCGGATAGCGAATCTTTTTAATATCCGACTGACATAATCCCACTACCTGCACCTGCACCATCACCTCATCTGGCAACAGTTCTGGCATTGGCACCTCTTCGTAACTCAGGTTATTCACCCCACGAAACACCTGCGCTTTCATCCGCTATTCTCCTGAAGACCCTCCGATGTAGACTGTATCATTAGCCGTTAGCATGGGCGTATATTCCAGTTCGCGGAACTGCTCAATATAGCAAAACATTTTGATAGCAAAACATTTTGGCTCCTAGCGGGAGTTTTTGGCAAACAGACGGATTTTATGCTTCAGTGAACCCATTGCCTTTTCAGTATTTGATAAATATTTGCATTAGCTTTATACTGATTTGCAAAATAACGTTAACTTTCCTAAAGCTGTAAAGTCGTAATGCGTTTTCACCCATGACACTGGTTATTTCTGCCGATGATATTCCTAGAATCAGTCCAACGACCTGCGAATTGAAGCTTGATGATCCTAAAAGTGGGAAGATTCATCGACGCGATATCGATCTATGCAATGGACTTAATATCTTATTGGATGACTATCAGCCAAGTGAGGACTTACTAGTAGAATATTCAGCGTGTCATAGCATTGGCGAAGCTACGTTGGAGTTGAGTTTTTGCCTACTTGGGACGAATCATAATGAAGGGGTTCGCTCTGGGCAAAATTTTCTCAGTGCTTCTTGGAATACATGCAAGGGCGGTATATACCTCTGGCAGAGCGGCGATCGCATGCTTAAATTTGACATTCATTTTAGTTTGGCATTCTTTCAACGCCTCGTTGAGGATGATTTTAGATTGCTCCCGATTGACTTAGTTCAAGCCCTTCAGCAATCTGGTCATCCAGAATTTTGGCAGGTTGGAGAGACGACTCCTGTAATGCGATCGACGCTAGGGCAAATCCTGGATTGTCCCTTTCAAGGTGCGACGCGCAGAGTTTATTTGGAAGCTAAAGCGGTTGAATTAATTGCCCTACGGCTGGCAATGCTGGGTGAAGCATTGGAGCCAAAACCAACGCAGCGACTGAAATCAAACGAGATCGATCGCATTCATTGGGCTAGGGACATTCTGATTGAACACTTGAACGATCCCCCTTCTTTGCTAAAGTTAGCCCGTCAAGTCGGTTTGAATGACTACAAATTGAAAGCTGGATTTCGAGAAGTGTTTGGAACAACCGTTTTAGGGTATTTGCAGGTTGAGCGGATGGAGTTGGCGCGATCGCTGTTAGTCGAGTCTGCAATGCGCGTCAAAGATGTGGCGGAAGCAGTGGGATATTGCAAGGCAAGTCAGTTTTCAGAACTGTTCAAACGGCAATTTGGGGTCAATCCCAAAGCTTATCAGCAGCAACATGGAATCATTAGCCTATCGCGCTAATCCGGATTTGGGTGAAAAAATAATCCGGATCGGGGTGATTTAGGCTTTTGGTCAGAACTCACACTCCAGTATTTTATTGAGAGTAATTCCTGCTAAATCGAGCTTGGATGCAGCAGTATTCGGATGGTGTGAGTCATGAAGTTACAGTTATTTGCGATCATGGGGTGGAGTGTTGTTTCAATTTTGGCGACCACTCAGCTTGTTAGTGCAGCAGAAGAGGTTGATCGTAAGCCTGCAAAAAGTGTGACGGAGTGGATCGCTCAAATTGAAGCAGCGATGGTTCAGGTGACTGCGGTGCAGCTAGAACGCAGTGAGAACGAACTGGGTATTGTCCTCGAAACCGCAGATGGAAAGCCGCTACAGGTGGATACCAAGAAGTTTCAGGCAGAGGGGAATCGCCTGACTGCCGATATTCCCAATGCGGTGCTAGCATTACCAGAAGGGCAAGCATTTAATGCTACAAACCCGGTGGCGGATATTGCCAGTGTGCAGGTGGTGCAGCAAACGGCTGGTGGCATTCGGGTGATTGTGACAGGCACCAATGCCCTGCCCAAAACTGAAGTAACTCTGAAAGCGGGAGGACTTGCCTATAGCCTTAACCCGGAGACAGACGAATCGGATGAAGAAATTGTGGTGACGGGAGAGCAGCGAGGATATCGCGTGCCGAATGCCACAACTGGAAGTAGAACCGATACTCCGCTTCGGGATTTGCCTTTTTCGGTTCAAGTTGTTCCTCAAGAATTGCTGAGAGATCGTCAGGTACAAAGCGTCAACGAAGCCCTTCAAACGGTTGCAGGAGTCACACCGGACAATCCATCTTACTCTGCGTTTGAAGGAGTCACGATTCGGGGTTTCACCGGACGGAATATCATTCGGAATGGATTGCGAGATGACACCAACATTACCAACCGCGTTGCAGTTCCCAACATTGAACAAATTGAAGTGCTGAAAGGTCCGGCAGGAGCGCTGTTTAGCCAGGGTGGTCCAGGAGGTACGGTGAACATCGTGACGAAAAAGCCGCTCTCCATTCCTCGCTACACGATCGAGGCGACGATCGGAAACTTTGACACTTACAGCGGAGTGCTAGATTTTACAGGACCGTTGAATGATTCTAAAACTTTGCTCTATCGTTTCATTGCAGGTGCTTCTACGACTGGAACGTTTATTGACTTTTTCGATCGCCGTAATTTTGTGATCGCCCCTAGTCTCACCTGGCAAATTAGCCCAGCAACGAAACTCACCTTTGAGGGCGAATACACGATTTCTGAACAACCGAATGCGCGGGGCTTGCCTGCCAAAGGAACTGTTCTTCCGAATATCAATGGACGACTCCCTCGAAATCGATTTATTGGTGAGCCAGAGGATGAACTCGATCAAAACGATCGCTACGCACTGCGCTTCGGTTACACCCTAGAACATCAATTGAGTTCCGACTGGCAATTACGCAATGCGTTCCGAGCTACATTTCAACAAGCGCCCCAAAATTCATTATTCCCTTCTGCTCTACTCGATGATGAACGCACGCTAGAGCGAGGCTTATTCAGCACAAAAGACCAGTTTCAGAACAACTACATCCTCGACACAAATGTCGTGGGAACCTTCAGAACAGGTAGCGTTGCCCATAAGCTGCTGTTTGGTTTTGATCTGAACCGGGATGTATTTGGAGCAAGTTTGCGACAGTTTGCCTTGGCGCCGATCGATATATTCAACCCAGTCTACAGACAGCCTCGCGGAGAACTACTTGCAGAATTTCCGCGAGACCTTTTTACTACAGACTCCCTTGGCATTTATTTGCAAGATCAGATTAATTTGTTGCCCAATTTGAAATTGTTACTCGGCGGGCGGTTTGATATTGTGAGCCAAAAAATTGAGTTTGCTGATGAGTCTGAGTCCTTTCAGCAAGACGAAGCTTTCAGTCCGCGAGTTGGTTTGGTTTATCAACCAACTGATTCACTCTCGTTATACGCCAGCTATAGCCGCTCTTTTCTACAAAGTATTGGCACAGCACTGGATAATCAACTTTTTCAACCAGAGCGCGGAACTCAATACGAAGTGGGAATCAAAGCGGACTGGCTCGATCGCCGATTGTCTACAACTCTAGCGTTTTACCAAATTACTCGTTCCAATGTCCTGACAACTGACCCCGCCAACCCAAACTTCTCGATTCAAACCGGAGAACAGAGAAGTCGTGGAATTGAACTCGATATCGCAGGTGAAATTCTGCCAGGATGGAAGATTGCGGCTGGATATTCCTACACCGATGCTCGGATTACGGAAGATAATACTTTGGCGATCGGGAATCGCATCAATAACGTTCCAGAACACGCTGTAAGTTTATGGACAACCTACGAAGTTCAAACGGGTTCTCTCAAGGGCTTAGGCTTCGGACTTGGTCTCTTCTATGTGGGTCAGCGCCAAGGCGATTTAGATAATTCTTTTGAAGTTCCTAGCTATACCCGTACTGATGCTTCCTTGTTCTATCGTCGAGATAATTATCGGATTGGATTGAACATCGAGAATTTGTTTGGTGTCAGCTACTTTGAGACAGCAGAAAGCCCATTGCGTGTGTATTATGGTGCGCCTTTTACGGTAAGAGGAACAGTTTCTTGGACGTTTTAAGAGGTCGTTTGAAAACTATAAAGATGTTTTATAAATCCTGGTGGCAACACATTCAACTATTTTTAGTTGGGACTTTGATCGTGGTTTTGATTCAGGGTTGTGATGCGTTGCTGAGCCAACCATTACAGCCTCAAAAGCCAGAAGTGTTATCGAACTGTCGAGTAGTTCAGCATAAAATAGGCAAAAGTTGCATTCCAGTTGATCCACAACGAATCATTGTAATGGATCAAGAAAGTCTAGAGATTTTAGTGGCGTTGGGGATAAAGCCGATCGCCACGACAACAGCAAATCGAGTTGGTGATAAAGCACCTATCTTGAATGGCAAAATCGATACGATTATCGATTTAGGAAAGGAGGGGCAACCGAATCTTGAAAAGATAGTGCAACTAAACCCCGATTTGATCATTGGAATGTTTATAGAACCTGAGAACTATAAATTATTCTCAGGCATTGCACCGACTATTTCAATGGATTTTAGCCACGCTGAATGGAAGAGAATTCTACGGCAATTCGGTGAAATATTGGATAAAAAACAGGCGGTTGAAAAATTATTAGATGATTATCAACAAAAAATAAAAGACCTAAAATTCGTTGTTGAGCAGAAGCTTGGTGATACGAAAGTTTCCATCATGCGGTTTTACACAACTCTTGAATTTACACAGTTTTTGAACCATGTATCCTTCCCTGGAAGCGTCATCGAAGAACTAAAGCTGATCTCGCTTCCTACTGTTCAACGTCAATTAGAAGGGACGGATGAAACCTATGTGAATGTTAGTTTAGAGCGAGTAGACTTGCTTGATGCAGATGCAATTTTTGTCGCACTTGATCCAGGAGCGGAGAAGAACTTTCAACTTTATGCAGGCAGCCCTTTATGGCAAACATTAAAGGCAGTAAAAAATCAGCGGGTCTACATCGTTGATTCAGGCTACTGGGTTTTTGGAAGTATTCTTTCAGCAAACGCAATTCTTGATGATGTGCTGAAGCATTTAGTCCAGAAACAGACCAGTTGATTAAGCCTGCGAGAATGCGATGCGTACTTTTATCATTCTTTGGGTTGGTCAGCTTGTTTCGACGATCGGCACTTATATGACCGGATTTGCCCTCGAACTCTGGACATGGGAATTAACCGGGTCTGCAACCCCTCTCGCTTTGATTGGCTTCTTTTTCCAGGCTCCTCGCATTGCGATCAACTTAGTCTCTGGTCTGCTCGTCGATCGCTTAAGTCGAAAATATCTCATGCTCCTCGGAGATACGATCGCCGCCCTTTCTAGCTTGCTCTTACTGTCTCTATCTCTCACCCACGCGCTACAACTTTGGCATCTGTATCTCATAACTGCGATCGTCAGTATCTTCAGTCAACTCCAAGAACTCTCCTATTCTGCTTCAATCAGCTTACTTATCCCGGAGCAGCAGTATACTCGCGCCAGTAGCATGGGTTCCGCGTTGCATTATGGTTCCTTGATTATTGCACCCGCGATCGCAGCGAGTCTTTATCCCATCATTGGCGTAAATGGCATTTTGAGCCTAGATTGCCTAACGTTTCTCGTTGCGATCGCAACTCTATTACCCCGGAGAATTCCGCAGCCTGACCGTTCCAACTCAGCACCCCGTCTGACGCTCCGACGCAATCTAGTCTATGGCTTTCGCCTTCTATTCACTCATCCTCCCTTGCGGAATTTATTGCTACTCACTCTGCCATTCGGGTTTGTGCATGATTTGGGCGAGGAACTTTACGCCCCAATGGTTTTGGCAAGAACCAATGGAAGCGCCGCAGTTTTGGGACAGATTGGCATCGCCGCAGGCATCGGTGGCGTGACAGGTGCGATCGCGGTCAGCATTTGGGGCGGGTTTAAGCAACCCATCCGTGGGGTATGTGTCAGTATGATTGGAGCCGGATTGAGCAAAATGACTGTTGGACTGGGACGAAGTGCCCAAGTATGGCTCCCGGCTCAGTTTTGTTCGTCTGCCAATTTTCCGTTGATGGATAGCTCTGAAACGACCATCTGGATGACTCATGTTCACTCAGAAGCACAGGGCAGAGTCTTTGCCGCGAATTCATTATTAGGGCAATGTGTGTCTGCGATCGCAGCACTGCTGGCGGGTCCATTAGGCGATCGCATGGCTGAGCCTGCAATGGCTGCATCCACAGGGTTATTTCGCTGGATATTTGGCTCAAATCCGGGAGCAGGCTTTGCGTTGATTTATACACTTTGCGCCTTGAATATGATTGCGATCGGGCTTTACGGCTATTTTTCTAATATTCGTAAACTCTCATTGAGTTGAGAGTATGATTCCACCTGCGAAAGCTATCTGCACAGAAATAGGACGCTCATATTGACAACCCACTTTGATTGCCTGCAAATTTGATTGCCTGCAAAGTTGAGCAGTACGTTCGTCTGGTGATATCGTTCCATAGAAATACTTATGATCGCCCCGCAAAAGCTCAGCACACGGTATATAAAATAGTTTGTGTCAAAGATCAAAATAAGATCTAACGAACTAAGAGAATGTTTGTAAATAACTATACTGAAATCGTTCCGGCTGTTTCATGCCCAAAAATGCGCGGCGGCTCATACAGGCGCTTTCATCCGCTATTCTCCTGAAGACCCTCGATGTAGACTGTATCATTAGCTGCTAGCGCGGGTATACCGCTAGGTCTGTTCAAAAATAGCTAGCAAGGGCAGGAAATGGATAGTTGCTGTCTTGATCTTTCCTCGTAATGCTGTAAAGCCCAGTTATAAGATTTGTATGACTGATTGCATAACCTTCTCTAACCGTTTTGAGATTTAATGAATCGGCAAAGAGTATTGAGTTGAGACGAGCAGGGTGGCTCAGGATACGCTTCAACCCAAAAGACTCAGTGACGCGCTACGAAATTGCCAGGGCATAATTGGTAGGGGATTGTTGGGGTTCCACACGCCACTGCCTTGCTGTTTGGCGATCGCCTCCGCTTGGCGATATTGGGCTGAAGTAGCGGCACAGTTTTGGAAGTATTGCGGATAGATGACTGCCATTCCTTCCTGTACCATTTGCAGGTTGATCGACTGCTCCTTCACATACACTTCTGCCACGGTGCGCCCATAGCGATCGCGATCAACCTTTCGCAGTTGCACGACTTGCCCAATCGGTAAAAGCTGCTTCAATCGCTCGGAGGCAATTGATCCCCACGGAGCTTGGGCACGTTCCGGCGCATCTACACAGGCAAGCCGCACGGTTATTTGGGTTTGCCTGTCTTGTACCTTCAAGGTATCGCCATCACCTACACTCATCACGATAAACTGGCTCTGGCGATTAGAGGGCACAGTTTGGGTATGGGGCGATCGCACTGCGGGAGGTATCGAAGGCTTGGGCTTAGACCCTCGACGAGGTAGTCTTTCGCAAGCAATCCCATCGTTATCGCGATCTAGATAATTGGCTTTCCGCGTCTGCATAAAAGCTTGAGCCTCTTCTTGAAAGGCAAAATCGGCGCATTTTGCCCGCTGTGCTTCTGCATGGGGAGTAACTGCAACGCCAATGGATAGCGTTATCAAAATCGTTGTAACAATGAGTAAATTAGTCCGCATTCTTCACCTGACTCACTAAACAAGTCCATTCTGTTAACCTTCATGCCTAGTTTGACATAGTTATTGATCAATCCTCACTCTCTGCTTGGGGTGGAATTTCTAAGGCGATCGCGCCTAGCTGACCCACTCGAAAATCATTCAGCAACTGCCGTGCGGCTCGTTCCACGTTGTCTTGATAGCGAAATTTTGCCAAGGCGTGCAGATAATCTTCGCCCGTCAAGTCTTCTAGAGACAGGTTATAGCGCGTCTGGAGAGCTATTTCTGCTTGAATAGGTCGGAGTAAGTCGATTAAGATTGCAGCGACCCGCTGATTGTCGTAAGACGCTTCGCCGATATCATCACAAATCGCTAGTTTAATGGCAGCGAGTTGATTGGTGAGTTTAGAAGGCAATACTCCGGGTGCATCCAATAGCTCAATCTGGTCAGAAATGCGAACCCAGCGCAGTTGGCGCGTTACCCCAGCCCGCCGAGAGCTAACCACCACCCGCCGATTGAGCAGCCGATTGATTAAGGCAGACTTACCCACATTGGGGAAGCCCATCACCACGGCTCTCACCGGACGAGGTAACATGCCGCGATCGCGCCGACGCTGGTTCATCTTTTCCCCGGCGGTTTGCGCTGCTCTTGTAATCGCCTCAATCCCCTTCCCATGCTGAGCATCAGTAAATAGCGGTTCCTCTCCTCGTTCCCGAAACCAGCCTGTCCACTGCTGCCGCGCCGTTGATGAAATCATATCCATCCGGTTTAAGACCAAGACCCGCTCTTTTGTGCCAATCCACTGCTTCACTTGCGGATGCTCAGTAGATAGCGGAATTCGAGCATCTCGCACCTCTAGCACCACATCCACCCGCTTAAGCTGCTCTTGCAGGGATTTTTCGGCTTTGGCAATGTGACCGGGATACCATTGAATGGGCGGAGAAGTCATGAGTTATACCGTTTTGAGTTTTGAATTTTGAGTTTTGAATTGTAGAAGCTTTACTCAGTCACGGTCTCATCTTCAGATCTGCCGTAGGCTCCATTTATTAAATTGGTATTAGTTAGCCGAAATTGAGAAAGAACACGATGCTCTATGGTACTACTCTAGCCCCTAAAATCTGGCACCCGAAATCTGGCACCTGAAACCTCAGTCACAAAATGTAGCGTTATTTAGGTAGGAAACCGGGGAAAGTACGCTATATTTTGCCTATCCTAAATAGTCTCGTTTCTATAAAGCTCCATTATTTCCGTTCATGACGCAGGCAAAATTCATGGTTTCACAGGTTGAAACACCGATTCTAGACGCGAGCCGTCATCCTGCCCACTCAATTGAAGGGCTGGTGCAGGTGTTTACTTGCACCCATCGCAGCTTTTTTACAAATGTCATGGCGCAAGCCCTCCGCATTGCTGGACAGGGAACCTCTGTTCTCGTTGTACAGTTTCTTAAAGGGGGTATTGCTCAAGGCTACGAACATCCTGTGCAACTGGGACAAAGCCTCGACTGGATTCGCTGCAACTTATCTCGCTGTATTAATACACCCGTCCTAAATGAGGAAGAGCAAAAATCCCTGGAGGAATTATGGGTTTACACTCAAAACATCGTGTGTCAAGGAAAATATGAACTGGTTGTACTCGATGAACTGAGCCTTGCCATTACCTTTGGGTTAATTTCAGAAACCGACGTGTTAGCCTTCCTCAAAAAACGCCCCCGCAACGTAGATGTTATTCTAACGGGACCCGAAATGCCGCGATCGCTGCTTGATGTCGCCGACCAAATCACCGAACTCCGCCGCAGCCATCAACCTTAAAGAAGTTTTGAGTTCTTAGTTTTGAGTTCTTAGTTAGAAATTCAAAATATTTCCTAGGTCAACGCTACGCGAACAAAATTCAAAACTCAAAATATCTCCTACCCTGCGGGAAGCAAAAGCAACGGAGACGCTGAGTGCAAGGTACACGCTGCGCGAACGCGAACAAAATTCAAAACTTTCTACTTTCTACCTAAGTTCTAAAAACTATGATTCAAAACGACACTTGGATTACCGAAATGGCAGCGAAGGGCATGATCGCCCCCTTTGAGCCTCAGCTTGTGCGCCATTTCAATGATTTGCCCGTGATTTCCTATGGGTTAAGCAGCTATGGCTATGATTTGCGCTTATCGGCGGCAGAATTTCGCATCTTTCGCCATATTCCCGGCAAGGTCGTTGATCCGAAGCATTTTAATCCTGCTAACTTAGAAGCAACCGAGCTACACACGGATGAAAATGGCAGCTTTTTCATCTTGCCTGCCCACTCCTATGGCTTAGGCGTGGCGTTGGAGCGATTGGCAGTGCCGGAGAATGTGACGGTGATTTGTATTGGCAAAAGCACCTATGCGCGAACGGGGCTGATTGCTAATTTGACTCCGGCTGAGGCGGGTTGGCGGGGCTATTTGACTCTAGAGTTTTCTAATTCATCCAGCGCCGACTGCCGGATTTATGCAAACGAAGGAGTGGTGCAGTTGATCTTTCTAGAAGGTGCGCCCTGTGCGGTCAGCTATGAAACTCGCCAAGGGAAGTATCAAGACCAATTGGAGCAAGTGACGCTAGCGCGGGTGTAGTGTAGAGTTCTTAGTTTTGAGTTCTTAGTTTTGAGTTCTAAGTTTTGAGTTCTAAGTTTTGAGTTCAGAATTTCTTCTATTTTCTGCCTCCTGCTCTCTAAGCCCTTATCCCTAATCTTTAATCCGTGTTACCTAATGCCTAGTTTTCCTCGAATTGTTTTACAAAATAGTAAGGCGGATGCGGTGAGGCGGTTTCATCCGTGGATTTTTTCGGGGGCGATTAAGCAAAAAGATCCAGAGTTGCAGGAAGGGGCGATCGCGGAGGTGTTCAGCGCCAGTGGCGATTTTTTGGCGATCGGTCACTATTGTGGCGGCAATATTGCAGTTAGAATTCTGGCGTTTGAGTCTGTTTCCAGCATTGAGAAGCTGTTTTTAGATCGGTTTCACCGTGCCTATGAGGTGCGGCAACAGGTGGGCTTGGCGGAAGGTGAGGCGACCAACTGCTATCGCTTGGTGAATGCGGAGGGCGACGGGTTACCGGGCTTGATTGTGGATTGGTACAACGGCACGGCGGTGATGCAAGCCTATTCCTTGGGCATGTATGAGCAGCGATCGCAGATTGTGGAATGTTTACAGGCAGTCTATGGCGATCGCTTAAAAGCGGTGTATGACAAAAGCGCCGGAGTGTTGCCCAAGGCTCATTCTACTAATCAATATTTGTTTGGCGAAAAATCCGATGGAGTGGTGCAGGAATATGGGCACCGTTTTATCGTGGATTGGGAAGACGGGCAAAAAACGGGTTTCTTTTTGGATCAGCGAGAACATCGACAACTGCTTGCCCACTATGCCAAAGGAAAGCGGGTTTTGAATACCTTTTGCTACTCTGGCGGCTTTTCGGTGTATGCCGTGGATGCAGGTGCAGAAGTGGTGCATTCGGTGGATAGTTCAGCCAAGGCGATCGCCCTCACTGAAGAAAACATGGCGCTCAACAATCCATATCAAGTTGAGAATGAATCGGTGGATGCCGATGTATTTGACTATCTCAAAGGCTGTGATCCCGTTTACGACATCATCATTCTCGATCCGCCTGCTTTTGCCAAAAATCTATCTGCCCGACATCAAGCGGTGATGGCATATAAGCGATTGAACCAAATGGCGTTTGATAAACTGCGACCGGGCGGTATGGTGTTCACCTTTTCCTGCTCTCAAGTCGTGACTCCTGATTTATTTAAAGGGGCAGTGATGGCAGGGGCGATCGAATCTCGAAAAGCCATTCAGGTGCTGCATTCCCTGGCTCAGCCTGCTGATCATCCCATCAGCATTTATCATCCCGAAGGGCTGTATCTCAAAGGCTTGGTGCTAAGCGTAGAGTAATAGATAGGGCAGCGGATGAATAGGTTAGGACACAAAGATCCTTGAGAAATAAGGAATAACGGATGGTTGTTGTCTTGTCCTTTCCTCGTACTGCTAAGTAGTTGTACCCAATTAAATACACTCCCTGTAGTCCTCTTTGCCAAGGGAGATGGCGACAGTCGGAGGTTGTACGGTGTAGTTTTTCCATGTCCAAGTACTTATAGTGTGGCATTGCTGAATGCAAGATGGTTTGCCCATCCTGAAAACAGTCATTAATCAGACCTTACGCGCCAGATGAATAATTGGCGTTGCTGAATGCAAGTATGATTTTTATGTAGGGGTAGGTCTTGTGCCTACCCTGCCGGAGATGTAGGGCAATCCCTTGTGGTTGCCCTACAAATTTCATCCCCAGATTCAGCAATGCCGAATAATTTAATTAATTGTAGGGGAGTAAGTTGGATATCAAGCTTTCACTCTTTCACTACAACCCATTGGGTGATAGGAGCCATGGCTTTCCAGCCTAAGAATTTGCCAATCGGTTCTGCCCTCTGAATGGCAATCCGGCTGAGTTCGCCGCCTAGTTCACGCTGCCACTGAAATAGCAAGTGTTCGCTTTCGACCGTGACTGCATTGGCAACTAGGCGACCTCTTGAACGGAGCGATCGCCAGCAGGTTTCCAATAATTCTGGCGCAGTCAAGCCACCGCCAATAAAAATTGCATCGGGTTCGGGTAAACCTTTAAGAGCAATCGGGGCGGCTCCGGCAATGACAGTGAGAGTGGGAGTCCCTAGGGCGATCGCATTATCAGCAATATATTGTAAGCGCGTGGAATGCTGTTCAATGGCGATCGCTCGACAGCGGTGATCGCTCCGCAGCCACTCAATCGCGATCGAGCCACAGCCTGCGCCCACATCCCAGAGCAATTGTCCGGGGAGGGGAGCAAGGGCGGAGAGGGTGATGGTGCGAACTTCTCGTTTGGTTAATTGTCCGTCGTGTTGATAGGCGGTGTCGGGGAGTCCGGGGGAGAAGTGGGATAAGTTTTGAGTTTTGAGTTTTGAGTTTTGAATGGTGGAAGGAATGCAGGTAATGGCGATCGTGTTGAGGTCGGCGAGGTTGGTGGTAGTCCAAGTGGAGGCGGTGCCGGAGGTGATGCGTTCTTGGGTGCTGCCCATGCGTTCTAGAACGGTGATTTGACTATTGCCAAAGCCTTGTTGGGTCAACAGTTGGGCAACAGTTGCGGGAGTTGATTGGTTTGCGCTTAATATCAACAATCGCGCCTCTGGGTAGAGCAGGGCATTCAACAGAGCGGGATTGCGACCGCAGAGGCTGAGGGTTTCGATCTCGGTGAGCGCCCAACCTAAACGGGCACAGGCAAGGCTGAAGGCTGAAGGAGCGGGGACGATTGTGATTTCGGCGATCGCAATGTGGCGGGTGAGAGTCACGCCAATGCCATAGCACATCGGATCACCACTGGCTAAGACACATACAGCCTGTCCGCGACACTGAATAATTTGATTCACCGAGTCTTCAATTGGGGAAGTCCAGAGAAGGCGTTCTCGTGGATCTTCGGGGGGCAACATGGCAAGATGGCGATCGCCGCCTACCAAAACGGTTGCCTGATCAAGCAGCGATCGCCCTACTAAACTCAACCCGTCCAGTCCATCTTCACCAATGCCAACGATGGATAGCCATTTTTGCCCAAAATCTTTGCTGCTCATGTTTTAAGAAAGATTAGAGAAATAAAGGTATCACATCGTCTATGCTATGCTGCTGTGGCTTGAGGGTGGGAAAATCCGGTGTGATTCCGGTACTGTGCCGCAACTGTAATACGATTTCAGAGGGTGTTCTAAACTTTAAATTGGAAGTTGCTCATTCAATTTCACTTTAAAGTCCAAACTCTCCAATCCGAAATTGCCTGAGTCAGAATGCCATTATCAAGCGTGTCCTCAGCAACACTGGACTGTCGATTCTCTGCGTCGCACAGAGAAGGGAAAAATGGTGAATTGGCTGGCTGAACCTAATATTTGCCCCGGTTTGTTCTACAACACGCCTGCCCAAGATGGCTATCTCGTTCGCATCCGCACCCCTGGCGGCTTGTTGAATCAGAAGCAGGGAATGGCTATCGCGGCACTGATTGAACACTATGGCAGCGCAACAATTCAAGTTACCAATCGAGCCAACCTGCAAATTCGCTCAATTCATCCACCAACTCCAGAAACTTTTCAGACCTTACAAGACTTGGGCTTAGCGGCTCAAGATCCGAGTGTGGATCATCTGCGTAACGTGATGACCAGCCCTACCGCCGGAATTGATCCGCTGGAACTGATTGATATCCGTCCACTGGTGCAGGCATTGGATGCTTACATTCAAAGTCATCCAGAACTGGCTCAATTGCCTGCTAAATTTAGTGTGGGGATTGATGGCGGTGGTTCGGTAGGGATTGGCACCCGTTCGGCAATTCCCTGGGAACACCGCTACAACGAGATCCAGCTATCAGCCGTTTGGGTTGAGCCTTCAATAAACCATTTCGGCGATCGCCCAGCGGGAGTATATTTTCGATTGGCATTGGGATCGGGTAAACAATTGTGTGATACCTCAGTGTTAATTGAGCCGGATGACTGTATACCCGTTGTGGCGGCGATCGCAGCCGTTTATCTAGACTATGTAAATCAGGCCCCTGAGTTCCCAAAAAAGCCCCGGATGAAACATCTATTGCGAGATTGGGGCGTAAAAAAAATTTTGCAGCAGGTAGATCGTCAACTTTCGCACCCTCTCTGGCATGTGCCAAATTGTCCAGTCCTGCTTCCTACTCAGCGATATGGACATTTAGGAATTCACTCTCAGCACCAAACGGGATTATCTTACCTTGGTGTTAGTCTCCAATTAGGGCAACTGACGGTGGCTCAATTATCGGGCTTGGCGCAATTGTCTGAAATAGTAGGGAGCGGGGATCTGCGGTTAACTCCCTGGCAAACGATTCTGCTTCCCGATATTCCCAATGATCGAGTGACTGAAGTTGTGCAAACTCTCTCATCAATGGGATTATCCGCATCACGAGATCGCCCTGATGCTGCGATCTCGGCGTGTGCTGGAAAACCTGGCTGTGCGGCATCAGCAACTCACACTCAGACTCACGCGATCGCTCTAATCAATCATCTAAGTCAGCAGTTAAAATTAGAGTGCCCGGTCAATATTCATCTAACAGGCTGTGAAAAATCCTGCGCTCAACCGAGTCCGGCAGAAATTACGCTTTTGGGTACAACATTTGAGCAAGCGGGATCGATTGTTGAGGGTTATCACGTTTATATCGGTGATGATCAGCAATCATTAAAATATGATCTTGCGGAGGTAACTGTTAGTAATCTGTTGCCCTTTATAGAACAATTATTACATTTATATAAACAGCATCAAAGAACACCTAAAGAATCATTTGGAGAATTTATCAGCCGATATGTAATTTCAAATTCAAACTCACTAATAACTTCCTTGAAACTTAAAAAAACAACTGTTAAAACTGCATGATCGACTATATTCGCAATGGCGATGACATCTACCGAAAATCTTTTGCTATTATTCGTTCAGAAGCCAATTTGGCTAGTCTCTCGGCTGATTTAGCTCATGTGGCAGTGCGACTGATTCATGCCTGTGGTATGACCGATATTGTGCAAGATTTAGCCGCTTCACCGGACGCTGTTAAGTCAGGACGAGAGGCTTTGGAATTGGGCGCACCAATCTTTTGTGACTCGCAAATGGTGGCAAATGGAATTACTCGTAAGCGATTACCTGCGAACAATAAAATTATTTGTACCCTGAATCATCCCAATGTGCCAACGATCGCCCAGCGGATTGACAATACGAGATCGGCGGCAGCACTCGACTTGTGGCAAACCCAGATGGCAGGGGCAGTAGTCGCGATCGGGAATGCCCCCACTGCCTTGTTTCGTCTACTAGAACTGCTGGATCAAGGCGCACCCAAACCTGCCCTAATTCTGGGTTTTCCGGTGGGGTTTGTGGGAGCCGCAGAATCAAAAGCAGAACTGGCTGCTGACTGTCGTGGTGTGCCCTTCATTACCCTGCACGGACGACGGGGTGGCAGTGCGATCGCGGTGGCAGCGGTGAATGCGTTAGCGAAGGAGAATGAACTATGACTGAACTAGGACGACTATACGGCTTGGGAATTGGTCCAGGTGATCCAGAATTGCTGACCTTGAAGGCACACCGGATTTTGACCTCGGTTCCAGTGATTGCCTACCCCACAATGGAAAACGGCAAAGTGCTAGCACGGGCGATCGTGGCGGGGTTCATTCGTCCCGACCAGATTGAACTGCCGATGCCGCTCCCGTTTAGCGTCGAGCGATCGTCACAGCCTTATTACGATAGTGCCGCCGAAAAAATTGCGGCATATTTAACCGCTGGGCGAGATGTGGCGGTGCTGTGTGAAGGTGAGCCGATGCTGTATGGCTCATTTATGTATTTGTTTCAGCGATTAGCGGGGCGGTTTCCGACTGAAGTAGTGCCCGGAATCTCCTCCACAATGGCAAGTGCGGCAATGTTGGGTGCGCCGATCACGTTCCGCAATGATGTATTGAGTATTATGCCTGCTACTTTGGATGCAACGACTTTGCGCGATCGCCTTGAGGTAGTGGATGCGGCAGTGATCATCAAGTTGGGCAGACACTTTGGCAAAGTTCGCACCATTCTCGATGAGTTAGGGCTGTTGGATCGCGCCCTCTACATCGAACGGGCAACCCAACCGACTCAGCGAATTGTGGCGATCTCTGAAGTTGACCCAGCCGAAGTTCCCTATTGGTCGTTGATTCTGATTCCTAGCCAAACTCAACCTCAATAAAAGTGGCAGTGCTGCAAATAGGGATTAGTTGAACCGAACATCAAGCATCTGCTCGACAACTCATTGAACATCAACTTGAACATCAACAACGCCAGAATATCCAGTAATATTAATGCTCAGTAACATCCAACCGCCTGCGATCGTCATTTTAGGAGAAGCCAGCATTTTCATGGCGCGTCAAATTCAGGCTGCAATCCCTGAAGCAGTGATATACGGGTTAGCCAATCGTACCCAGTCTGCAAGCAGCACCTATGACAACTTTGGCGAAACCGTGCGGAAATTATTTCAGACTGGAACACCCATTATCGGAGTGTGTGCGGCAGGAATTCTGATCCGCACGATCGCTCCATTGCTCAGCAATAAATGGCAGGAACCACCTGTGTTGGCGATCTCAGAAGATGGTAGTGCCGTCGTGCCTTTACTGGGTGGGTTGCAGGGTGTAAACGATTTGGCGCGTCAAATTGCGGCAGTGTTGCACGTTTCTCCAGCGATCACGACGACGGGCGATATTCGATTCCGCATACCACTATTATCGCCACCGCCCGGATATCGACTGGTGAATCCCGATGATGCGAAGACATTTATTGCAGATTTGCTAGCAGGAGCAACCGTGAAACTTGTCGGTAAAGCGCCTTGGCTAGAAAATAGCCAGTTGCCGATTATAGAAGCCGGAACACTGACGATTCAGATTGTGCCAAAGAATCAGTTTGAAGCAATATCAACACCGAGTATAAAGTGTTTGGTATATGAAGTTGATATCGATTGGATGAAACCCACTCAGGGAAAACTAGCGATCGTGGGAACAGGTCCCGGATCGGCAATGTGGATGTCTCCAGAGGTGAAAGATATTCTGCAAGTAGCGACGGATTGGGTCGGCTACAGAACCTATCTCGATCTGGCGGAACCTATACGACAAGCCCATACCACTCGCCACGAATCAGATAATCGGGTTGAACTCGATCGCGCTCGTTTCGCCTTGGATTTAGCGGCACAAAACCGAACTGTGGCGATCGTCTCCTCTGGCGATCCGGGGATTTATGCAATGGCAGCCGCCGTATTTGAAGTGCTAGAGCGAGAGGCAAAATCAGAATGGCAAAAAGTTGAGATTCAAGTTTGTCCTGGAATTTCGGCAATGCAAGCCGCCGCTGCCCAAGTGGGCGCACCCTTGGGACATGATTTTTGTGTGATATCCCTCTCTGATATCCTCAAACCCTGGGATGTGATCGCCCAGCGGATCACCGCCGCAGCCCAAGCAGATTTTGCGATCGCCTTCTACAATCCCGTTTCCAAACAGCGCACTTGGCAACTGGAAAAAGCAAAAGAGCTTCTGTTGCAGTGGCGATCGCCCGAAACCCCAATCGTGTTGGCGTGCAACGTCGGTAGACCCGGACAAACCGTGATCGTTAAACCGCTCGATCAATTGGCGATCGAGGATGCCGACATGCGAACCGTAATTTTGATTGGTTCTAGCAAAACTCAGATAGTTCACCAGCACCCAGAAAAGCAATGGGTCTATACTCCTCGAACCTATTAACCAAAGCGCTGAGGATAAGAGCGACAAAAATCCACTAAGTCACTGGCAGTTTCAGCACATTGAGGCTGAAGGTAATGAGAGACAAGAACAGGATAAAGCCGATTGTGTCGAGGGTGGTGGTGACTAAGGGACCGCTGACCAATGCTGGATCGAGTTTAATCCGTTTCATCCCCATCGGTAAAAGGGCACCCAAAGCCACTGCAACCATCGTATTGACTGCCATGACCACTCCCGCAACTACAGAAACCCATCGCTCATGATCGCGGGTCCAAATAAGCGATATCACCATCATCATGATTCCAAGGGAAAGGGCAGTTCCTAACCCTGCTAATAGCTCTTTACGGAGAATTGGCAGCGTATCACTGGGTGTAATTTCACCCACTCCCAGCCCTCGGACGGTCACAGAGAGAGTTTGAAATCCAACATTACCGCTACTGTTTGCCAAAATGGGCATGACGACTGAAAGCACTGGCACTACTGCAATCACTGGTTGAAAGGGCGCGATCGCGCTGGCAGCAATCATATACAAAACAATGTTGATCAGCAGCCAAGGTAAGCGCTTCCGAATCGTGATGTAGGGAGAGGTGAGCGAGGACTCGTCGCCGCCGCCACCCGCCAGTTTTTGAATATCTTCAGTGGCTTCGTCTTCCAACACATCTATCATGTCGTCAATGGTGATAATGCCTACCAAGCGCTCTTCTCGATCCACCACCGGAGCCGCTAATAGGTCATAGCGCTTCATCAGTTGCGCCGCTTCTTCTTGGGGCGTTTCGGTGTGAATCTTAATCACGCGATCGCTAGCAATATCGCCAATGAGCGCATCCGGCAAGGAAAATAACAGTTGTCGCAGCGACACCACCTGCACCAACTTACGGTTGTTGTCCGTGACATAGGCATAGTAAATCGTTTCTTTATCACGATCATTTAACCGAATTTTGCTCAAGGCTTCCGCCACGCTTAACCCTTGCTGTAAGCGCACATACTCAGTTGTCATCAGCCGACCTGTGGTTCCTTCGGCATAGCCCAAAATCGTTGCGGTTGCCTGCCGTTCAGTGGGGCTGAGATTTTGGATTAGCCGCCGGACTACGCCAGCAGGCAATTCATCAAACAATTCGGCGCGATCGTCGGGGCGCATGGCTTCAATAATCTGACAGACTTGCACATCGTGTAGTGCGCCGATCAGTTCTTCGCGGACTTCGGGCGGCAAATATTCAAAAACATCGGTTGCCTGATCTTTTTGGAGCAACCGAAAGGCGATCGCGCGCCGCTCTGGGGATAAATCAACAATAAAATCGCCTACATCAATAGCAGGCAATTGATTTAACTCGAATTTTAGCCGATTCCAATCGGAAGTTTCCGACAGGGAAGCCCGCCCTTCCTGAGTAAGCATAGTGTTCTCCTCAATCTCCCTCGCGCTGGGAGATTAAGCCTCACCAGGCTAAAGGAGGATAGTACTGTGTGGAAATGGACTACTGTCCATGGATTGTTCAGAATTCAACATCAATGTTTATTGCAAACATTGCTAACCTTATGCTACCTCTTAAATCACTAATTTCACCATGTCCAAGGGTGCAGATGCCGCTTGAATCAATCGTGCCTAAACAACAAAGCGCTAGTAATTAGCCGTGAAAAGTTGAACTAGCGATCGCGCTGTTGCAATACTCTGCGGGTGACCAATCGAACCTAGATTTTCTAGCCAAGAAGGGATTGGGCTAATTTGCAAACCAACTTCCTTGATAGGAGAAGAAATATAGACAAGACCCATAGGTTAGCGCGATCGCTGTTCAAAACGATTTACACAGCACGCAAAGCCACAGGAGGGCAGATTTTATGGCAAAAAAACTAACCGTTCGCTATGACAAAATTGGCGACATTCTTTATATCGACACCTGTACCCCTTACACAGAGCAAGACTCCGAAGAGCTTGGCGACGAAATTATTGCTCGATTGAACCCAATCTCCAATACGGTTGAAAATCTAGAAATTCTCTTCTTTTCAAAACGCTGGGACACTTTAAACTTGTTAGAACTTCCTATCAATGCCGTTCTACAACTGGCAAGCTAGGCTTTTGGAAGCAAAGAAACCAAATTTTAACTCATTGGTAAATCTATTGAGCGATCGCGGCAAAGCTTGCAATTTTTAGACAGATTTCAATGGAACAAGACTCATAGATTAGCGCGATAGTTATTCAATAGTTTACTTGTTCTAGATTCGTTTGTAAGATAAACTATCCTAACTTGATATAGAGGAGTTATGCTCGTGTCTAGCTTTACGATTATTTAGATGTTGGCTTTCCCCGTGAATGCGTCAGTCTTAGAGTTAACGATTTGAATCGTAGCCAGTTGTCGGTCCCTTATTATAGGCAGAACGCCCTCCGCAGCGCCTTCCACGAGAATCTAAATCATCTGGATTTACACATTTTCCTGTCTGAGTCCGGAGATTTTGCTCAGGTTGAACTGGAGTTTCTACAGGAAGTGTTGCAGGGGGATTAACGGGTTGCACTTGAGCAGGTTCTTGAGTTACTGCAACTGGAGGGTTTTCAGGAAGAGGGATAGGTTGCACCTGAGTAGGTTCTTGAGTGATCGGAGTTGGACTTGCTGGCTGTATTACTTGAGTCGGGTTTGGACTCGAACGCCCATTCTGACTAATGACATTATTTTTGATGGCTCCCCCAATAGCTACCCCAGTAATAGTACTAATAAGTGTCATAACCACGATTCCACAAAATATGAAGAGTGGCTGAGGTCTAAACTTTTCTGACATATTCTAATTATTTGTGATGACATTTATATCTTCACATCCATCTGTAGAAATCCTGATAACTATCTACATTTAGTAAATTTATTTATATTCGGCTGAGTACAAACGCGCAGGGCTGTTATTAAGTGAAATCAATTATTTTTTGGAGCATTGAATTAACTGATTGCACCAGTTTCAATCAGGAGTTGCCAAACTAGCAGATCGCCCCTACCCAACCACCCTGATTCTTGAAGATCTGCTGACCCGCCAAAATGCGATCGCCAAGCTTGGCATAGAAGAAATTTGGTCTAAGCTCCCGTTAGGATAAGAGAAGTAAACAAATGTAAAGCGGCGCATGGCTAGTAAGCGGGTTGTAGTAATTGGAGCAGGCATTGGTGGGCTGACGGCAGGCGCGTTGCTTGCCCATCGCGGCTACTCTGTGTTGATGGTAGAGCAAGCACAGGTGCCCGGTGGTTGCGCGTCTACCTTTAAGCGCCAAGGGTTTACCTTTGATGTCGGTGCAACTCAGGTCGCAGGGCTAGAACCGGGCGGCATCCATCACCGTATTTTTGCCGAATTAGAGATTGATTTACCCGCCGCGACCCACTGCGATCCCGCCTGTGCAGTTTATTTGCCGGGAGAAATTGAACCCATTCGCGTGTGGCGCGACCCGAAAAAGTGGCAGGCAGAACGATCGCGGCAGTTTCCTGGCAGTGAACCCTTTTGGCAGCTTCTCGCAGATCTGTTTCACTATAGCTGGGCGTTTCAAAGCCGTGATCCAGTATTGCCGCCGCGCAACGCTTGGGATTTGCTGCAATTGGTGAAAGCCGTTCGCCCCGATACGCTGCTGACCTTGCCGCATACTTTTTCTACGGTGGGGGATGCATTGCGAGGCTATGGACTGGAGGGCGATCGCCGTCTCAAAACCTTTCTCGACATGCAGCTTAAACTATATTCTCAAGTTGACACAGACGAAACTGCTTTGCTCTATGCAGCAACCGCATTAGCAGTGTCGCAAGCACCGCACGGACTGTTTCACTTGCAGGGCAGTATGCAGGCATTGAGCGATCGCCTGGTGGAAGCGTTTGAGCGAGATGGCGGCAAGTTACTGTTACGTCATACGGTGAAGCAAATTCACACCCACAAGGGTCAGGTTTCCAGTGTGACGATTTGCAACCAAAAAACGGGCGAAATTTGGATAGAACCTGCGGATCAAGTGGTGGCAAATGTGACCGTACAAAACCTGATGCAGCTACTGGGTGATCAAGCTCCCAAAGGATATCAGCAGCGAGTGGAAAAATTACCGCCTTCATCCGGTGCCTTTGTGATCTATCTCGGTGTAGAACAACGCGCTATTCCTGCCGACTGTCCGCCCCACTTACAATTTTTGTATGACTATGACGGGGCGATCGCGGAAAACAATTCGCTGTTTGTCTCCGTTAGCAAACCAGGAGACGGTCGGGCACCAGACGGCAAAGCCACTATCATCGCTTCGTCATTTACGGACACTCGACCCTGGTGGGACGGTGATTATGATTCCTTGAAACAGCACTACATGGATCAAGCGATCGCCCGTCTGAGCCAATTTTTTACGCTGAATGACCAAACCATTCAAGTGATGGAAGCCGGAACTCCGCGCACCTTTGCCAGATATACTGGACGCGATCGCGGGATTGTGGGCGGTATCGGGCAGCGCATCCCCACTTTTGGACCCTTCGGTTTTGCCAACCGTACCCCAATCCAATCGCTCTGGCTCGTGGGCGACTCCACCCATCCTGGCGAAGGCACTGCTGGAGTTAGCTATTCTGCTTTGACTGTGGTTCGGCAGATTGAAAATGACTTTCGGACGTTTCCGGTTCCCTCTCCCACCGGGAGAGGGCTAGGGTGAGGGCAGTCTTAAGACGACAGATAAGTATAGCGGCTGAGGCTGCGTTCATAGTTTTGCAGCAGCAGTTGAGAATCTTGCAGCGTAATTCGCTTTTCTTGTAAGGCGTGTTCGGTTTGCTGGCGAATGCTTTCAACCATATCCTCTGAATCGTACTGGACATAGCCCAACACTTCTGTCATCGTGTCGCCCTTTACCACATGGTCGATGTGATACCCCTTGTTGGGCGTGAGGGTGATGTGAACGGCATTCGTGTCGCCAAACAGATTATGCAAATTGCCCATAATTTCCTGATAGGCACCGCCCAAAAACATTGCCAAGTAGTAAGGCTGTTCTCCATGGAGCGGGTGCAGTTCTAACACATGTTTGACATCGCGCAGGTCGATGAACTGATCGATTTTGCCGTCACTATCGCAGGTCAGGTCTGCTAGGGTGGCGCGTTTGGTCGGTTCTTCGTCGAGCCGATGGATCGGCATAATCGGAAACAACTGATCGATCGCCCAACTATCCGGCGCAGACTGGAACACCGATAGGTTGATGTAATAGATCGATGCCATGATCTTTTCCAGATCTTCTAGATCATCGGGCACATAGTCTTGCTGGCGGGCAATTTCCAGAATCTTTTGGCAGCACGCCCAAAACAACCGCTCGGCACGGGCACGCTCTGGCAAACTCACATAGCCAAAATTAAACAGGCTAACGGCTTCTTCTTTAAACTGAGCCGCATCGTGATACGCCTCTTGGTAGTTTTCTACGGTGAGGGAGTTGTAGGTTTCCCAGAGATTGCGGATAATCAGGTGTTCTGCTGCGCCCACGGGTTCGGGGGCACCCGTAGGCACATCGCTCGTTCCCAGCACATTAAAGATTAGCACCGACTGGTGAGAGGCGATCGCCCGTCCACTTTCGCTAATCAACGTTGGCATGGCTAAACCCCGTTCAACGCAGGCTTCTTTCACTTCCGCCACAATATCGTTGGCGTAATTCTGCACGTTGTAGTTTTTAGAAGCATAAAAGTTGGTTTTTGAGCCGTCATAATCCACACCCAAACCGCCGCCCACATCCAGGTAGCGCATACCCGCGCCCAATTTTGCCAGTTCCACATAAACCTGACTCGCTTCTCGAATGGCATCTTTAACAACGGAGATTGCCGAAATTTGGGAGCCGATGTGATAGTGCAAAAGCTGGAGCGAATCGAGCAAATCGGCTTCCCGCAGCAATTCTACAGTCTGAAGAATTTCGGGAATCGTCAAGCCAAACTTAGCGCGATCGCCGGCTGAAGTGCCCCACCGTCCAATCCCCTTACTGCTCAGCTTCACTCGCACCCCGACGATGGGAGAAATGCCTAACTTGCGGCTAGCAGCAATCACCATCGGCACTTCTTCCACCTGTTCCAGCACAATAATGGCAATCTTGCCCAACTGCTGCGCCAGAATCGCCATTTCAATATATTCCCGATCTTTATAGCCATTGCAGATCAGCAAAGCTCCCGGCGTGTTCAGGGTTGCTAAGGCGATCATCAGTTCAGGTTTAGAACCTGCTTCCAGCCCAAACTGGTAAGGCTTGCCAAACTTAACTAGCGATTCAACTAAGTGGCGCTGCTGGTTGCACTTCACCGGAAACACGCCGCGATAGGCTCCGTCGTAGTTATACCGAGCGATCGCCTTGGCAAATGCCGCATTCAGCCGCTCAATTCGATCAGACAAAATATCTGAGAAGCGAATCAACAAGGGGAGATTCAAGTTTCGCAACTTGAGTGCATTCACCAGTTCATACAAATCCAGGGAACCGCCGCGATCTCCTTGAGGAGAAACGGTGACATGTCCGGCGGCGTTGATTGAAAAATAGGGTTCACCCCAGCCATTAATCCGATAGAGTTCTTCACTATCTTCAATCGTCCACCCTGGAGAAGTCGGAGTCGCGGCAATTGCTGACTGCTTGCCATTCACCTTTTCGCGATCGCCCTGCCTCGGTGTCATCTCCTGCCCCGCTTCAACCACGCCGGACTGATTTTTTGCCGCCGTTGGCTGATCCAATGACTCTTCAGCATCAGCCTTTATCGCAGTTGAGCGTCTTCCCATGCTTTTTTCCTCAAATTGTTACAGCTTGACAGACTTGATAGTCTAGCGTAACCCTGCAAAAACTGCGCGTTGAGCAGAATACAGTCGAGATTATTGCTTTAACGAATAGACACAAAGCCTGCTTTTTCAAGTAATGTTTGCCCTTGATTAGACAAGACAAAGTTGCTATAGGCTTCTCCTGCCTGCTGCTCTTTTTGATTATTTTGCTTGATCACCACAAATAAATTGCGCGTTAGGGGATATTGTCCGCCTTTGATCGCCGCTGCATTAAGTTGATTGCGCTTAGCAGGACATTGAGCCGGAAGAACCAGAGAGCCTTGGTAAGGAGGCACTAATTCGTTAGAAGCTCGCCCGATCGCGATCGGCTTTACCGTACATTGATCCACGATTTCAGGTGCAGAAGCAAAATATACACCGCCAGGAGTTTGAGCCAGTTTCCGCACTGCTTCGGTTGTCGTAGCCACCGTTTGCACCGTTGCTCCAAAGCCTCGCCCTCTCATAACTTGTTCTACAAACAACTCAATGGTTCCCCCAGCGCTCACTGGGCGGGTGATCGGTTGAATCGGCACATTCGCTCCACCCACCTGATTCCAATTGGTGAGTTTGCCCGTGTAGATATCGCCTAATTGATCCACGGTTAGCCCTGAAATAGTTAAGCTGGGATGGACTGCCACCGCTAAAGCATCGATCGCCACCGGAACTTGTTTCAACTTCACGCCCCGCTGATCGGCTTGCTGGTATTCTTGATCGGTAACAGGGCGAGACGATTGAGCAAAAGCTAATTCATCGCGCATCAGCATCCGAATGCCTGTCGTTGATCCAGGTGCCTTACTCGTTGGACTAACATACCGTAAGCGAAACTCTGGACGAGCCGCTTGAATAGCAGCATCTACATCTCGGCGAATGGGTGCCCAAGAAGTACTGCCGCCATAGGTAAACAATCCGCCAGGCACGTTTTGCACCTGAGAAAAACCTTCAATGCTAGGTGAGTTGGAGTTGTTTGAGGAATTGGTTGATGATGTTGAATTGGAGCCTTGAGAAAAGAGAGTTCCTCCATTCAGTCCAGATTTTTGGGTCAACCACCAAAAACCGCCGCCGACCAGTCCAGCGGTAATCAAAAACGAGAATAGAAGTGCAGGAACATCATTTTTCTGAGTCATATTTTTTAAGTAGCCACAAAAATAAAGGGCATTGCTGAATCTGGGGATGAAACTTGTAGGGGCAATCCCTTGTGGTTGCCCTCTATCTCCGTCAGGGTAGGCACAAGACCTACCCCTACAGTCAAAAATTATCCTTGTATTCAGCAACGCCGAATAAAGAAACTAGCGATGGTCTTATTCCGCTTTTCTATTTTCTCTCTTCCTCCTTCGATTTTTATTTTCTTTTTTCGCTTTAAAAGACCTATTTCAAGCTCGGGTTATTCTAGACGTTGACTGTTCCCTAGAGCATTGTCTAAACCTACATCGGGTCTTTTCATCCTCTTAAAAGTGATCAAAAAGTGTTCAGCCAAGCGATCGCGCTTTCTACGTCTGCAACCTTTTCTCCGGCTGGAACGGGTGGACGCTGCACCATCACCACTGGAATCTGCCGTTCTCGTGCCGCGACAATTTTGGCGTAAGTGGCAGTCCCGCCGCTGTTTTTGCTGACAATCGCCCCAATCTCATACTTCTCTAACAACGATCGCTCATTTTCCAATGAAAAAGGTCCGCGATCGAGCAACACCTTTCCCGCTGGCACAGGTTTATCTGGCAACGGTGGATCAATCATCCGCATCAGAAACCAACCATTTAGGTGAGCAAAAGCATCAAGTTCTTGCCGACCAATCGTCAGGAAAATCCGCTGAGCTAAGCTTGATAATACTTTTGCGGCGGCAGTATTACTGTCTACCTCAATCCAATCATCACCTGCCACAGGTTTCCACGCCGGACGAATCAACATCAAGTGGGGAATATTCATCGCAGCAGCAGCGGCAGCAGCATTCAACGAAATTTGAGCCGCAAACGGATGAGTCGCATCAATCAGCCAATCAATCTGCTGTTCTCGCAAATAATCTACTAATCCTGCAACGCCTCCAAACCCCCCAATTCTCGTATTTTCGGATGACACAATCGGCTGACGAGTTCGCCCTGCTAGAGAAGTAATGACTTCCACTCCCGGTCTTTCAGCGGCTCTCGCAGCCAACTCGATCGCATCGCCCGTTCCCCCCAATATCAACACCCGTTTCCGCTGACTCATTTCCTAGACTTCACCCCCTCTTTCACAGTCCAAAACTCAAAACTCAAAGCTCATCCCTTCACTCCTCCACCAAAATTGCCACCAAAAATTGCCCAGCCGTCACCATTTGCCCTGGCTGACAAAACACTTGGGCAATCGTGCCAGCACTATCCGCAAGCACCGCGATTTCCATTTTCATCGCTTCAAGAATGACTACACGATCGCCCTCAGCGACGCGATCGCCCGGTTGCACCAAGACCTGCCACACATTCGCAGACACATGAGCCGCGATCGCTTCAACATTCTCAGCAATCGTGATTTCAGGAATTTCCGGCTCCTCTAATACTTCTCCGTCTTGATGAGTAAACTCTCCAGCAGTTGTCCAGCGATCTCGTTCAGCCGCAAACGCCGCCCGTTGCTTTACCCTAAAGGCAGCGATATCTGCTGCCTTTACATTCAAAAAATCCTGGTACTGCTTCAGGCTAAAGGTTTCCTCCTCAATCTTAAGCTTCACTTTCCCCTGAATCACTGCTTCCCGATACCGTAACAATTCGCCCGGTGAAACTGGAAAAAACCGAATCTGATCAAAAAAGCGCAACAACCAGGGTTGCTTAAAATCCTCAGTTTGCTTGTAGCGATTCCAGACGGGCACCGTGCGCCCCACAAATTGATAGCCCCCTGGACCTTCCATGCCATAAATGCACAGGTAGGCACCCCCAATCCCCACCGCATTTTCAGGTGTCCAAGTCCGAGCCGGATTGTATTTGGTTGTAACCAGCCGATGACGCGGATCGAGCGGTGTTGCAACCGGTGCGCCGAGGTAAACATCGCCTAGTCCCATCACCAGATAACTAGCACTGAAAACGATTTCTCGCACTTGCTCAATTGTGTTGAGTCCGTTAATCCGACGAATGAACTCGATATTACTTGGACACCAAGGTGCATCCGATCGCACCGACTGCATATACTTTTGAATCGCTAATTGAGTGGATTCATCATCCCAAGACAGCGGTAGATGGACAATTCGCGTGGGCACCTCTAGCGCATCAATCTCTGGAAGTTCTGACTCTGCTGCAATTAAGGCATCAAGCAATGATTGTACGGGCAACACTCGACTATCGTAATGGATTTGTAGCGATCGAATTCCTGGCGTGAGATCAATGATTCCCACTAAGCGATTTTCTTTCAACCACTCCATCAATATATGCACTCGAAAGCGCAAATTGAGATCCAGCACCAGTGAACCATATTCAATCAGCAAGAATTTGTCGCCCGCTTGTCGATAAGTCACTGCAATTTGAGTAGATGATTCGGGGATTTGGTGGAGTATGGGGGAGTGGGGGAGTGGGGAGGAGTAGAGGGGTGGAGGGGCGGGGGGGTGGACGGGTGACAACGTTTCGATTTGATAATCTTGCGCTAACTCAAGTTGGAGAGCTTCCTCAAGGGTGAGGCAATGGAACTGCACTGTATCGCCCGGTTTGAGTTGTCCAATCTTCCAAAGTTCGGCTTGGGCGATCGTGGCAGGACAAACGAATCCGCCCAGACTAGGACCATCGTAAGCCAGGATGATTGGCATATCCCCCGTGAAGTCAATGGTGCCGATCGCGTAGGCATTATCGTGAATATTAGAGGGATGTAACCCG
The DNA here is from genome assembly GCF_040830845.1 of Sivoneniella epilithica UHCC 1019. Classification (NCBI taxonomy): domain Bacteria; kingdom Bacillati; phylum Cyanobacteriota; class Cyanophyceae; order Leptolyngbyales; family Leptolyngbyaceae; genus Sivoneniella; species Sivoneniella epilithica. Next base: position 57,489 of record NZ_JBFPDP010000001.1, read on the forward strand.
GCTTCACCGCCATCCGATCTCGCCCATTCAGGTTTAGGTCCAATCAGACGAATCCCAGTTCGGGCTGAGTTGTGGTGAATTGTCCAGCGAGTTGAGAAAAACATCTCAATGTCGTTATCTGTAAAAAAATCGGGCGCGCCGTGAGGACCATAGAGAACGCCGATGTCCCATGCGTTGGTGTAGTGGGGAATGAGAGAGGGGGGGAAGAGTGGAGGAGTGAAGGGGTAAAGGAATGAAGGGGTAGAGGAGTAGAGGGGTAGAGGAATTTCTACATCTTCACCTCTTAACCTTTCAACCTCTTCCCCTCCTACCCGCAAAACATCTCCTACCCTAAGTGTGCGTCCTGCATGTCCGCCAAATTTGCCAAGTGTAAATGTAGCCTTACTGCCTAAATATTCAGGAACATCAAATCCATTTTGGATGGCGAGATAGGTGCGATATCCATGTCCTTGAATGGCTTTAAGCTTGAGGGTGCTACCTGCACTAACGGAAATTGATGTCCAATAGGGTACAAGTTGACCGTTGAGTGTGGCTTTCATTGCGGCACCCGTGAGGCAAATGACGGTATCGCAGTTGAAGCGTAGAGTCGGTCCTATAACGGTACATTCCAGTCCTGCTGCCGATTCAGGATTATCCAAGATCCGGTTGGCAAGGCGAAATGCTAGATGATCCATGGGTCCTGATGGCGGCACTCCAATATCCCAATAGCCAATCCGTCCGGGATAATCCTGAATGGTAGTATAGGTGCCAGAGTCGAGAACATCAATTGTGCGGGGTTGATATTCAAAGGTGTTGAGATAGCGAGTATTAATGGTTCCTTGAATAAATGCTGGACTGGCGATAACTTGCTGTAGATACTTTAGATTGGTTTCAATCCCAGCAATTTCTGATTCCTGTAAAGCGGTTTGGAGTTGGGCGATCGCCTGCTCTCTACTCTCTCCATGCACGATCATTTTTGCCAACAGCGGATCATAGAATGGTGTAACCTCGGTTCCCGTTTCAATCCAGCGATCGCAGCGAACATTTTCTGGAAACTGAACAGCACTCAATAAACCAGAACTGGGCTGGAAATTCTTGTTTGCATCTTCAGCATAAATCCGTACTTGAATCGAATGTCCTTGGGGTTGATGTTGATAATCTTTCAGAAATGCAGAATCCCCTGCTGCTAGGCGCACCATCCATTCCACTAAGTCAATCCCGCTGACCATTTCGGTCACTCCATGTTCAACCTGGAGTCGCGTGTTCACCTCCAAAAAGTAGAACTGTTGCGTGGTGACATCCAACACAAATTCAACTGTGCCCGCTGAGCGATAGTTCATTGCCTGCCCCAACCGCACAGCACAGTCATAAAGTTGCTGCCTAACTGCCTTACTGATGCCGGGGGCAGGCGTTTCTTCAATCACTTTTTGATTGCGCCGTTGAGTGGAGCAATCGCGTTCTCCTAGAGCAACGACATTACCCTTACCATCCCCAAAAATTTGAACTTCAATATGTCGGGCTGTTTGAATATATTTTTCTAGAAAAACACCGCTTTGCTTAAAGTTGGTCTGGCTCAAACGTTTCACTTTCTCGAACCCATCCGCCAATTCCGTTTCATTCAAGCAAACCTGCATCCCAATACCGCCGCCACCCGCAGTACTTTTTAGCATCACTGGATAGGCGATCGCGGCTGCTAATTGTTGTGCCTGCTCTAAGTTCTCTAACAGACCTGTTCCGGGCACTAAGGGCACCTGATTGTGTTCTGCCAATTTACGGGCAGTGTGCTTCAAACCAAACTGGCGAATTTGCGGCGGCGTAGGACCAATGAATCCAATTCCTGCGGCTTCACAGGCTTCTGCAAAGTCGATGTTCTCGCTCAAAAAACCATAGCCGGGATGAATTGCCTGCGCTCCAGTTTGCTGTGCCACTTCTAGAATGCGATCGCCCTTGAGATAGCTCTCTGCCACCGGAGCCGCGCCGATACACACCGCCTCTGTTGCCATTGAAACAGGTTGAGTATGGGCATCCGCTTCTGAGTAGACGGCAACACTGGCAATTCCCAGGCGATCGAGCGTCCGAATAATACGGCAGGCAATTTCACCCCGATTGGCAATTAGAACTTTATTGAACATAGGTTCCCTTACACTGCATCCCAAATAATTAATCGAATCGGCGTGGGATTGTAAGCATTACAAGGATTGTTGATTTGCGGACAATTGGAAATAGCCACGATCGCATTCATTTCTGCCTGTAAATCGACAATACTACCAGGAGCAGAAATGCCATCAACAATTTCTAAGGTGCCATCTTGTGAAACAGGAACATTCATAAAAAAGTTGATATTACTAACCATATCCCGTTTGCCCAAGCCATAGGGTGCTAGATCCGTGAGAAAGTTCTCAACACAAGCATGTTGATATTTTTTGTCTAGCCCGAAGCGTACCGAGTTGCTTTCACAACTACAAGCCCCGCCCGATGTATCATGCCGTCCACAGGTATCATTGACGATCTCCATCATCACTCGACCCTCATTCGATATCAACTTGCTACCCGTATTTAAATAGAGATTGCCTTGAGCAACCGTTGTATCCTGGGCGCTGTAGCGCTCGGATGGATCATCGGCATTGTAAACTAGAAAATCGACAGCTTGATTTCCTCCTAAATCTTCAATGCGAAGAATCTGCCCTTTCCGAATCACGCGCGACCACGGATGACGCGCAGGAACCACTTCATCATAAATAGCCGTTTGGGGATCGAGTTGAGTTTGCGCCACAATCATTGGTTTATCCTCTCTTTTTTGTCCAGCAAAATCTGCGAATTGATAAAAGGGTGAAACTCCTTTACTCCTCTACTTTTTAACTAACTTTGAGCAAACAAAGCATCGGTGTTGATAAAGCCACGAATTGCTTCAGGGTTGGCAGTTCGGCAACTATCATCTCCGGCGATCGCCGGAGAGTTCCAAACAGTAAGTTGAACAGGTTTTGGCTCATAGATCTTGCTAGGATGCAGCACATGGGGGCAGTTCGACAAAATCACCAACACGTTCATTTCGGCACGAAGATCGATAAAACTTCCCGGTTGCTCAGTTCCTTCAACGAATATCATTTTGCCGTCTGGAGCGATCGCCACCCGCGTAAACAAATTAAGGTTGGGCATAATATCTTTCTTGCTCAAACCATAGCGCGTCACGGCTCTGCGGAAGTTATCGCGAGAATTCACCCAAAACTCGCCCTCTCCATACTTGGCAGCGTTGCTTGCAGCATGACTACATCCCCCAAATAAATCGTGATAGCCGGAGGTGTCTTCAGTAATCGAGAACAAAATCCGTCCCATATCGGAATAAATCACCATCCCCTTTTTTAGAAAGGCGTTGAACTGAATTTTGGCAGTATCAGCCACGTTCAGCCGTTCGATCGCATTATCTGCGTTGTAGCAAATCAATGAAACACCCTGTGAACCTGCCAGATCAGTGATCCGTAAAGTATTTCCGCGTTTGATCACACCATGCCAGTAGGCGCTCCCTGGCAGTGCCTCATCGAACAAAATCAGGTCTGGAGCGATCGCGGCTGGATTAGATAGCCCAGACTCTGGCGAAACCGATGCTTGCCCCATAAAAATCTCCTGTGATGGTAAACAATCAGTTGAGAAATCTCTAGAAATTCTAAGCGAATCTGCATGATTAACTCAAATATCAAAGCCCAGGAAACTCCAACAGTGACTTAACTCTGTATGGTTCTCCCGGGCTTTTTTCCCGCCGTGTGACCTACTTAATATTCTCAATATCAGAATCTCAAGTGGGCTGCTTCTCTTGGACCAGTCACCTAGCTATAATCAGCTACATCGGAACCCTAGAAGCACATTCCTATAAATTGCTATTCAAATGTCCGTCAGATGCCTATCAGATAAAACTTTGTTGATTATATAATCAAACTCAAAGCTAACGCAATCTTCCCCTAAGCATAGTTCCACGCCGCAGCGAGTCAGTTCTTTCGTGTACAGCCTGCCTTTAACTCCTTTTCCTACTTCTGGCGATCTCGATCCACAGGATCTACCCGATTGGTTGCATTGGCTGGATAGTTGCCCCAGCACAAACACATGGGCAACAACGCACACCGATCGCTTGCTCCATGGAGCCGTAGTTTTTACGCGCCATCAAACCGCTGGACGAGGACAGCATGGGCGTACCTGGCATTCTCCAACGGGAGTGTTAACCGCGAGTTTCATTCTCGATTTTTCCACTGCCCAACTATCTGGCTTAAGTTTGGTGATTGGGTTAGCTGTGATTCACGCTATTGAAGATTTGTTGCCCCACCAACGCGGCAGATTGCGCTTGAAGTGGTCAAACGATGTGTTGATTGCAGGGCGCAAAGTAGCCGGAATTTTGTGTGAAGCTTCTGGACGTTCTGGACACACACGGGTTGTTGTAGGCATTGGCATCAACTGTTGTGTTGACTTTATTCAAGCAGGATTATCTGCTGATCAGATCGGTAACGCGATTAGCCTCCATGAAATCTCTCATGTGGTGCCAGATGCGTTAGCGTTGCTGGAGCGATCGCGCCATTATCTGATGCAAGTACGAGACATTGTGGTGCAGAAATATGATTCACCTAATTTTTCTGGGATTGTGCCTCTATTTCCTGAACTGCATCAACGCGATGGATTGCGCGATCGCCCGATTACCTTAGAACTTAATGGAGAAGCAATTTCAGGGCAAGCAGCGGGGTTTGATGATCAAGGCAGATTGTTAGTGCGATCGTCTGAGGGCATCCTTCACGCCTTCACATCAGGACGAATCATGCAGTATTAAAGTCTCTCGCCCATTCTGGGAGAGGGATTTAGGGTGAGGGTCTCACTGTTTTGTCAGCATACTTTCCAACGCAATCTGTAAATCTTGGGTGAGATCTGCAACGGCTTGCTTTGCATTTTTTCGCCCGCCCCGATAAGAATCCCAGCGATCGGAAACAGAAATGGGGTTTCCAATTTTGAGAAAAGCTTTCTGGTTGCCTAACTTCGGTCGCTCAAACGGGTTTCCACCCTTAATCCGGCAAACCATATCCCAAACCAGCAGCGTAGTTTCGGCAAAACGGTCTACTGTTGGTTTTTCGTTCACATAGTTGCCCGTGACTGCCACAAAACTTTCCACCAACCGCATATGCCAGACGCGCAAATCAGCTTCTTCTGCCACGCGATCGGCTAGCCCTTTCTCAAGCGGGGAAGCCGTTTCAAGCTTGATATCCTCTCGGTAGATGCAATCCCACCCGGCTTGTTCCAACCGACGACAGCGATCGATCAAGCTGCCTCTGGGTTGCAGATTGAAATAATCTTCTGCAACTTCTAGGGCGGCATTTAACAAAGCATTGAGCCGATCCGAAAAAGCTTCGTCAGACGGCAAAGAGGCAGGGTCAGACTTGCCAGCTTTGTGAGACGTTGATAAAGCCTTGTGATAAAAGCGTGTATAGAAGTCTTCCATTACCGATAGAAGGTGTTCGCCTAAGTGATATAGCCGTTTGTACAGCAAAATCTCATCCAATCGTTGGCTCTGGCTCATGTCTGGGCTGTGTATGCCAGTGTCTATCTCCAGTTGCGTAATAATTTTTTCTACGGCTGCCCACGGGGGCGTGACATAGCGATACTCAATCCCAACTGGCAAGATGAACACTTCCTGCGATCGCCCCTGTTTCACCATATCTTCCACGCACCAAAAACCAAGCTGGCTGACTCCCGGTTCCAATGGACTAATAATTTCGTTGTGCCCGTTGGTCGCTCCTTCAGGCGCAGCCGCCAGCGGAAAATCACCGTTGGCAAAAATATCACGGGCAGCTTTCAGCCCCATTAGGTCAATCTTGCCACGACGGATGGGAATACCGCCCAGCCGTGGATACAGCCAGGTGACCCATGCACCCGCCCAAATCGGAATGCCGCGATCGTACATAAAGTGAGAATGTACCGGGTGTTTTAGTGAAACCTGCTGCTGTTTGGCAGCTTGGGGTACCAATCTCCAAACCAACTGCCCGACGCAATAGGGATCGGTGGCACTGGGATGACGAAAAGCCAGTAAAAACCGAATTTTGCCATCCTGAAACTGGCGATATAGATCAACCAGCGTTTCCACATTTTCTGCCTCGATTTGGCGAACCGTAGTTTGGAAGCGAATCACAAATGGAAACGCCCAACTCACCACTCTCCGCACAAGCGAATTAAACGCGGGGGGAAGAAACTCTAAAGGGGGCTGAACGCGGGTGATAGTGTCGGGCAAGGGATGGCTCCAGAAGAAATGGCGAGTGAAGAAGTACGAGTGACGAACGACAAAGAAAAATTACGAGGGACGAAGTGCGAATAACGAAGGATAAGAGAAGTTAAAAGGGACAAAAAGTAAGTGGTCGTCATTAGTTTTGGTTCGCCATTCGCCATTCGCCATTCGTAATTCCCTCATCCGCCGCTTGCTTTTGCTTTATAGCCAAGCTGCTGAAGATGTTGAACAATTTTCTGCTTATGATCCCCTTGAATTTCGAGTTCATTATCTTTGAGGGTACCGCCTGCGCCACACAAATTTTTGAGTTTTTTTAATAGGTCGATAAGGGTTTCTGGGCTGGCTTGAAAACCGCGAATGATAGTCACAGTTTTTCCTTTGCGACCTTTGCTAGAGGTTTCAACCCGTGGGCTTTGTTGATTAGGCGGCAAGTCGGGAACTCCTCGCTGCAATGCCTCTGGATTTTCGGAGGCACCAAATTCGCGATAGATAATGCGTTCGGTAGGATGGGGAGTTTTCTTTTTAACCACAAGACTTCTGACTAGCGGGATGATGGGGTTTCAGGAGACTGAGAATCTGGACTGAGAATCGTAAACTCTAGAGGGTTGTTTTGAGAACTGCCGAATTTGATTTGGCTTCCTGGCATGAGCAGGACTTCTTGCTGATGCACTCGTTGCCAGCCTTTATCATTTAAGGAAACCCAGGTGCCAAAGCGAGAGACATCTCGGAGAAAGTAGGTGGTATCTTCTAGGGTTTCTTTGCTTTCGCGCCGCAGGATCATAGCGTGTTCACGGGAGGCTCCTGCTTCATCTTCTCGCAGGATCAGATCATTGTCTGTGCTTCTGCCAATGGTCATGTAGCCACCCCGAATTTGCCAAACGCGGTTATCTTGCAGCGATCGCAAACAAGCAATGGACGTTGATGCTTCTGCACCAATTTGGGTGTGTCCGGGTGTGATGGCGGAGATCGGGGTCAGCAGTTCTCCATCAAATTCGGGATGCATGTATAGCACGGGCAATGTCCATGCCTGCTGATTAAATTTATAAATAGTTAGCAGATGTTGGCGGGCGATCGCCACTGCCTGATCAATTGGTTTCCGTTCTGCTAAAGCTTTTGCCAATTCTTGAATAAAACTCAGTGCCTCTTGATCCGTAATCGAGTTACGCATTCCCAACACAGCAGGTACGCCATGGTGAATCAACACCTCGGCAAGGCTGCTGCGGGGCATGGGTTGAGATATTTTCCCTCCTGGCACAGTGTCATCGTTGCGATAGTAATGATCGGATTGGGCACCCCAACAAGCGTTGAAGACTGCTAATTTTACCTGGCACCGGGTCAAGACCTGAGCGAGTTCTGTGCCATTCAAGGGCATATCTGGACGGACAAACAGCACACCGCCATCAGGACCCGGCATTCCATGTCCGGCGTAGAACAAAACATTGTAACTGCGGGTTTCAAGGGCTTGAATCAATTCCAGCGGCGTAGGTTGAACCAAAGTGCGGACTTCACAAGGAATCTCCTTAGAACCGCCAATGCCTGAGTTGCCAGAGCTTTTTAGCACTTGTGCTAATATATCTGCTTCTTGCTCTAGTTTCAGCTTGGGTAAAGCATCGTTAGCCAACCCCGTACCACTCACTGAGTCGGAGGCTTGCCCTTGAACTAACAGGATCTTGAGCGCAGTTTCAGGGCGAGAGGGGGGTAAGGCAGAAACATCGCGGGTGGTGCGACTAAATAGAATGTGCTGGCTCAAGGAAATGGCTGGAGTGCCGGGGGCTTCTTGCATAATTTCCCACGGCAGAGAAATTAGTAGGGGATCACGAATTTCGATCTGCAACCGCAGGGGCTGTCCCTGACCGATCGCAATCCCGCGACTTTGATTAATGCTCACCATAATTGAGCCATCAAACACCCATTGCCATAGGCTGATACCTAGAGTTTGCATCAAGCGCGCCGACATCCCGCCCGGTTGATTGGACTCTAAGGGAATATCCGGTAGAGTCGTTGGCTCCAGCGGATAGGGGGGCAAGGGGTGAGTGAAAAACATGTCTTGCCACAGTTGCCACAATTGACTAAGGGAATTAGTCCAAACGCAATTATGTAGGGCAAGTCCACCCGGATAGGGCGCTTTAGTCACATGAATTGCAAAGTGCGCCGCGCCAGAAATCTGTAACGGGGTCACTGCCAAACTCAAATAGGGGCTTTCAGGTAACGGCATTCGTGAGGGATGTAGCCCAATTCAAAATAGAATTTTTTAGGATCTTCTGTAATTAATTTATCGTTCTATCAGTCTAGTCGGTGTTTGGGAAGAAATCGCAGTCTTCAGCTAGTTTTTGGCAGGGGAACTGTTTGGGCGTTTAGCCTTACAGTCACCCAGTTGTGTAGGGGTGAGGCTAATATCAGAGGTAACCAGGGGGGCGATCGCAGCTTCTTGAATCCATCCCGTATCACCCGGTTGCCCAAAGACAGTGGCTCGATCCGGTGCCCTCACTGCCGTAGGCAGGGAACAGACTTTAAACTGAAGCCACCGCTGCTGCGATCGCACTTGTACTGCAATTACCTCTAATACAGTCCCAACCGGAATGGTAAACCGCGATAGAGGTTGATTCAATTCGGGACTAGTGGGTTGAGACTGTAAGATCACTGAAGTCTGCCCTGCACCATTAACCTCAGCCCGATTCACTAATACCCGCGATTGGGTCGTTAAGAATGGGGATGCCGCAATGCTGGGATTTGGAGACGCCAGCCCAGAAACGCTAGGAGCAGGATTTGTAGGACTGGTAGGACTATCAGAAGGAACTGCCGTGTTTTCTATGGTTGGAAATAGGCGACTACCGATGTTAGGAAATAAGCCAAAGAATAGAACTCCAACACCTCCCAATAAAATGAGCAATCCCAACAGCCAGGGAAAAAGATTAGGGCGCGATCGCGCTGACTTATCAAGTTGCGTAGGCTGTTTTTTAAGCTGAGTTTTGAGGGTAGAAGGATTGGCAGCAAGGGACGGTAAATCAAGCGGGGAGGCGAGGAGGGTTGCGGATAGCTGTGCCAGGGATTCGGCTAGCTGAAACTCAGCCGCTTTGGATGGAATCGCCGAATGAACGCGACAGTGAAGTAGCCCAATGGTAACGTTATCATGCCCGTTTTGTTGATTGGCGATCGCCACCCATTGCTGCACCGCCGTCGATAGAGCGATCGTGCCCTCCAACACGGGGACTAACATCGGTTGCCAATATTCCTCGATCAGATCATTATCGCTTAACCCATCAGAACAGAGCAACCACAAACAGTCTTCATCTAAAATAAAGCGCTGTACTGTGGGATGCAGCGTGGAGGCATTCATTCCTAGCGCCTGCACCAAAGAGCCTGAACTAGGCTGCTGTAGTGCATCTCGATAGAGTCCATAGCCCATCCGGACTTCCCGTGAAGCGAGATCATCATCTAAGGTGACCTGATGGCAGCCAGTGCGGGTGATGCGATAAGCGCGGCTGTCTCCCACATGGGCGAGACATAACTCATGGGTTTGCCCCACTGCCATAACCAGCGTTGTGCCCATGCGCTGGCGCTCTTGGCGATGTTCGGTGTCGTTCCGCTGCACAATGATGTCGTTGGCAGAGATCGCCGATCGTTCTAATTCCAACTTCAAAATAGCGGGATTACTCAAGGCGGGCGATCGCAGCGCTGTTTGTAATCGCTGTTGCACCGTGGCGATCGCCAAATTTGAGGCAATATTTCCGCCTTCATGCCCCCCAATTCCATCGCAAACTACTACCAAAGCGGTGGAATTAGTATTATTTGCGGCTGGAGTCAGAGTGACAGATTGCGTTGTGCCACTAGCAGGGTAACAAGCATCCTCATTTCGCTGACGGGTGGGTCCTTGATCCGTTAAAGTGGCAAACTCCACCACACGAGATTGCTCCCGACTGCACACCGCGATCGCCTGATCCAACCAGCCAATTAAGGGTTCGCTACTGCTAATCTGCCCTCGCTGCATCTGTTCACACACCGCATCCAAAAAAGGCGCGATCGCAGAGTGCGCTCCTTGCCGTCTCTGCTGCCAAAAGTTTCCTAGATCGACCCAACTACGGGGCGATTGGTAATCACCTACCAAGCTTAATAAGCGCAGGAACGATCCTTCTACACGCAAATTGTCTGCCAACCATAGGCTAGCTGCTACACCTTCCTGATTCAGCGGCTCCCATAGCTGCGCCATTTGCCAGAGCCAATGAAGCTGTTGCAATGGACTAGCGCTGCTCCAAACGGCTTCTAACCCTGGCATTAAAGTCCCGGGTATCCCCTCCCTAGCCTGAATGTCAGCCGGGTAAATCGGTACGTTTTCTAGTAGCACCATCCAAGCACTAGGCAATTGAGGATTAAACAGCACTGCGTAAACCTGCGGCACATGCAGCCAATGGGTCACTAACCGCTGATAGCACACCACTTCAGGCGGCAAATCTTCTACGGATTCTGGCAATAATCCCGGTTTGGCATCTAAAAAAATCTGACCCTGTTTACAGACATAACGCCCTGCCAGCAGTTCGCCGGGTGCCTGTGGCAGCGATCGCTCTGAGATCGCCCATAAATAATGCTTTGGCAGAAAAGTTCCACAGTGCAAGCAATAGCGATCGCTCTCAGAATTGGGAGCTTGACAAAGAGAGTTTGGACAGTAAATCGTTGCCTCAGGGCTATCCATGAAAATAGAGTGCTATTAAATTTGTAAATAAACTTTAGCTAAAAGCGTAACTTCAATTTTTAGTTTAAAACGCAGCCTATTGTCTATGGTAACTGCACAAACTAGACCCCTAAGAGAATGCCCTGTTTGTATAATGGTCAGCTTTGATGGCTTTTTGGGACAAAAAGAACTTCCTAAAGAGTGATTTTACTTAAATTTAACCTGGTGCTAATCAAAACATAGCGTTAAATCACTTGCTCTTAACCCTAGCAAAGTATTGTAAATCCTGAAGAACTAACTGAACACTTAAATTTCTGGAGTATCAATATGGTGTCTGACAAGGTGAAGCTTGTGTCTAACCGCTTCACGGCGATCGTGAGCGCGGCGGCTGTAACAGCAGCAGTGGTTGGTTTATCTGTAAATGCTGTAAACTCTCAGGGTCCTGTTGTCAAAGTTGATGGCTCTAGCACTGTCTTTCCCGTTACTGAGAAAATTGCAGAATCTTCCAAGAAAGCAGGAGGCGCTAACGTCACAGTGGGTATCTCTGGGACGGGGGGTGGTTTCAAAAAATTCTGTGCCGGGGATACCGATATTGCCAACGCCTCGCGCCCTATTTTGAAGAAGGAAATGGCTGCCTGCGCTGCAAAAGGGATCAAATACGTTGAACTACCAGTCGCTTTTGATGCACTGACTGTTGTGGTCAATCCAGGCAACACTTGGGCAAAGAACTTAACCACGGCTGAACTCAAAAAAATCTGGGCACCAAATAGCACCATTAAGAACTGGAAAGATGTCCGGGCTGGCTTTCCCAATCAACCTTTGAAGTTGTTTGGACCCGGTGCTGATTCCGGCACCTTTGATTACTTTACTGAAGCGATTAATGGTAAGTCTAAGTCAAGCCGTAAGGACTTCACCGCTAGTGAAGATGACAACGTGCTAGTTCAAGGTGTTTCCAAAGATAAGGGCGCACTGGGCTACTTTGGCTATGCTTACTACAAGTCAAATAAGAATCGCCTTAGAGCGGTGAGTGTCAATGGTGTGACACCTTCTGAGCAAACCGTAGAAAACGGTAGATACACGCCTTTGTCTCGTCCACTCTTCATTTATGTCAGCAATAAGTCTATGAAGAAGCCGGAAGTCAAAAAGTTTGTAGAATATTACATCAAGAATGCCGGCAAAACGGCTGATTCTGTGGGTTATGTCGGTTTGCCTGCTAAGGCTTACCCAGTGATTGCGAATCGGTTTAAAGCAGGTAAAACTGGCACTATTTTTGGTGGAGAGGAGGCAGTCGGTCTTAAGGTTGATGAGCTACTCAGCCGCGAATTAAAAGAATAGTTATCGTTTCGCTAAGGGGCGCACATCAATCGGCGTGTGCGCCCTTTTAGTTTGAGTCCCGCGATCGCTCTACTAAAGTCAGCAGCCATAATGCTGACTTTCCACTTTTTTGGCAAATTATCATCATGACCGCTCAGCCCCTAAAATCTTCTGAGAAAGATCTTCAATTTACTCGAAAGAAGAAAGCCCGCGAGTTCAAGGAACGTTTGATTGAATTTGTTTTATTTTTGGCAGCTTTTTCCTGCGTGGCGACGACGATCGCCATCATGTATATTCTCATCAGCGAATCAGTTCTATTCTTTCAAGAGGTTTCGCTAGTCGAGTTTTTAACCAGTAAGGATTGGTCGCCTTTATTCGATCCACCGGGCTACGGAATTTTGCCGCTCGTCTCAGGGACGCTAACCACGACTGCCGTTGCCTTAGCCGTTGCCCTACCGATGGGTTTAATTTCGGCTATCTATTTAAGTGAGTTTGCGGCTCCCAGTGTGCGGGAAGTGGTCAAGCCGATTTTGGAGTTGTTGGCGGGAATTCCAACGGTGGTCTATGGATATTTTGCGTTGCTGACGGTGATTCCGATTTTGCAGTGGCTATACCAACCGATTGGCGCATCTTTATCAACGATTTTTCCGGATGTTTTTCCGGCTGAACTTGCTGGGTTTAATATGCTGGGAGCAGGGCTGGTCATGGGGTTGATGATTACACCGTTGATTAGCTCGATTAGCGAAGATGCGATGCGATCGGTGCCGATAAACCTCAAAGAAGGCTCCTATGCCACTGGTGCAACCCGTCTCCAAACGGCGCTGAAGGTTGTATTGCCAGCCGCAGCTTCTGGGGTGATTGCGGCATTTATCTTGGGGGTTTCTCGTGCGGTGGGTGAAACGATGATTGTGGCTATCGCCGCTGGTTTGCAGCCGATCTTCACGTTCAATCCATTAGAATCGGCAGCCACAATTACAGCGTTCATCGTTCAAGTCAGTTTAGGCGATTTGCCCCATGGCACTTTAGAATATCAAACTATTTTTGCGGCTGGGCTTGTCCTCGTGATTGTCACTTTGATTTTCAACATTATTGGCTATTTTCTGACCAAACGCTTCCGCGAAACCTATTGATATGGCACAGGCTGAATTTTCTCAGAGCAATTACCTACAGCAGATTCGATCCTCAGTGGCTCGTCGTCAACTGATCAGCAAGCTATTTGGAGTGCTGGGATTGTTGGTTATTTCGATCGCCACGCTGATTTTGCTGGCGCTAGTTGCTCAACTCGTTATTCAGGGGCTACCCCGGCTCAACTGGAAATTTTTTACCTCGTTTCCCAGCAGCGATTTTAACGAAGCAGGCATCCTATCCGCCTGGGTTGGCTCACTGCTGGTTATGCTAACCACGATGTTTCTGGCGGTGCCTGTGGGGGTTGCGGCTGGCGTGTATTTAGAAGAATATGCTCCCAAGAACTGGCTAGCAGCCTTGATCGAAATTAACGTCACGAATCTTGCAGGCGTTCCTTCCATCGTCTACGGACTGCTAGCGTTGGGGCTTTTTAGTACGGTACTCAATTTAGGCGAGAGTATTTTGACGGCAGGTTTAACCCTAGCGTTGCTGATCTTGCCGATTGTGATTGTCACAACGCGAGAAGCATTACGGGCGATTCCGGGCAGTTTGCGAGAAGCTGCCTATGCGTTGGGTGCCAGCCGATGGCAGATGATCTGGGATCACATTTTGCCCTATTCTTCAGGCAGTATTCTCACTGGGATCATTATTGGTTTGTCACGGGCGATCGGTGAAACGGCTCCCCTGATTACGATCGGGGCACTGACCTTCATCGCATTCCTCCCTCCCTCGCCGATCAATGCTCAATTCCCATTTATTTCATTGGAATGGCTAAAGGCTCCCTTTACAGTGTTGCCCATTCAAATGTTTAATTGGGTTTCTCGACCAGAGCCAGAGTTTCAAGTGAATGCCGCTGCTGCTGGGGTTGTGCTAATTCTTTTGACTCTATCGCTGAATGCGGTTGCAATTTATTTACGGTATCGTCTTCGGAAGGGAGCCAAATGGTAGAAAATACGCGCGTACTTACTTCATCTGCGATGGAGCGGAAGGCGGAAGTAAAAAATCTCGACTTTTACTACGGGTCATCGAAGGCGCTCAAAAATGTCAGCATGGTTGTCTGGGATCGCAAAGTCACGGCATTGATCGGTCCTTCGGGTTGCGGTAAGACTACGCTTTTGCGGTGCTTCAATCGGATGCACGATTTGTATCCCGGCAATCGCTATGATGGGGAAATTTTGCTGGATGGGGTAAACATTTTAGAGAAGCAGATCGACCCGATCGAAGTACGGATGCGTATTAGCATGGTGTTTCAGCGCCCTAATCCCTTTCCGAAATCGATCTATGAAAATGTTGCCTACGGTTTGCGGGTGCAGGGCATCACTCAAAAAAGCTTGATTGATGAAAAGGTGGAAAAAGCGTTGCAAGGGGCGGCGTTGTGGAATGAGGCAAAGGATCGGTTGAAGGAGCCTGCCTATAATCTGTCGGGTGGTCAACAGCAGCGGTTGTGTATTGCACGGGCGATCGCCACCGAACCCAACATGGTGTTATTCGATGAGCCAACCTCTGCGCTTGACCCGATCGCCACTGCCAGCATTGAAGAACTGATCAACGACCTGAAGCAGCAAGTCACGATTTTGATCGTCACCCACAGTATGCAGCAAGCAGCACGGGTTTCAGACTACACCGCTTTTATGTATCTCGGTGAAATGGTGGAGTTTAATGAAACCAATTTGCTGTTTAACAAACCGGCTGACCAAAAAACTCAAGATTATGTCAGCGGACGCTTTGGTTAATCAAAGCAGGTGAAGGAGTGGAGGAGATATCCCTTTACCCCTTACTATCAATTACCTGATGTGCAACTAATTTGCCCTCATCCCAACCCTTCTCCCCAAGGAGAAGAGCTTTTGGACGTTTCTTGTTCCCTCTCCTACTGGGAGAGGGCTAGGGTGAGGGCAGCCTTTGCGTTGTTTCAGAGAAGTTGCACATCGCGTATCAATTATTGTTCGACATACCCCTAGGCACTGGCAACCTGGACTGAAACCCTCTATCCTCAAAGGTGACTATTGACGCACGAGTAACCAACATGACTTCCCCGCACATTGCCCCTTATGGTTCCTGGAAATCGCCCATCACCTCAGACCTAATTGTGGCAGGAACGATTGGACTGGGTGAAGTTCGTCTCGATCGCGGCGAGGTATATTGGACGGAACAGCGCCCCACGGAAGCCGGACGCAATGTGATCGTGCGACGGACAGCAGCAGGGCAAATCTCGGATATTACGCCAGCGCCTTTCAATGTGCGATCGCGGGTGCATGAATACGGCGGCGGGGCTTTTTTAGTGCATCAAGGCGCAGTTTATTTTTCTAACTTTGCTGACCAGCGCTTGTATCGTAAGCTGCCGGGGGGCGAACCCGTTGCCATTACTCCAGCGCAACCGTGGCGCTATGCCGATGGCGTGATTGATGCCCAGCGCAACCGGATGATTTGTATTCGTGAAGATCATACGGGTGAAGCAAATAGCGACGAAAACGATGCAGGTGAAGCGGTGAATGCGATCGCCAGTTTTCGCTTAGATGGCAAGGGCGATCAGCAGATTCTCGCCTCTGATAAAGATTTTTATGCGTCGCCTTGCCTCAGTCCGGATGGCTCGCAACTGGCATGGATTAGCTGGAATCACCCGAATATGCCCTGGGATGGCACCGAACTTTGGCTAGGAACTCTTGATGCGGATGGCACTATGACCGCTTGCCAAAAAATTGCAGGTGGCTTAACCGAGTCGATTTTTCAGCCCCAATGGTCGCCGGATGGAGTGCTGTATTTTGTCAGCGATCGCACGGGCTGGTGGAACCTCTATCGCTGGCAGGGGGCGATCGAGCCGCTGTGTCCCATGAAAGCTGAATTTGGCTTGCCCCAATGGGTGTTTGGCATGTCTACCTACGGGTTCGAGTCGGCAGATCAACTCATCTGTACCTATACCCAAAACGGCGCATCCTATCTTGCTAGCTTGAACCCGCACACCAAAGCCCTGGAACTGATTGACACGCCCTATTCTGAAATTGGCAGCATTCACGCCGCACCGGGAAAAGTGGTGTTCAAGGCAGGATCAGCGACTCAATCAGGCGAACTGGTGCAGCTAGATTTAGTAACTCGCCAGCTTGAAGTGTTGCAAAAATCGAGCGATTTACAGATTGATCCCGGTTATTTATCAGCGCCCACCGCGATCGCCTTTCCGACTGAGAACGGACTGGAGGCTTACGGCTTTTATTACCCACCCCACAATCAAGACTTTGCCGCGCCTGAAAATGAGCGTCCGCCGCTGCTGGTGAAAAGCCACGGCGGTCCCACGTCTGCCACATCCACCATGCTTAGTCTGCGGATTCAATACTGGACGAGTCGCGGTTTTGCGGTGCTGGATGTAAACTATGGTGGCAGTACGGGCTATGGACGCGCCTATCGAGAGCGACTGAACGGGCAATGGGGCATTGTGGATGTGGATGATTGCGCCAATGGAGCCAAGTATTTAGCAGTACGGGACGAGGTTGATGGCGATCGCCTGGTGATTGATGGCGGCAGCGCAGGCGGCTATACAACTCTCTGCGCTCTCACCTTTCGAGATGTATTCAAAGCGGGTGCCAGTTACTACGGTGTGAGCGACTTGGAAGCGCTGGCAACCGATACCCATAAGTTTGAGTCGCGCTACCTAGATAGCCTGATTGGAGCCTATCCAGAACAGAAAAATCTGTATATTGAGCGATCGCCGATCCACTCGGCTCAGTTGCTCAACTGTCCAGTGATTTTCTTCCAAGGTGATGAGGACAAGATTGTGCCGCCCAACCAAGCAGAAATGATGGTCGAAATTCTGAAAGCGAAAGGGTTACCCGTTGCCTATGTTCTCTACGCAGGAGAGCAGCACGGCTTCCGTAAAGCTGAAAACATCAAACGCACGATGGACGGGGAATTCTATTTTTATGCCAAAGTGTTTGGATTTGAACCTGCGGATAAGATTGCACCCGTGGAGATCGCCAACCTGAATCATTCCTAACCTACATTCGAGATAGGAGCCTTTTTTGGGGGTTCCTAAAATGCTTTATTGTTGATGCAAAATACTTCTTGCCTTCAACGAGCAGATCGCGGCTTGGCAATGCGATCGCTCCTGTATGTCTTCAGTATCGGTGATCGTGGGTTGGAGATGCGATCGCTCCAGATGATTGATGAAGGTGACTTCCTAAAAACTGCCTAAACTAAAGCTGCAAAGTCAGTTCAGAAATACTGTTTCTACTTGCGTTGTGCTAACTTTCTGAGTTTTCAGCCGCGATCGCGTCGTCGATTTCTTCCGTATTTTGAGCATAATAGGTGCGAACTGCTTTTAAGTCATCTCTCGTCAACTGTGGATAGTCGCCGAGCAAATTTGCGTCTGAGCATCCTTGCAGGTGCAACGCAATCAATTGCCATACGGGAATCTGTGTTCGACCCACACAAGCGGCTCCATTGCAGATTCCAGGAGTTTTTCTGATTTTTACTGTAGCCATCGCTCTACTCCACCTCTGCTCCGACTCATCGCGCTTTCAGTCTCTTATCAGTCTTTAGATCTATTTTAGTAATTAATCAAACAACTGTTGAGCGGATTGGGCAGCAATTCTTCTGATAGGATGCGATAGGGTCAAATTTCTGCCTGCCTGTGCCAAAAAAGGATCGGCGATCGTATCCCGAACTTTGACGGTATCGGTTGCCAGCAGCGATAAATCTTGTCCAGCCTGAAGCGTTCCTTGCAAATCCAGGCGATCGCTCACCAAGGTCAAATCTTGTCCAGCCTACAAGTTTCCACGATTGATGATGGTTGCTTGAGATTGAATACCTCCTCGTTGCAAGCCAATGGGAACCGCGATCGTCAGTAACGGTAACACTTGCGGATTAATCGCGCTAAATTCACTTGCTGGGTTATCTGCTTCAGCCAAACTTAGCAGTACAATTTTACGACTGCACCCCAAAAACTAAACCTAGTCATGTCTCTACACCGATGAGTATAGATAAAGTGAAGGATATGAGGCAAATTTGGCAGGTACTTGAAGAAGTTGCCACTGCATTGATATCGGTTCTCTGTATACCTGTTCGCAAATGCCAAGATTGGTAAAAACTGCTCCTCAAAATCTATTTGGCATCGGAGCGCTCTTGGGGATTGCGCTGCCTGTGTCTGTTTACTTGTCTATTGCACTCACCGTCTTAGGATTAGATAAGTTTCATTACGTATTAGCAGGGGGGAAAAGATTTGCCACCTTCCCCAATGCTCCAGCCCATTTAAGCATCAGCCTGAGCTATCTAGTTTTGGTTTTGCTTCACTTAATTTGGCTGCTGGGCGCTCCTTATTCCTATCTTCCCGATCGCTTTAGGAATGTCCTCAAACGGGTCGCAATCTTTCTGCTGTTCGCTTGGATTGCTTATCCTTTGGGCAATGATATTTATCTTTATCTTCACTTTGGGCTGATGAATCTCAGTCATGTCGATCCTTTCACAACCTCCGCAGGTGGGTTTGTTTCTGGACTGACCCCTTTTGTGGATTGGAAGCAAACGTCTACCTATGGACCCATTTCGCAACTGCTGTTTAGTGTGTCTGCTGCCGCGATCGCCCTTCACCCAATCTTGGCGGTTTATATCTTTAAAAGTATCTGCGCGATCGCGCACCTATTTAATGGCTACCTAATTTGGACAATCTTGCCGCCTCTGCAACGAGGAAAAATCACGACAGCTTATCTACTTTGCCCGTTGCTCTTAGTTGAGCAAGTTGG
This sequence comes from Sivoneniella epilithica UHCC 1019, assembly GCF_040830845.1. Classification (NCBI taxonomy): domain Bacteria; kingdom Bacillati; phylum Cyanobacteriota; class Cyanophyceae; order Leptolyngbyales; family Leptolyngbyaceae; genus Sivoneniella; species Sivoneniella epilithica. The sequence goes on from NZ_JBFPDP010000001.1 coordinate 76,546, forward strand.
GTCTGCTCATGTGGATGTATTTGTGAATACCTGTGTCTTACTATTGGCGGCTTGTTTGGCAAAAAAACGCTATGCTACGGCATTTTTAGCAATATGGGGCGGCTTTTTAGCAAAAACCATTCCCATTATTTGGATGCCGCTATTAGGGCTATTCTTAATTCGGCAACGACGCTGGAAACAACTGGCGATCGCGCTCCTATTATCCTTGCTAATTGCTGTGGCTCTGTCGCTCACCGTACTGCCCACTATTCAATCTTGGCGCAGCTTGCTTAATCCTGGCGTAGTTGGGCAATATCAGTCATCCCTACCAGCACTCCTCCGGGCAAGTTTTGAAACGCTGCAAATTTTTGTGCCTAATTTTCTGCCGCTGGGTGATCAAAAACAGGTGCTTTTAAGCACCGCACGCTATGGGCTGCTGGTTTTCGCTACATTTTATGCTTGGACAGTGCTGCAAACGTTTCGGAAGCCCACCTACTCAACTTTAGATCTGATGGAAGCGATCGGCTGGGTAACGTTGGTGCTGATGCTCTACAGCACTGCCTGGTTAATGCCTTGGTATGTTTCGGTGCTGTTAGCGATCGCCGCAGTGATTCCCGCTGCCCAAGTTTTCGGTTTAACCACCCTCATGTTTATGGTGTCTAGCAGCGCCATGTATTGGCTGCAAGGAGATGCCGGACTGCGAAGCCTTGCCACCCTAGGCTTACCAACTTTGGCATTGATAGTTGGTTTTAGGATAAAGGCAAAGAGCGACGGGCAAGAAGTGAACAGATAAGTTGCCTGGAACTTCCATTGCACCTTGCCCTGTAGTTTGAGGCGTTGCTGAATTGATCTATGAACGCCTAAATTTGCCCTCACCCTAGCCCTCTCCCAACGGGCGAGGGAATAAGATTTCTAGCTCCCTTCTCCTTGGGGAGAAGGGTTGGGGATGAGGGAAATCATAGCTGCAATCAGCAACGCCTAGTTTGACACCTTTGGCAGTAATTCTGCGGTTGCCCAGGGTTTTGATCAACATCTCTCACTACTCAAATTTGATGCGATCGCCCTGCGGTTATTTCCTGACATGCCCCCGTTTATGGTGAAAAAGGAATCTTAGCATTATCCATTTTTACGGCTAGAATAGCTCAGGCTTGCTGTCTGTACTAAGCTTGTTGCTAAGTAGCTTGGCTACGGGATGAACGTGAAATAATGCTTGAGGGATTGACGGTGGGGAGGAGAAGGCATGGTCGGCAAACAATCCAATCCGTTTGAACTAAACCACCCTGATAGCTCTAGCAACCCAGCAGAGCCAGAGAAAGACCATGCTGAATTAATAGTGCCAATTTTAGAGCCTCATAGAGGTTCTCCGCTCCGCTCTCTGTGGTCTAGGACAAAATCTTGGCGATGGCTATTGGTTAGCGCTGGGATTTTTTGTGTCGTTGGCAGTATTGGTACAGCCGCGCTGTGGTTATTAACAACGCCGCCCCCTTCCGCCGACTGCCAAAAAACTTCATCATTATCCACAGAGATGGAGCAACTCTACTGTGCCCAAGAAGCGGCTCGGTCGGGCGAGTTGCCCAAGGTGCTAGCGGGCATGGATGCTTTAGATCAGTGGACACCCGACCATCCGCTTTACCGAGAAGCCCAGCGGTTGATTGCAGAATGGTCGCAGCCCATTTTGACTGCTGCCCACGATCGCATTACCCAAAGTGACTTAAAAGGAGCCGTGGAACTGGCAAGCCGCATTCCTAAAACGAGTCCACTGTATGCAGAAGCACAGACAGATATCGCGCAGTGGCGGCAATTTTGGCAGAAAGGGGAAGCGATCGCCACGACTGTCCAAGCGGCTCTGAAAGCGCAACAGTGGAACATTGCTGCCGAAAGAATTGGCTTACTGCGAGAGTTTTCGCAAGATTATTGGCGCTATGAGCGAGCAACCGCGCTGACTCAGCAGCTTGAATCTGAACAGCGCAGTCGCCGCTATTTTGCCCAAGCTCAGGACGTTGCAAAGCTCAGCCAGCCGCAGCAGTTGGGAGCCGCGATCGCAGGAGTCAGCCGCATGGATACCAAAACCCATGCTTGGAGCGATGCTCAGAAATTGCTGAGCCAGTGGAGTGAAACTCTGCTTTCGTTGAGCTATCAAAATTGGGTTAAGGGCAATCTGGCTCAGTCAATGGCGCTGGCAAAACTAGTGATTCCAAACCCAAAATTGACTCAAACCGCTCAAGATTTACTGTGGTTGAGTCAGGCGCGCAGCCATTCCCTGGACAGCCGCGCCACGCTGAAGCCAACGGTGCCGCAGCTTTGGAACCTAACCGCCGCGATCGCCACTGCCGACTTACTTCAGCCCGACAGCCGTTACTATCCCCAAGCCCAAGCCAACTTAAAAAGCTGGAAAGCGCAACTTCAAGATCTCACCCTGCTTCAATTAGGTTGGGCTGTGAGCAGTTTGCAACATCCGCAAGCGCTCAAACTTGCCCTCTGGCAGGGGCAACAGATCACCCGCGATCGCCCTCGCCGTGCCCAAGCCCAAACCCTGGTTGCCTATTGGCAGCAAGCATTGCTCAAGTCTGAAGATTTACCCTATCTTGCCTATGCCCGAAAACTGGCAGATAAACGCTCGATTCCATCTCTGCAAGCGGCGATCGCCCAAGCCAATGGTGTGGCAGTCGGTCGTCCTCTCCGTCAAGAAGCTCGAACCCTGATTGCTGCCTGGACGGGAAATCTTCAAACCATTCAAGACCAGCCCATCTTAGACCGAGCTTGGACACTGGCATCCCAAGGGAATTTGAATGGAGCCATCCAAACGGCGGCGGAAATTGCCCCCAATAGATCGCTCTATGGACAAGCTCAAGGGGCGATCGCGACTTGGCAATCCGAAATTAGAGCCGCAGAGATTGCCCGGATTCGAGCGCAAGAAGCAGCCCTCGAACGTTCCCGTCGTTCTTTAAAGGAAACTCCGACTCTCGATGAAAATCCATCCGATGAAGAACGCTCTTCTGAGCTTGAAGAACGCTCACCCAACGATGAAAATGCATCTACCCAGGAGCCTTTACCGCCTGAACCATCAGGCAATGCTGTATCTGAGCCACCCTATACCCAACCCTATACACCGCCGCGTCGCCGTCTGCCTGCCTATCCTGCTCTAGAAAATGCGCCACCGCCGCCCGTGGAACTTGCGCCGCCACCCGTGGAACCTGCGCCGCCAGTTTATGAACCGTATGAACCTGCACCGCCACCCGTTCGGTGGTAGCCGAATCAATCACTCCGGATCAATTACTTGAGAGTGCAGCAGCCGAATCGATATCCTTTGCCATACACGGTGCTAATTAGGGGCGATTCATCATCCAGTTCAATTTTGCGTCGCAGCAGGCGAATTTGGGCAGCTAGGGTATTACTGCTTGGTTTTTCATCTCCCCAAACATGTTGATAGATTTGCTCGTGAGTCAGCAGTTGATTGGGCGATCGCATCAGATAGGCGAGGAGTTGGGCTTCTTTTTCAGAAAGCTCAATTTCTCGATTGCCACGATAGGCGAGTTGATTTTCAGGATCAAGTTCCAGATCGTCTACCTGTAGCCGTCGAGCAGCAGTCTCTAAAACAGCAGTGGGTCGTCTTAGCAACGCTCGTACTCTAGCCAGCAATTCTCGTAGTTCAAAGGGCTTGATCAAGTAATCATCCGCTCCAGCATCCAAACCCTGAACGCGATCATCAAGGGTGTCTTTGGCAGTCAGGAACAATACTGGAGTCATGTTGCCCCGAGATCGCAGCGCTTGACATAGTTCCAGCCCTGTTTTTTTGGGCAGCATCCAATCTAAAATCAGCAGATCGTAGGGGTGATCTTGAGCAAGCTGATTGCCGCGATCGCCTTCATAGGCAACCTCCACTTCATATCCTTCCCGCATCAACAAACGGCTTAAAGGATCTGCCATTTCTACTTCATCGTCAACCAAAAGAATACGCATAAAGAAAAGTCCGGAGTCCGAAGTGCGAGGTACAACGGAGAAAGTCGAGGTAACGCCATCAGTTATATCGTACCGTCGTTTCTCATTCGCCACTTCTCATTCGCCACTTCTCATTCGCCACTCGACATTTGCCACTCGACATTTGCCACTCGATATTCGCCATTCCATATAAGATATATCGTACCGTCGTTTCTCACTCGACATTCGCCACTCGATATTCACCATTCTTTTATGATCACCGTTGCTTTGCCCAAGGGCGCACTTTTAGAAGACAGTATTCGCTTGTTTCAGTCTGTTGGCTTAGACTTCAGCGCTTTTTTAGATAAATCCAATCGTCAACTCCAGATTTCAGACCCCACGGAAACGGCTAAAGCGCTTTTGGTTAGGGCGCAGGACGTGCCTGTGTATGTGGAATATGGTCAGGCGCAGCTAGGCGTAGTGGGTTACGATGTGTTGCGGGAGAAAACGCCGCAAGTAGCGCAGTTAGTCGATTTGGGCTTTGGTGGCTGTCGGATGTCTGTGGCGGTGAAAGAGTCTAGCCCCTACCGTTCTTCTTTAAAGTTGCCGCTGTATGGACGGGTTGCCTCAAAATATGTGCAGTGTGCGCGGGAATATTTTGATGCGCTTGATTTGCCTGTAGAAATTGTGCCGCTGTATGGCTCAGTGGAATTGGGACCCATTACTGGCATGGCAGAAGCGATCGTCGATTTAGTGTCCACCGGGCGCACTCTAAAAGAAAATGGTTTGGTTGAAATTGATGTGCTGTATCACAGTACGGCGCGGTTAATCGCTCATCCTTTGAGCTATCGGCTGAATGCAGATGGAATTCAGAGGATAATCGAGCAGGTGCGATCGCTTGTGTTAGCGAGTGTTTAAGCAAGCGTCAGGTGTCAGATATCAGATATTCAGATATCAGAAAAAATATGACCTGATATTCTGGAACCCGAAACCTGACACCGATTCTTGTCCCCTCACTCTGCCACAATGTAACGAGAGAGAATGCTCATCACTTCACCTGAATTGGCTGTTGGAATAAGCGGACTCCATTCTCTCACTTCGGCAAATCGGAGCCGATGCAGGGTTTGAATGGTGCCTGTTACACCGCGACGAGAACCAATGACCAAAATCTTTAAAGATTCGCGATCGCGCAGGGGCGGTTCAACCGGAGTTTCGATTGCGGCAGCTGTAGACGTTTCACTGGCAAACATCAGAAAATTCTTCGACATAAATCAACACCTTTAGCAAGGCGAAACGAGTGGACAAAAGCGAAATTGCAGAGTTGCCAGCGCTAGCAGATCGTCAATCAGTATAGACAATTTACACGGTAGCGAAATTTATGTCAACACCGAAACTGACTCACGGTTCCAATTCCTCTGGGTTAAGCCTTGTCACTCCTAACGGTGAGTCCAACTTATGATATCGATGCCAGTGATTTGCAATATCAATTCGGCGACATAGCCAAACGCGATCGCGCTGTTGCACATAATCTAAAAATCGCGCTAGAGCAGCGAATCGTCCGGGTCTACCAACGATGCGACAGTGCAGCCCCACACTCATCATTTTGGGCGCAGTTTTGCCTTCCTCATACAGCACATCAAAAGCATCTCGCAGGTAAGTAAAAAATTGATCCCCAGAGTTGAAGCCTTGAGCCGAGGCAAAGCGCATATCGTTGTTATCCAGGGTGTAGGGAATCACTAAATGGGGCTTGCCATAATCAGTCGTCCAGTAGGGCAAATCATCGGCATAGCTGTCAGCATCATATAAAAAGCCGCCCTCTTCTACGACAAGCTTGCGGCTGAAAGAACTGGTGCGTCCGGTGTACCAGCCCAACGGACGATCGCCCGTCACTTCGATATGAATCGCGATCGCCTGCTGGAGATGTTCCCGTTCTGCCGCTTCACCAAAATATTTGTAATCAATCCAGCGATAGCCATGACTAGCAATCTCCCAGTCTGCGTCTTTCATCGCCGCCACCGCCTCTGGATTCCGCGCCAAAGCCATAGCAACACCATAAACCGTCACCGGAATCTGACGCTGCGTAAACAGTCGATGCAACCGCCAAAATCCTGCTCGACTGCCATACTCATAGCACGATTCCATATTCATGTGTCGCAGCCCCATCAAAGGAACCGCCCCCACAATTTCAGACAAAAACGTTTCGGAAGCCTGATCCCCATGCAAAATGCAGGTTTCACCACCCTCCTCATAATTAATCACAAACTGAACCGCAATTCGTGCTTCGTTTGCCCACTGGGGATGAATCGGATTGCCACCGTAACCCACCATATCTCTTGGATAGTCTTTAGACATCACACCCGTCCCCTTTTAATCGCTTGAGTACTGCATAGAAGAATTCAATACTCACGAGTATGCAACGTTCTGAAATACCTGCCAAGGTAGACAAATTAGTTAAACATCGCGTCTATGATTATCTTGGCGACTAACTTGGTAACTAAGTTCTACCATTGATTTATAGAGTCAGCATTTTGGCTAGGCTAAACTCTAAAGTCTGCGGATTATTAAAGCAATTTACCGATTAACTCATGAGCTACTACGTTATTTATGATGGCACCTGTAACCTCTGCGTTAATTTGGTGCAAGTGCTAGAAAACTTAGATCAGGGGCACCTGTTTCAATACATTCCGATGCAGGATGAAGCTTCTCTTAAAACTTTGGGGATTACCTCTCAAGACTGTGAAATGGGGATGATTTTGATTAATTCTGAAAATCCTCAGCAGCGTTGGCAGGGCAGTAATGCGGCTGAAGAAATTGGCTCCTTGTTGCCTGCCGGAAATATCTTTGTTGCAGCTTATCGGGCTTTGCCAGGGCTGAAATGGAGCGGCGATCGCGTTTATGAACAGGTGCGTGATCATCGATATGCGCTTTTTGGCAAACGCGATCGCGTCTATGAATCGCTTTATCCAGCCTGTTCTTCTGAGTCATGCAAGCTTTAACTGGCTTCAAATAGCTTCATCGCTGACTTGCAAACCCCGCTTTTACTGACCTTAGAAAATTTTGTTTGAAACAAATTATCTTTTGGGCATTCTAAAGGCGTTCAAGTCAGGGTGTTTGGCAATGAAATCATGTGTTAAAAAGCACAATAGCCTTCTAAATTATCGAATCAAAAACTCTGAATTGTCTGGATTTACACTGCTCGAAACATTGGTAGTGCTGATCATTATTGGAGTATTAGCTGCGATCGCCAGTCCTAGCTGGTCATCACTCCTGAACAAGCAACGTCTTAATACTGCCAAAAACGAAGCTTTTCAAGCAATTCGCACTGCTCAACATAAAGCCAAACTCAACCACGTTGACTGGCAGGTAAGCTTTCGTGAAGTCAATGGTCTAGTGCAATGGGTCACCCATCCAGCCAGCATTATTCCCAATGACGCTCTCTGGCAGAGTCTCGATTCCAATATCCGCATTAATCCTGAAACAACCCTCTACTTTGATGAAGCCAATAAAACTTATCGTCTGCGGTTTACTCACCTAGGACGGGTTAGCGGTCAACTAGGACGGATCACTTTTTCAGGAAAAACTGATAGCAGAACTAAACGCTGCGTTATTGTATCAACGCTATTGGGAGCCATACGAGAAGGGGAAGAACAGACTAGCGGAAATAACAAGCCTTGCAATTAAAGCTGGAAAGGATTAAGGCTTCAGGAATCTATTGCCAAATTTAGTTTGGAAAAAACAGAAAATTTTAAGTTGAAGTCTGAAAAAATCAGAACACTTCATGAACAGAAGGCTGAAGCTTTTTTGCGATTTGATTTGCGATTTAAATGCATATCAGCATATTAAATCGGCAATCAAAAACCAATATCATTGCTAGATAAAGATATCTTTTGAAGTAACCTATTGAGCAATATCTTTCAATCAATCCAACCCTACTATAGATGCTTATCACCTACTATATCTACACTAAAAAATTAGTTGAAATACTACAGGTAGCGTCGGCAAATATTACTAACTCTTTGAGATTATTTTTCTAGAAAAATTGCAGTAATAACTGTCTTAAAAAACAGACTGAGTAGTAGAATTGTATTAAGAAGGACAACTCTGAAGATTTCATGAGTACTTTTAATAAAGTCACTCATCCATAGGGATCTGTTAACTTGGCAAACCAAGGTAAGTGCAAACCAAGATAAATACATTGCTGCCTTCTTTGCGGAAGTGTCTTGAATTAGTGAGATAAAACCAATTGGTTGCCGAATTACAAATTAAGCCTGACGTTCTCAATCCTCCATTGAAATGGGCTGGAGGAAAACGTTGGCTTGTACCTACTTTACATACGATATGGAGACAATATTCTTACTGTAGATTAGTGGAACCCTTTGTTGGAGGAATGGCAGTTGCACTAGGTTTACGACCTCAAAAGGCGCTGCTCAATGATTTTAATGCTCACTTAATGAACTTCTATTTTTGGCTTCAACAAGGGCTTTATGTAGATGTTCATTTTGAAAATGATTCGAGCTATTACTATTCATGCCGCGATCGCTTTAATCAGCTTATTCTCACTGGAGAGGCAAATAGTAAAGAGGCTGCCAATCTGTTCTATTTCATGAATCGTACAGGCTATAACGGTCTTTGTAGATTTAATAGCAAAAATCAATTCAATGTCCCTTTTGGTCGGTATAAAACTATTAACTATCCTAAGGATTTTTTAGGATACGCTCCTATTTTAAAAAAATGGCATTTTGCCTCAGTCGATTTTGTCGATTTACCTTTGCAACCGACTGATTTTATTTACGCTGATCCTCCTTATGATGTTCAATTCACGAGATACAGTGCTAACGATTTTAAGTGGGAAGATCAAATACGTTTGGCTGAATGGTTAGCCTGTCATGGCGGACCCGTTGTTGCATCTAATCAGGCAACACAGCGCATTATGGATCTTTATCAAAGCCTTGGTTTTTCAATAACTTTTTTGGAAGCACCGAGGCGAATTTCTTGTAATGGCGATCGCCGACCCGCCAAAGAGATTCTTGCCACGAAAGGTATCAACATCAAATAACCATTCAATCACAATGCTAAAATCTTATAGATCACCGAGCAGTAAGATAGCTTTGTCATTTTGAAATAAAACGATTGGTTCTAGTGGAGTTGTTAGGAAAAAAGAAGTATTATCTACTGCAACGGCAACTTGAGGAGTAATTTCTTCTCCACCCACTCCGCCACATAGCGGTTTAATTGTGGAAATATCCATCGTGTCCGAACCATTTGTTTGACAATAAACTGAGTAGTTAGTGACTAAAAAACCTAACGTGGAAGATGCAGAAGTATGGTGAGGAAACTGAGTAAGAAGTTGTGTTTTTGTGGTGTAAGTTTGCGATTGAATAGGTGGTGTGGTTGAAACTTGGCTGCTTGCGATCGCGAATGGAAGCAAGGTAAATATACTGGTTGCAGAAATCGAAAAAATAGTTTTTCTGATTACAGATTGCAGCGTGGTTTCTAAAGATTTTAGGACTGAAGGGCATGAATAGGACTGACTGAACATAAAGACATTCCTTTCCAAACGGAATAGCAATCACTTCAAATCTAGAATACCCATTAAATTTAGTAACTATTACTTTAGATAGAGTTTCTTAATGGTAGAAAAACCAAATCTTTATCACTTACTTGGTCGATCGATACCATTGGGCAAGAGTTGAAGAAGGGATGCCAACGAAGTATCCCAGGATCATCATTTGGTTAACTAAGGTAGTTTTGCAGATGCCGAGTGTTTTCCAGCGACGATCGCAAGTGGAAACTGTTGCTGCAACGATCGCCACTTTTCCGAGTTTATTTAACTGTTGCACCAGCACAAAGTCTTCCATAATAGGCAGATTTGGAAAGCCACCAAGCCTGTGAAATGTCTCAGCTTTCAAAAAAAGTCCTTGGTCGCCGTAGGGCATGTGCAATAAGTGCGATCGCCATTTTACGCCCCACTCCACCAACCGCAAGCCGATCTGTGACCCTGCGATCGCCAAATTGAACGCGCCCGCAACAACTCTAGGTTGCGCTAAAGTCTTGTGGATTAGAGAGTCGTAGCCTAGAGGTAAGCAGGTATCGGCATGGAGAAACAGCAGATTGGGAGCAGTTGCGATCGCGGCTCCTGCATTCATTTGAATCGCGCGCCCTGGTTGGGATTGAATCACCACTGCTCCAAATGCTTGAGCAATTTGAACCGTATCATCCATGCTGCCGCCATCAACCACAATCACTTCAATATCTGTGGCTGAGTATACCCTTATTAAAGTTTGGGCTAAGTAGGTACTCTCATTTAGCACCGGAATCACAATTGAGATTGCCACTAAAAAAGCAACTCTGCTAGGCAAGAGCTACAATTCTCAGGCGATCGCGTTGTATAGATCACGCTTACTTCATCCCTAGAATCGATTTTTGGCAAGGAGGGCGCTCAGATAATCGCTTCACATAATTGACCACAGCAGAATAGGCGCTTAAATCAAGCTGAAACAGCATTTGGCAATAGGCAAGCAAAGACCCGATCGCTACATCTGCCACAGTAAATGATTCACCCAAAATGAACGGCTGACTCTCCAATAAATCATTCAGCATCGTCATATGGCGCGGCAACTCTTTTTCCCGACTTGCATCTGAAGTCATAGCTGGACCAATAGTGGCATTGGCATAGTTAATCCATTGATTCAACAGCGATCGCCGCTCCAAAGAGAGACCCGGCTCGCCATACTTTTCGGCTAAATACAGCAAAATTGCGCCCGATTCCCATAGTTTAAAGTCTCCTTCCACAATGGCAGGCACCTTACCAATCGGATTAATTGCCAAAAAATCCGATTGGCGATGTTCACCCGCTTGCATATCTAGCAAGACAAATTCATAGGGAACTGCCAATTCTTCCAAATACCACTGAACAATTGATGCCCGACTGCGGGCACCCCCGTAAAGTTTTAACATTGGCTTCTCCATTGCAAAAAGTATTGAAAACTTTCAGTCATTCTTAGGTGAATAGCAATGACTGATCTAATTAGGTTTATAGAACTTTGTGAGTATGTTCATGCTGTTTAACATTATCTTCGGTGCTAACAGTGCGCTGCATATTAAGAACCCGTTTACGCTCAACCGAGAAGTTAAAGTCGCTTTTAGCAATGCCCACAGGAATATGCGCTTGGGCAATGGGGCGAGCTTTATAAGTCCGAGTTGCGGCGATTAAACGGGACGCAAAATCATCGCAAAACTGTGCGTCGGCGGGAAACTCAGCCGGAAGATGAACGGTGTTATCTGACAAAACGGCACCAAAGGTCGTTGCGATCGCGGTTGCATAGGAAGTCGCAATTCCTTTAAGAATGGCTTCTAATGCTGCTGAAGGAATGGGTTCAATCACTTGAACTTGATAAATTTCGCCCTCTTCTTTAATAAAACAGGTCGCTAAGCCTAGTACTACATAATCGTCTGCAACAAGACCAGACGTATCTAAATCAGCCATTGCAATGGTCATAAGTTGTTCTCGTTCATCCCTAGGAATGCATGGGCTGGATCAAGTTGTATTTTATCAACATCTATCGTGGCATGGAATAAGTGATCAGTTCGCAAATTTTGCGATCGCATCCGGAGCAAGGATGACCCACTGTGGAGATACAAAAAGTCGTGTGTTTCATCCCTTGCTGAGCTGTATCTTTTGCCTAATGACCTTTCAGAAATTTGATTCGTAGCCTGTGTAGGAACTAACAGAGAGATTTTTATCTAAATGCATCTCTAGGGTGATCTGTTTCAGTAGCTTATTAGTCTAATGATTAGACACATAGGCAAGTGACACAAAACTTCGGCTTTTTCAGGCGATCGCTCCATACAGTTAACCTATATTCACGTGAGAACGGTATGACCTTCCGCATGTATCCAATGCCATCACCCAGTTCTAGACGCTTGCGTCGCGTGACTCTATCTGCGGCAACAGCAGTTGCAAATCGAGAACAGCCAATGCACTTTTCTAAGCAAAATTTTTCTAAGCAAAGCGTCTATCGCCATGCCCTAGAATTTTCTCCAGCATCTTCGCTAAACCGGGAACAGTCACCTATTGGCTTGCCCAACGCTCACCTGAGTCGCACTGAGCAAGAAACCCTACTGCGACAACAAGCACTAAGCGACGCTCAACGCGGACACTATGCGGAAGCGATCGATTTATTTACCTGGTTAATTAACTACAATCCTGAAAATGTGAGCAGTTTCAACAATCGTGGATTGCTGTACTTTCAAACCGGAAACTTTAGTCAGGCATTAAAAGACTATAACCAAGCACTTCATCTCAATCCGCGATTGGCAAAGGTCTATAACAATCGGGCGAATTGTTATGTTGCCATGGGAGATTTAGAAGCCGCGATCGCAGATTATGAAACATCAATCGATCTCGATCCAATTGATATTCGGGTACGTCTAAATTTGGGAATTACGTTTCGAGACTTGGCATACTATGAAGCGGCGATCGAAACCTTTGATTTAGCGCTTCAAATCAGTCAGTTTTTGAACACAACCGATCTGATCGGAGTCTCTACCGCCGTAGAAGGATATTTATATACTGAACGGGGTCGCACCTACCATCTTTGGGGCGACTGGAACTACGCCATTGCAGATTATGACCGTGCCCTATCTCGCTTACCCCTGATAAGCTCTAAAACCGATACATCTTACAAAAAGCGTTTTCAAATTAACAATTGGTTAGATGAGCTTCTAAAACCATTGGGATAACAAAAATCCGTAAAATCTAAAAAATAAAGATGCTCAAATTTTTCTAGAGTTTAAGCATCTTTTCCGATTCACTAATTTTTTGTTTTTTAATGTTCTGCTTGTTTTGCCACAGGAGACGACTTGAAAGCTTTGACAGCATCAGCAGCAGGCGCTTTCCAAACAATTTGCCGCCGCTGTGGATCAATGCGTCCGGTTAACTCCTGCATTGATTCTCTGGCTTGGCTGGGGTCGAAGTAGTAGCTAAACTTAGATTGCACTTGTTGGACTCGGTTACCCGTAGACTTCACTGCCGCTTGAAGCTCTTGCAGTTTGATTTCTTGGGAGGAGCGATAAGGTAATAGCTGAAACAACGCACCAATGGCTGCGATTGAAAGCACTGCATTAACGGTTAGCTTAGCGGCTGCTTCATAGGCGATCGCTCGGTGAGGCTGAGTCCGTTTGCGAGGCTTTGCTTTGATCGTTGCTTGAGCTTTGGGTGCCTGAGCTTGGGGCACAACCCGCAAAGGTCTAGCAGATCGATTTTTGGGGGTTGGGGGTTTCAGTGCGTACATACTCAGAACTCTAACAACTCAAGAGCAAATTAAATTCACTACACTTTACTGCATTGTTCCCAATTGGGGGCAATAATTCAAAATGAATCTTTAAAGGAACTAAGCCTGTTTCGCTTCGCTGCTCTCCATTAACAAGACTGAATCTCCAAAATCTTGGATTTTCCGATCGCGCTAATTGTAGAACCAAATCTGCAAAACAGGCTAAGTATTTATGAACTAATAAGGAAGTTTACTTGTAAAGCTCTGTGGAAAGGCGAAACGCCAAAACTCCGGGAATCAAAGCAACTACGAGTGCAATAAAAACCTGACTATCTGATAAAGACATACTTTCAAGACTCCTAACTGGAATATTTGAAATCTATCGTCCTCTAATGTCGGCTACAATGCGCTCTTTCGGAACTATCTTGTTACAAGTTGCAATATTTGGGGCGGTGAACAGAGATCAGGGATAAGGGGTCAAGAGTCAGAACTAGAGTATTTGCCTCTCGCCTCTTGTCTCCCCTCCCTCGCCATTCGCCATTCGCGAAGCTACACGGCTTGGAGTGTCATAATCGATATCTACGTTGACTTTTTAAGAAATTACGTTGGTTTATCAGTATTGCTACTTTGAGAACACTAAATAATGGATCAATTGCTTAATTTTTCACCAAATTTTGGCACAGATACACTGCTTTTGCTTCCCGTTTTAGTGGCGTTAGAAGCGGTGCTTTCTGCCGATAATGCGATCGCCCTTGCCGCGATCGCCCAAGGTTTACAGGACAGCACCTTACAACGCCGTGCCCTCAACATCGGCTTAGTATTTGCTTATATTTTGCGGATGAGCTTAATTTTGACCGCAACTTGGGTGGCTAATTATTGGCAGTTTGAACTGGCTGGCGCACTCTACTTGCTGTGGTTAGTGTTTCAATATTTCACTTCCGGCTCAGAGGAGGGTGAAGAAAACCCCCATCATGGACCGCGCTTTAATTCTTTGTGGCAAGCGATTCCTGTGATTGCAGTGACCGATCTGGCGTTCTCTTTGGATAGTGTGACGACGGCGATCGCGGTTTCTAAGGAAACTTGGCTGATCTTAGTGGGTGCCACGATTGGAATCGTAGCGCTTCGATTTATGGCAGGGCTTTTTATCCGCTGGCTGGATGAATTTACCCATCTTGAAGATGCGGGTTACATTACCGTCGCGTTTGTTGGCTTACGATTGCTGCTGCGGGTGGTGAACGACAGCCTTGTGCCGCCGGAGTGGTTAATGCTAGCCGCGATCGCGCTCACGTTTCTATGGGGTTTTTCTCAGCGAAAAGAGGCATCTGACGGCGACTCCACGCCAGCAAATTTACTCAATTCAGAAAGCTTACCTGCCATAAAGATAGCTGCCCCAGAGGTATCTGAGGCAGCCGAATCACCGATTGAAACGAAACATAAGGTTTAGCCCCTACTCATAAATCCAGGCGATCGCCGCAGGCTCCCAACTCACCAATTCTTCAGGCTTAAACCAAAGCTTGATTTCCTGCTCTGCTGTTTCTGGGGCATCAGAGCCATGAATAATATTGCGACCTACATCAACCCCAAAATCGCCTCGCAGCGTTCCAGGTTCCGAATTAAGCGGGTTTGTTGCCCCAATAATTTTACGGGCAGAAGCAATCACTCCCTTCCCTTCCCAAACCATTGCTACCACCGGCGCAGACGTGATGAAATTCACTAGACCTGGGAAAAAGGGTCTTTCGCGATGCACTCCATAATGAGTTTCTGCAAGTTCGCGGCTAACGCTCATCAGCTTTAAGCCAACCAGAGTAAAGCCTTTCGCCTCAAAACGACGGATAATTTCACCAATCAGTTTCCGCTGCACTCCATCCGGCTTAATCGCCAAAAATGTCCGTTCCAAGGTTAACTCCTCAAAAATCCATCTATGTTACAGAATCCAGATTAGCTTAAATGAGGCACGAACCTCGAATGCCGAGTGCCGAATGTGGAATGCCCTCTTTTCTTCCTGGCGTTATGATGAGTGGATGAGAGTTAGGATGCCTGTGAACAAAAGTGATTCATTGGATGGGGCGGAGGCTAGGCGATTTCAGCTTTTTTGGTATTTAGTGCCTGTGGTAGGTTTTTTCCCAGCATTGTGGACGCTTTACTACCGTGAGGGTGGCAAGCAGCGTCAGGACTTGAGCCGAACAGTAGTGACGCTAACGATCGCGTGGCTGTTGGGCTACGTTTTGTTGGGCATTGGTGCAGAAACCTCAGACTCACTTTCTTTGCCGATGCTAGTCACCAATAGCTTATTAACATCGGGCTATTTTGTGGCAAACTTATGGCTGATGACGCGGCTGTGGCAACGAAAATCAGTACGGTTGCCCATCATTAGTAAGGTGGGGGATCGCCTACCTTAACCCTTCGTCAATAGATCTGCTTTGAAGATAGAGGATTAACGCGGTGTCTATCCTTGATTTATGGAAAGAGATGACCCCACCAAAAGAAGTAGTTCAGCAAACAAAAAATCAAGACATTCATCTGCCGACGGTGTGGAGCGATAAGCCGTGGTGGTGCCAGCCATGGTCAATTTTACTGAAGGGCAGTAGCCTGATTATCGGTAGTTGGTGGTTCCATCACCTCTGGGTAACGGTAATTGTGGCAATCCCTGTATTGGCATGGATGGGATTTTTTCTCTTGGTCTATCCCCCGTTAATGAAGAGGGAAGAAATGGGGGGAAATGTAGGCATAAGAGATGTTGACGGAACCGATAGTCGGTGAGTCAAACTGGGAACATTAAGCAAACGTTCTGTCCGCCTGTTTGTCACGTTGTTTCAATGGCGCTTTTTTGCCATGCCTATTCAAATTATTTCGCTCGATACTTGTCAAAAAATTCGTCAGCATATTGTCAACGCTTTGAGGGTGCCTAATGCGGAAAATCAGCCGCGATCGCAGACTGAGCTAAATGATGAAGAACCGCCAGAGCCGGATTCTTTGAGTGATCTAGGCAGTTTGTTCGGTTTAGGTGGAATGCCTGAACTGGAAACTTACGCCCCTAACTGTAATGGGCAATGGTTTATTAGCGCTGCCGATCCGGGAGCCGCTTTGATGAAACTGCCAGGGCTGAAGCTAAAACCTACTTTGCGATTGGTGACCTATTTACTTCGAGCAGGAACAGATGGCATGGGAGCAGTTTGGGCAGTGCCAGAAATGCTCAGCACTACGGCTCACCTCCAAAAAGTCCTCGGCGGCTGTGGTACAGGTGTTCTGCGAATTCCTCAGCCAGCGGGTGCGCTAGCCGATGTGATGGACTCGCTGGAGGGCGATCGCTCCCCGCTGTCGTTTTTGATTGCATCTATTTTGCGGCACGAATTAAAGGAAATGGGTGCTTTAGGAAAATCGTGTGATTGGTCCTATCATCGCTTGATCAACGCCTTACCCAGTCAACGAAACTGGCAATGGCGAGTGCCAACTCCACCCAAAGATCTATCGCCCAAGGTCATGATTTATCCAGACAACCGAGCCGCTACAGAGTTTTTTACCTGCCGCATTGCTGCACCTGTGGCAATTTATCAACATGTTGATCAGTATGCAGCCGATCACTATAAAGCAAATAGTATTAGCCGCGCGATCGCCATTCCCAAAAAAGTCTAAAGGAGGACGGAGTATGGCTAGAGTGCGGAGTGTAAAGCAGACTCAAAACTCAAAACTCAAAACTCAAAACTCAAAACTCAAAACTCAAAACTCAAAACTTTTAAAGCGCCCCCCTAATCAACCTGCCACCAACCCAAAGCCGGACCCACAAATCGCACGGTCAGCCACCAAGCAACTAGTAGCACAATTCCACCCCAAGCTCCGCGACTGCTCCATTTTACAAAGTCGCCTGATTGAGCTTTAGTGATCGGTAGCCAGGGAAGAATTCGGGGAGATTGTCCATATTCCTCGCCCAGGCTATCTTTCCGTCGTTTTGCGTCGCCCATAATCTTTTCACTGTTGATTCACTGTACCTATTCAGTTTAAAGCGATTAGTCTCAGACTTTCACTCTAAAACGGAATAGTCTGACCGAGAAAACAAGCTGGCATCAATATAGTTAATCCGCGCCATGGGGGTCATTGCTGCAAGCACATGATGTCCGTAGCTCCGATGAATCACACGACTATCAAGCAAGGCAACGACTCCTTGCCGTTCGCGGACGGGGGCGATCGCCCGTTGCAGTGCACTTAAGGCGGTGGGCAGCAAATATAAACGGAACCAATCTTGACGCAACTTTTTGTAATAGTTAACTCGTCCCGCAACGAGCGGATCTTCGAGGGAAGGAATGGGCAAGGTGGCGATCGCCAACAGATGCGGCGACGGCAACACCTGCTGATGCTGCCGCCAAAAATCCCAACCCGTAACTAACACGCCATTCTCATCTAGGCAGGTTCGTTCCACTTGCACTCTTGAGCCAAATTCTGACGCTAAAAGGGAGCCTACTTGAGCCTTCAGCGGCATATCCCCGACTAGCAGCACCGTCAAACCTGGTGTGCCTGAACTGACCCGGAGCAGCATGTGCATTTCCTGGATCAAGGCGGTCTGAAATTGCGGAGTATTGGGCAGGGGCAGTTTTTCAGGTAAATAAAGCTGAATGAGTTCTTCTTGGCGATCGGGTGAAAACTTAAGACATGTTACATCACCCACGCCCAATCGCTGACGATAAACCGTTGCCTCTGCTTCCAAATCGAGGGCACCTCCTATTAGCACAATCGGCTGTTGCTGCCAAATCGGTTCCATCCGAGCGGCAATGTCTGCCAAGCCACAGTGGAGTGAAAAAGAACCCTGGGGGCGGGCGAGGGTAGCCCAAGTGAGCGCTTCTTGGCGCTGGAGAGCATCCCAAAAGGCTTGCCATGGAGTGGGCAAACAGGCTGGGATGACGGGGGAGTCAGAAGTAGCTGAAGTGGTTGGCAACACTTGAAAAAAGTCTTGGAGCAGCTTTTGTTCGGACGGTTCAATCAGGTAGCAATCGTAAGGATTGGCAGGATGCTGAAAGATCGCTTTGGTCAACTGCACTCGCGTATCTCGGATGACATCGTGCTGTTCGGGGCAGGCAAGCATGAGCGCATCCCAATCGGCAGGCTGGAGGGGGTGGGTCAGTTGCGATCGCGCCCAGCTTTCCAAATCATCAGCACCATCTAGAATCGTGGGAATGCCTTGTGGGAAAAGTCCTTGGGGATTGAGGCGATCGCTCAGCCATGCTTCAGGAGTGGTCAACAGTAAGCCTTGAAAGTCTCCAGCAGGAAAGCGATCGCCCGTTTGAATTGCCTTCGGAAAGCGAATCCACTGGCGTAATTGGGGAATTTCCACCATCAGCAATCGCTGCTGAACGGCTTCCGATGCAACGACGATCACAGGGGCTTGCCACATTAAAACAGGCACCAAATAGCTGAGGCGATAGCGCTCGTGATAGCCAGAAAACGCACTGGTTTGAATCAGCGCACTTCTCCCCAGCCGTAGCGCTCGTGCTACTAACCGTGCCATGGTTAAATGGTGATGCCAATAGGGTTCGCCCTGCTGCCGTAGAAAGGCACGTAACTGCTGATGGACTTCTACCTCAATCACAAGCGATCGCTCTTCTGAAATGAATGAACTTCAATTTTGACATATGCAGTCTTCAATCATTGTGAGATTGGGCAGAACACGCAATGAATAGCCTGATCACCTTTATTAGTCCTCAGTCTATCTTTATTAAAAAACGACAGTGAAGAACTATTCCACCTCTATAGCAAGCTGAGGCGATCGCTCCATATCTTGAAAACTATGAATAAACTCAACTAATAGCCCAATGGTGGGTAAGCCGGGTTGTTTTTCGTCTGGCGCGATCGCGGATAGAGCATTTCCTGCCGCAGGCTTTGCCCATTTGCCAAAATGTGGATTGTTATAAATTGCGAGGGCTTGATTGGTCGAGGTCATTAAAGTCGTCTGAGTTGGTGAAGCAAAGAATTTCACTTTAGTCAGCAGTGTTGCTAACTCAGATGAAAAAGTGACTGGATCAGCAGTGCCTCTAATCGTACTCAACGTGCGATCGACCCACTCTGTCAAAGTAGAGTTTTTGAGCTTACTACCACTATTGGCTGATTGCAGAATATCCAACACTGATAGCAAATTACTCTGCATATGAACGGCATCCTTAAACGGACAAATTGCTAAATAGGCGGTCATAAATAACTGAGTGTCATCTTGCATTTCAAACGTTAGCGTGGTTCGCCGTCGCCCAATTTGAATATTAGGCGGCTCCATGGGCACTTGATAGTGCGTTGCTAGCTGGCGATAGGCGATCGCTAACGCATAATGAGCATCTTGGTCAAACGTAGCATCCACCGTTAGACTAACTGTTGGCGGTGCCTCATGAAAAAAGGCGTTGATGCTAGCGGCATCTAGCTTATAAATTTTGCTTTGATCCCCGTTAGGGCTAAGGTCTACCCATTCACAAATCATGCCTTCCGTTTTAATGCCAAAGCGCAACACCCCATACAATTTAGCGCCGCTGAGAGTCGCGCCACTCAAGTCGGCTCCTGCCCAATCTACATCAATCAGGCTGGCGCGGGTGAGATCAGCATGGACTAAAATAGTTCCCAAAAGATTGGCATTGCTCAGGTTGACTCCCGTTAAATTTGCACCGCTCAGACGCGCCCCACTGAGGTCTGCCCAGCTTAAATCAGCACCGCTCAGATCCGCCCAGCGCAAATTGGCTCCGCTCAAGTTGACACCCTGAAGATTCGCCCGACTTAACGTGGCTTGGCGCAGTTCTGTATGGCTGAGGTCGGCACCGCCTAAATCAGCGCTGCTGAGATCGGCACCGTGCAGATTTGCCATCGCCAGATTAGCACCCGTAAAGGTTGCCCATTTCAGGTCGGCTCGGCTCAAGTTGGCATGGCTAAGATTAACACTTCTCAACTTGGCATCCTTCAAATCTGCCCCAGATAAATTGGCATAGCTCAGGTTTGCTCCAGATAAATCAGCCCGCGCCATTTCGGCACGCACCAAAGACGCTTGACGCATCTCCGCTTTACTCAAATCTGCTAAGGTCAGATTGGCAACGTTAAGGTTAGCTTCATACAGGTTGGCTTTAGTCAAATTTGCACCGCTTAGCTTCGCCACATTCAGCTTGGCTTTGCTGAGATCGACTTCACTCAAATTACTGCCACACAAGTTTGCCACGGTGAGGTTAGCACCACTGAGGTTTGCTTGGCTCAGGTTGACTCCACTTAAGTTCGCTTCAGTCAGGTTTACGGCTGGAAAATTTCGTTCTCCTGTGGCGTACTGTTTTAAGATTTCCTCGGCATTCATCAGGTACTCCTCTGCAATTATCCCTGGCTGTCTTTCATCAGGGTTCCCTAACCCGCTTATTTCACACTCTTAAGCATAGATTTATTCAATGGGGTTCTAAGCGGATTTTAGAGCTAGATGTATTTATTAATAGTGCCTATGGAGAATGGATATGCTGTAATTTTTAGAGAATATTTTCTTTGTGTAATTGCGATCGCACTCTTTTTAGTCGCATAAAAACAAAATGAATCATTGATCCCCTGAGTGGGTAGTACGCTCAAATTAATAGGAGAAAATAAGTGAATATAGTGCAAAATTTGAACTTCCGCCCAGTTCAATGAACTTTCTCTGGAGAATGAGTCAGCCATTTGGAGGTACTTCATTTAATTGATAGAGTAGAGTCACCTCTCTCCTCTAATAAAAGCCCGTATGGAACCCCAGTCTTACCCAGAAGATATTGATTTTGGCAAATACGGGTTGATCTTAAAGCGGCACTGGTTACCTGCTGGAAGTGTTTTTTTACTCGTCTTATTACTAGCCGCGATCGCAACAACGTCGCAAAAATCTGTCTATGAAGCACAGGGTCAGGTTCTTTTTAGGAAGAGAGATACCACTTCTGCGCTGCTCACAGAAGGCGCAGCAAAGGTCGGTGAATTGGAATCGCTTAGCCAACAAAATACTCCAGTAGATACAGAAGCGGAAGTCCTGCGATCGATCCCTTTAGTTCAAAAAACTATTACAACCCTAAACTTAAAAAATAAGGATGGAAACCCACTT
Organism: Sivoneniella epilithica UHCC 1019; assembly: GCF_040830845.1. Classification (NCBI taxonomy): domain Bacteria; kingdom Bacillati; phylum Cyanobacteriota; class Cyanophyceae; order Leptolyngbyales; family Leptolyngbyaceae; genus Sivoneniella; species Sivoneniella epilithica. The sequence goes on from NZ_JBFPDP010000001.1 coordinate 97,777, forward strand.
GAGCCAGAAAAAGCCCTAAAAGATTTAACGGCAAAGGGAATTAAAGGAACAGACGTTTTACTGGTTTCTTACAAAAGTGCCAATCCGAAAGAGGCAGCAGCCTTCGTGAATCAGCTGATCAAAACATACTTAGATAGCAATGTTCTTGTCAATCGCACTGAAACCACAGCCGCTCGTAAATTCATCACTCAGCAGCTTCCAAAAACTGAAGAGGAATTACAGCAAGCAGAAATTAAGCTGCGTAACTTTAAAGAGAAAAATAGTGTCGTTAGTCTAGCGGTTGAATCAGAATCAATCGTTAGCTCTATCGCAACATTTAATAATCAGATTGCTACCGCTCAAGCCCGATTGGCTAACGTATCTGCTCAGATAACTGCTCTTTACAAACAATTAGGGTTAAGCTCTGAAGATGCGATCGCTTTAAGCTCTCTTCGCCAATCTTCAGGGGTTCAAAAAGCGTTAACTGAACTCCAGCAGATTGAATCACAACTCGCTATTCAGAGATCTCGCTACCAAGATTCCAGCCCCATAGTCATTAATTTGCGAGAAAAACAGGCATTTCTCAAAGCTCTGCTCAAGGAACGAATTGAGCAAGTTATTGGTAGTCAGCAACCCATCCCTTCCGCTAGCTTGCAAAGCGGTGACTCTGCCCAGGCGGCACTGGCTGACAAACTAATTGAGAACTTTGTTAGCAGTGAGGTTGCGCGTTTAGGCTTAGTTAATGAGCTAAATTCGTTATCGAGATCGCAAGGTTTGTATCGACAGCGCGCTAGCACATTGCCCCAATTGGAACAGAAACTACAAGGATTAGAGCGGGAAGTTGGGACTGCAAAATCTAACTATGAGCTTCTAGTGAAAAGATTGCAAGAAGTTCAAATTGCAGAAAATCAAAATTTAGGAAATGCTCGTGTAGTTGCACCAGCAACTGTTCCGAGTCAACCTATTGCTTCAAAAACAAAGCTGATTCTAATTGGTGGTTTTATTGTAGGGGGTCTACTTTACATCGTGACTGCTTTTGTCCTTGAGCTAACAGACTCTTCAATCAAAACAACCAAAGAATTACGCAGTGTGTTTAAGTATCCCTGGATTGGTTTGATTCCTCTAACTCAAAAAAGCTTCAAGAAAGGTTCAGAGTTTCACTTCTCAGCACTTCCTGTTAAAGATGCTCCTCTCAGTTTGGTTAGTGAATCTTACCGGATACTTTACTCTAACTTCAAATTTTTAAAGCCTGACCAAGGTTTGAAGACTATTGTTGTTACTAGCTCAGTTTCCAAAGAGGGCAAGTCTACAGTTTCCGCGAACCTAGCACTGTGTATCTCGCAGTTAGGAAAGAAAGTTTTACTCGTCGATGCAGATTTGCATCATCCAGTTCAGCACCATATCTGGAATTTAACGAATACATCTGGCTTAAGCGATTTAGCCATTAACTCTGTCGCTGCCAAAACAGTCATTAAGCCAGTTCAAGAAAATCTTGATGTGCTGTCTGCTGGAACGATTCCGCCAAACTCTTTAGCGATTATCGACTCTAGCCAGATGGCTACTTTAGTAGAGGAGTTTTCTCAAATTTATGATCTTGTGATCTTTGATACTCCGCCTCTTCTTTTTGTTTCTGATGTTTTAGTCTTAGGAAGAATGGTTGATGGTATTTTGCTAATTGCTCGTCCTGGGGTCATTGATGTTGCCAGTGCTACAGGAGCTAGAGATTTGTTGGCTCAGTCTAATCAAGAAGTTTTGGGTTTAGTGGTGAATGGTGCGATAGAGGGAAATGAACCTATCAGCTATCTCCATCAGGGTAAGGCTTATCACAAGGACAGAGCGACTTTGGGAAATCGACCTAATTTAGCTCATAAAGTGCTTACCTTTTTAGGTATTGGGAAACCTAGATAAAAAATCTATTTAGGTTCTTGTGCTGATTAGATTTTTCACCGGATTCTGCATCAATCGTTAACGCTTGCAAACGACTACTCCATCATCTTCTTCTAGAAAAATCCTATGAGCATTCGCGCAAAAGTAATGGCTGGTGGTTTTTATCTTGCTGTTCGCCAATCGATCGGCATGGTAATCAGCCTTGGTGGGGTGTTGCTTCTTACTCGGTTAATTGGACCTGAGAATTATGGTCTTTATACCGCAACGTTTGGAATTGCCTGGTATTTGCAAATTATTAGCCAACTGGGAATTGAGGTGTATCTAGTTCGACGGGAAGAGCGTGAAGAACATGTCAATGTTTACCATCAAGCATTCACGCTTTTATTAATACTAGGATTTGTTGGCATGGGCGTTGGTATTCTTAGCATACCGCTCCTGCAATCATGGACACGTTTGGAGGGATTTGCTGCTGTTGCCCAGTCTATTTTCCTTACTTTGCCGATTGTCTTGGTTGCTCAAGTTCCTATGGCAAAGATTGAGCGAGATTTGGACTATAAGCGGGTTGCGATCGTTGAACTGGCTAATCAGGTCATTTTCTTTTTAGTTGCAATTCCCCTAGCTTTTCAAGGGTGGGGAGTATGGGCACCAGTTGCGGGGTGGTGGGTACAACAAATTCAATCACTTTTGTTATTGCTTTGGGTGACCCGCTATAGACCTAGATTTTACTGGGATACTAAATTAGTTCGACAAATGCTGGGTTACAGTGTTGGGTATTCAGCGTCATCCTGGATTTGGCAGGCTCGCATTCTTGTAAGTCCAATGATCGTTGGTCGCTATGCGGGCGCTGAGGCTGTTGGCTATATTGCTTTAGCGAGTCGGATGGTTGAAGTCCTTGGCTTTATTAAAAATGTAACTTGGCGGCTTTCAATTGCTGCACTGGCGAAGGTTCAAGATGATAAAGAGCGGTTACGTAAAGCGATCGATGAAGGGATGGGGTTACAAGTTCTCGCTCTGGGACCTCCATTAGTATTTCTAGCATGGGTGCTTCCCCTCATATTACCCATTCTATTTGGTGTTAAGTGGTTGCCTGTGTTGCAGGTGTATCCATTTATTGCTTTAGCATCTCTCACGAATTCGCTATTTAATTTGCACTGCTCGGTTCTGTATGTTTTACAGAAAAATTGGGAGGTGACTATATTTCATTTAGTCAACGTCGTTATTTTTGCAGTTGGTGCTTTAGTGTTAATTCCTCAGCTAGGACTTGTAGGATATGGCTGGGCTGAAATAGCTGCATTTATTAGTTATGGAATCATTCACAGATATGCCACTCGTAATGTTAGTCAATTTAACTATGGGTTGCCAATATTATGGTGGGCTGCTTTTGGAGCGGCATTGTTTGTCTGGCAACTTGGATGGTGGATGATTGGGGGTTTAGTTATTGCTGCAATGGTTCCTGCTACCCATCAAAAAATACAGAGCTATATTGTGAGTTTTAAGGAAAGTAGGCATGAGTGAATCTCCCTTAGTCAGTATTTTGATTAACAACTATAACTATGGGCATTTTTTAGGAGATGCGATCGATAGCGCGCTGAACCAGATTTATCCTCATGTTGAGGTCATCATTGTAGACGATGGATCAATCGATGATTCACGACAGGTCATTGCTCAATATGGCGATCGCATCAAGTCAATTCTTAAAGAGAATGGAGGGCAAGCCTCTGCATTTAATACTGGTTTTTTAGCGAGTCGAGGGCAAGTTATTTGTCTCTTAGACTCTGATGATATGTTTTTGCCGACGAAGATACAAAGAGTTGTAGAAATTTTAGGAAACCAGCAAGAGCTTGGTTGGTGTTTTCATTCTTTAACTGCCGTTAATACTGAAGGATCTGCAATTATTGCTGATGAGGAGTATTTTCCTCAAAAAATTAGGTATATCTCTTCCAAGCAGGATGTTCGATCGCAAATGCTTTGGGGAAAGTTAGGGAGTCCATTCATAATTCCTGCTACTTCTGGTTTATGTTTTACTCGTCTACTTCTGAGTCAAATTCTGCCAATGCCTGAAGAAAAAGAAGTTTCTTTAAGCGATAGCTATATCAAATTTGTGGCATTAGGATTAAGTGCAGGTTTTATATTAAAAGATGAATTAGCATTACAAAGACTGCATGGTAATAATCTTTTTACGGGTCAAAAAGATCATCAGAAAAGTGCAAAGATTCACATTTTGACCGCTTATTGGATGAAGGTAAATTTTCCGCAGTTAAGCAGATTTGCTAACAACATTTTTGCTGCTGGCGTAAAAGAATTTAAAGACCATAAGCGTTCTACCTCTACAGTCGAACCAGACGTTCAAGAGTGTATTCGCAAATATTTTGCGATCGCCAATTTGACAGACAGAATCCAAATTTTGTCCAAGCTTTTCTACTACCGCTTCAAGTCATGAATCCACTACTTAACCTATTTGAAAAAGGGTTCACTGTTTTCGGGCTGATTTTTTTCACAGGCGTACTCTCCTTCGATAGCTTATACATTAGTCCAGATCCTAGAGCAGATGCAGCAGCAGCATACAATCCAATTTATCCTGTGCTATCCATCATTCAACTAGCAGTGTACGGCATTACCACACTGTTACTAATTGCCCGATGGCGCGGTTCAATTCAAACGGCACTTCGTAATAAATTAGTTTGGGGACTTGTTGGTCTAGTTCTTGTTTCGTTCTTCTGGTCTGATTTTCCTGATGTATCTTCTCGAAAAGGGTTTAATGCAGTTCAAACCGCCCTTTTTGGTTTGTATGTGGCATCCCGGTTTAGTTTAAAAGAGCAATTACGTCTATTAGCCTTGTCTCTGGGAATAGTTGCGATTATTTCCTTACTGTTCAGCTTGGCATTTCGGGGAACCGCAATTGAAACTGGCGCAAATGCTGGAGCATGGCGAGGTCCTTTTACTCAAAAGAATCTACTTGCTCGTCTAATGACATTATCAGTTCCTGTTTGCTTACTAGCGGCAATGCAAAAAGATAAACGCCCCTATTTTTTCTGGCTTAGTGGCTTTATTTCATTTATCTTATTATTTCTTTCTGGTTCTAAAACGGCTCTATTAATTTTCATCAGTCTGATGATATTGTTGCCGCTTTACCGAGCTTTGCGCTGGAAAACAACGATTACTATTCCACTTGTAATCACACTGATTATTATTGGAGGTAGTATTGGTGCTGTCATAGTTGGCAACTGGGAAAGCTTACTGCTATCTTTAGGCAGAGATCCTTCACTGAGCGGTCGAACAGTGCTTTGGGAGGTAGCCCTGGAAAAAATAGCTGAACGTCCTTGGATTGGTTATGGTTTTCAGGGTTTTTGGCAACCAGATGGTGAGGCAAATGCTGTATGGAAAGCTGTTCAATATAAGCCACCTCACGCACACAATGGTTATATCAATACAGCGTTGGATTTAGGTTTGATTGGGCTTATCTTTTTCACTATTAGCATTGGCAATGTATATATTCGTGCAATTGGTTGGCTACGAATAGATAAAACAACTGCTGGCTTATTACCTATCATCTATGTCACGTTTTTCTTTATGTATAACCATACCGAAAATACTATTGTTGAACACAACTCAATTTATTGGGTTATGTTCATTGCAATGGCGTTGTCTATAAGACAACTTAGAGTTTCGCACCCTAGCGACGAATATTTGAGAAACAATATTTCCTCTTTGGATGGGCAATTGTGACAGATCTAGCAATATTTCTAATGGACTTAAGGGGAGGCGGTGCTGAACGAGTCATGCTGAACCTGACGAATGGTTTTACTGAAAAAGGCTTAACCGTTGATCTTGTGTTAGTGCAGACTGTTGGTGCTTATTTGTCTCAAGTTCCCCCGAATGTACGAGTTGTAGATTTGAAGGGACAGCGATTATTAACGAGCCTACCGGCACTCGTGAAGTATTTAAGACAGGAGAAGCCCAAAGTTTTAATGTCTGCTTTAGAGGACACGAACATGGTGGCGATTTTGGCAAAACATCTTTCAGGCGTTGCTGTTCAAGTCGTGGTTACAGTCCATAATCATCTTTCTGCCGAGATTCATAATGCAACGCAATTGAAACGTCGCTTTGTACCCCATTTAATTCGGTGGTTTTATCCTGGAGCCGATGCTGTAGTTGGGGTTTCCCATGGAGTGGTTCAAGACCTCCAGCGGTTTGGTTCGCCCTCTGCTAAAACCCATACTATTTATAATCCAATTGTTACTACTGAGTTATTAAAAAAAATTCGAGAACCCTTAAATCATGCATGGTTTAAGCCTGATCAACTACCCGTTATTTTGGCAGTTGGACGACTTGATCGGCAAAAAGATTTTATGACTCTAATCAAGTCTTTTGCTCAAGTGAGACAACAGCAACCATCACGGCTAGTTATTTTGGGAGAAGGCACAGAGCGCTCTAATTTAGAAGCTTTAATTGCTCAACTTGGTTTATTGGATGATGTTAGTTTGCCAGGATTTGTGTCCAACCCCTACACCTACATGGCGCATTCAAGATTGCTAGTTCTTTCATCCGCGTGGGAAGGATTTGGTAATGTTTTAGTTGAAGCAATGGCTGCTGGAACTCCAGTTGTTTCTACTGATTGTGAAAGTGGTCCAAGTGAAATTTTGGGAAATGGACAGTATGGAAAACTTGTAAAAGTAGGAGATGTGGCTGGGATGACTGAGGCAATTATAGACACGCTTCAAGAACAAACTAAAACTCAAGTTTTGCAACAACGGGCTGATGAGTTTTCTTTAGAAGCTGCATTACTAAAATATCAGCAGTTACTAAATATTTAGTTGAAGCGTAATTTTTTATTTATTTGAATGCTTTTATTCACTATAACTCAGTGTTTTAATGGAAAAACAAAGTGGCTTTGCAGAGGCTTTAAAGGCTTGGTCAACTATGGTAGATGAGTTGAAGGCAGATATCGATAGATATGTCCTCTTAAACTCATCTCACTGGTTCGTTGCTGTTTTAGGAACAAAAGGAATTTGGGCGAGTACCCAGTATCGAGTAAGTCGATGGGTTCACTATTATTTTCATTTCCCAGTTATTCGTCTAGTTCTCAAATTATTGTGTTTTGTTTCACAAAAAGTTATGGAGACTATAGCGGGTTCAGAAGTGCCGAACCGAGCAAAAATAGGTAAGGGTATTCTAATGCCCCATACGAATGGAATTGTTATTCATATCGATGCGGAATTAGGCGATTACTGCAATGTAAGTCAGCAGGTAACGATTGGGATTGGTGGAAGGGGAGAAACCCGGGGAACTCCGAAGATTGGCGATCGCGTTTTTATTGGTCCAGGAGCAAAAATATTTGGTGCAATTACAATTGGGAATGACGTAGCAATTGGCGCTAATGCAGTTGTGACAAAAGATTTGCCAGATAATGCAGTTGCGGTGGGTATTCCTGCCAAAGTAATAAGCTATGAAGGCTCTCAAGATTTCGTGATTTATCGTAAAGAACTTGACCAAATTGATCAGTCAGTCTAATGCACTGGTGATAAGCTGTTATGAATTTAAAATTTTTAAGGCGATCCCAGCCAGGAAAGGGGGACAACTTCCTGAATACCCTTGAATGATGAACAGCTTAACCATGCAGCTAAATATTAGTATTGGTGTTCTGGCTTATAACGAATCTCTTTCTATTCGCCAAACCTTAACTTCTCTGGTACAGCAAAGTCTATTGAGTCAAGCGAATTCCGATGTGAGCATTGAGATTATTGTTGTGCCTAATGGTTGTACTGATGACACTGCAACTGTTTCTCGGTCTACGCTTGAAGAATTAGTTACTCCTTCTGTTTATCCTCAAGTTTGTTGGCAAGTTTGCGAGTTAACACAGGCTGGAAAGTCCAACGCATGGAATACTTATGTACACCAACTATCTAAACCAAGTGCAAAGTATTTGTTCTTGATGGATGCTGATATTGAATTTCTTCAGCCTGATACCCTGTCTTCAATGATAGACGTATTAGAAACAATGCCGAATGCGTGGGTTGCAGTAGATAAACCAATTAAGGACATAGCATTAAAACAGAAGAGGAGCTTAATGGAAAAGCTCTCGGTTTTAGCGTCTGGTTTATCAGAGAAAAAAAGTATCGAAGAGAGTTCAGCCTGGATCTGTGGACAACTCTACTGCAGTAGGTCAGAGATATTACATCAAATCTGGCTGCCCACTTGTTTGCCAGGAGAGGATTCTTTCATATACACCATGGTTGTTACTGATGGACTGCAATCATCTGCCGACCCAAATCGAGTCATTCTGGCAAAGTCTGCATCACATACTTTTGAAGCATATACGCAAGTTGATCGCTTATTGCGACATGAAAGGTGGCTTATTATCCTTGATACTGTCAACAAACTAATTTATAAATATCTTGAAGATATGGATGATTCGCAACAGCACGCAGGATCACTAGTTAAAAAACTAAATGAGGAAGATCCCGATTGGCTTGGCAAATGTATTCAGAGAATGACTATCGTGAAAGGATGGTGGCTTATTCCACCCTTTATTCTGACGCGCCGATTCCAGAGTCTCCGATACAAGTCATTTGGGAAAGTAGTTCTTCTATTCCCACTTTCTATCTGTGCCTTTTTGGTTGATTTGATGCTTGCGCTACAAGCCAACTTTGAGTTACATCAAGGGAGTGATTTGGGGTATTGGGGGAAGTAAAAGTAACAGCCTTAACTTGAAATCCTATAAGTTTTTATCAGGAATGATGACATTATGAAACTTTTACTTTTGAAATACGAATGACCGCAATTTGTGTTGGTATATCAAAGAAAAAGGTGATCATATGTCAATCCAACTTCAGCAACACCAGCCCAGCATCCTTGCTGTTGTGATCGTATGCATCACTTTTAGTTTCACAGGCTGCACTAATATCCAGCTTTCATCTGGCTGTTCTTTATCTTCTCTGCCTACAACAACTCAGTTCAATCCTGCTCTTGTTTCCTCGGAAGCTACTTCCCGTGTTCAATCGGGATCTTATACTTGGAACAATGTGGCGATCGCCGGGATGGGGTTCGTTACAGGGTTGGTGATTCATCCTAAAGAACGTGACCTGATTTACACTCGCACGGATGTTGGAGGCGTTTATCGTTGGAACGCAGCAACATCTAGCTGGGTGCAACTGATGGATAAGCAGCGCGATCGCTACAACATTGAGAGCATTGCGCTCGATCCAAGCAATCCAAACGTAATTTATGCCGCAACAGGGGCTTACACCCGTGATGCCAATGGCGACGTGTTGAAGTCGATTAATCGAGGCGCAACTTGGACTTTAACTAACCTACGAACTTCTGCAGGTGCGCGGCTGCGGATGGGAGGGAATGAGGAGTGGCGCTGGGCAGGAGAACGGCTGGCAGTTGATCCCAATAATAGTCAGATTGTATATTTCGGGTCTCGGTTGGATGGGTTGTATCGAAGTGATGATGGAGCAAAATCCTGGCAACCTGTCGAGAGTTTTCCCAGTAAGGGAACGCAGGGAGGAATTGCATTTGTCGTGTTTGATCCTCGCTCTCGTCAAGGCGATCGCTCTTCCAAAACCGGATCTCAAGTCCTTTACGCCGGGGTGATGGGTCAGGGCGTTTATCGCAGTGAGGACGGCGGAAAAACTTGGTCATTGCTAGCCGATGGACCTGACTCCAGCCAAAATCCTCAACAAGCAATGATTGCAGCGGATGGAACGGTGTACATCACCTTTTTTACCACACCATCCAATCCTCAAGGCAGCGTTTGGAAATACCAGGCTGGGATATGGGCACAAATTACTCCTCAAAGTGGAAAGAACTATTCCGCGATCGCGGGTTATGCTCAAGACCCAAAGACTGTCATGGTTGCGACCTATCCGTTCACCCCAGAAGGATTGTATCGGAGTACCGACGGGGGAACTCAGTGGCAATCCATCAAGCCGAATGTGGAAGCGGTGAAATGGTGGCCCAAATGGCACTTGTATACCTTAACGGGGGGGCTAGCCATCAATCCCTATCAACCTAAGCAGGTCTGGCTCACTACAGGCTTTGGGGTCATGCGAACCGATGACATCACAACCTCTGCATCCCAGTGGTGTACCTATATGAACAATTTGGAAGAACTGGTGGTGTTTGTCGTGAAAAGCCCTCCCGTTGCAGGAGAATCGCATCTCTTTAGCGGGGTTGCTGATATGCAGGGATTTAGACATGAATCGCTTTCCTCTATCCCTAGCCAAACCTATGATAATGGGAAATTTAGCGATACTACAGGCATCGATTTCTCTGAAGCTGATCCCAAAATTATCGTGAGGGTTGGTAGTTTTCCAGGCAAAGGCGGACGGGAAGATAGTCAAGGACAGGGGGCTTATTCTAGCAATAATGGGCAAACTTGGGACTCTTTTATCAACTTGCCCGTGGGGGCAGCAAATGGCAAAGTAGCAGTATCGGCAACGCTTCAAGCCAACGGAAAACCGATTATCGTTTGGGCACCTCAAGGCGATGTTTTTCCGCAGCGATCGTTGGATGGCGGTAAAACCTGGCTATCTATGCAAAATGCTCCAAATCAGACCACTGCACAACTGTGGTTTTCCAATCAGCCGATCGCGTCAGACCGAGTAGATGGTGAATTATTTTATCTTTACAAGTACAGCGATCGTCCTAATCAGGGAGCGTTTTACCGAAGTACAAACAGCGGCGCAACCTGGCAAAAAACTGTAACGGGACTACCCAATTTTTATCTGCATTCAGTTAAAGCCGTTCCTGGAATGCGAGGAGAGGTTTGGTTGAGTATTCATAACAACCGCCTGTATCGTTCTAGTGATGCAGGTTTGTCATTCACTAAACTGGCTCAAATTCAACAGGCAAATGAAGTCGCGTTTGGAAAACCAGCCCCCGGACATCAAAACCCGTCTACATTTGTTTATGGAACTATCAATGGTGTTGAAGGGCTGTTCCGCTCCGATGATGCAACGATGCTGCCCGGAGATGCTGCGAAAGCAAAATGGATCAAAATCTCGTCAGACCAACAGAGACTGAGCAACATAAATTTTTTAGAGGGCGATCGCCTGATATTTGGACGAGTTTATCTGGGTACGGGAGGACGTGGCATTTTATATGGGGATCTTGGGAATCTCAACATTCGACATTGAAAAGCAAAGACCCCATATTTTTAACGACCAAACTAAATGTCATCCATAACTAGGTGACATTAAAAACAATCTACTCCTACAAATTCACTCGACGTAATGGCTTCTCGATAAATCTTAGCCAGTTGCAAAGAGTAGTTTTCTATTGCTAGCGGTGCCACACAATCCCTGGCAGCGATTCCCCAAGCTACTCTTTGTTCTTTATTTTCTATGAAGAACTGAATGGCAGCTTTAATTTCCTGTACATTCCCAGGAGGAACTAACAATCCTGTCTTACCTGAAACAATAATTTCTGGTATTCCTCCTACAGGGGTGCTAATGATAGGAAGCCCCCAGCCCATCGCTTCCAGAATAGCCATAGGAAGCCCCTCATTGTAAGAGGGCAAAATAAAAACATCTGCTTGAGCAAGGAGTTCTTTACACTTTTCTTGTGACAACCAACCGCGAATAGAAACATAGGATTGAATTCCTAATGTTTCTACAAGGTCACGCGCTTTTTCAACCTCCCCATCTCCTGCAATGATGAGTGCCGCTTTCTCTTGATCCTCTTTCGGAAGATTAGAAAATGCTTGAAGCAGGTCAAATGATCCTTTACGTTGACCCACGCGCCCCAGAAAAAGAAAAGTTACTTTCTCGGCACTGCTTCTGTCTGGGATAGCCTCTGGAAAATCTACCGGGTTTGTCAAGACAAAAGTTCGCTCTAGTGAAAGCCCACACTGAGAAACATAATAATCTTGCCAACTTTTAGACAATACAAATACACAAACGCACTGTTTAAAAATCCAACTTACACACATCTGAAGAAACAAGGGTAGAGAATCATAAAAACTATGAAATTCACAACCATGAGTGTGAATCATTACTGGTTTTTGAAACAAGCGCGTCACTAGCACAAGGATAGAAATTCTAAGAACACTTCCTTTTTCAGAAACATGTAGATGAACTAAATCACAACTGTTTCTTAATAAACTTAGAAGAAGTTTATTAATCGCATTGCAAAATATTTTAGTTTTGAAAAAAATATTTCCTTCTTCATGGGTAGCGACATGCTCAATTTGAACATCGTTTGTAACCTTTTGAACAATCAGATTCTGGACTGTTGCCATTCCACCTTGCTGACTTAAGCTTGGTCCCATCATCAGAATTTTTAGTTGCTTTCTATGCATTTCTAACTCTGGAGCTAGAAATGCAACTCCAATATCTTCTTTACTAGTCTCTTTGGCTGTTGGAGATGAAGTTTGCTGCATGGTACGTAAAAAGTGAGTGATTCGTTTTTATTGAAGAGATCGATTTCCGTGCCTAACTTATTAGAAAGTTATCTAATTTAAGACTTACGCATTGACAGAAAATCAAAATATGCACCCTCTAAATTGGGTGTCGTAAAACACCTTTACTCGCAGGTTTAGAGGCATTTTTGAACAGAAACTTCAAGTTGAACTTAAGGCTTAGAAACCCTCAAATTCAGCAATTTCGTTGATGCATACTCATCTTAATTTGTACAGTGCGTAACTTCTATAATGATGAAACTTCATCAACTTCTACAGAGTCATGAGTCACAGTCCAAGGATTAGAATATAAACCAACCTTTTGCCTTAAAAGCAGCCAGACAAGGGGAAACATATCAAATACATAGCGTTTCCACAGTCGCTTAGGTTCAATCATCAATCGAAAGAGCCACTCTAAACCTGAGTTGCTTAACCATTTAGGAGCGCGATCGACAATGCCAGCTTCAAAATTGATTGTTGCCCCAATTGCTAAAATAATCTTTACTTTTGGCAACTTATGCTTGAATTTCCAAATCCACTTTTCTTGTTTGGGTGCCCCGACTCCTACTGCCAAAACGCTTGCACCAGATTGAACAATCTTGTCAACAATCAACTGGCATTCTTGCTCATCGTTTTCAAAGCCAAAGGGTGGAGAGTATGTTCCTACAACCATCCTCCGCTCCGACTTTGAATTGATTGCTGCTGCTGCTTTTTCTGGAACGCCTTCCAGTCCTCCAAGCAGAAAAATAGTGACATCTGAATTGTCTTTATGAAATGTGTAGAAGGCAGGAAAAAAGTCTGAGCCTGAAATTCTCTCGCAAATTTGATTGCCTAACAAGCGTGAAGCATACAGAAGAATTTGGCTATCGCATAATCTGTAGTCAGCAGATTTGTAAATCCGCCAAAATTCTAGATCTTGCTGCAGTTTAATCAGATGATTAACATTTGGAGTGAAAACAATTCCTTGTTTAAGGTGAGTAAGTAGATCAATCAGTGAAATATTATCAACTTCAATATTCAACAGTGGAATAGCCGTCCATGGTTTAAGATTTTGACTCATGCAGTTGAAATCCTCCAAGCGTTTGAACTTAATAAATCAATCAATTAACCCAAAGTTAAATCAGGTAATCCCACATTTGTAATCCTCACTCAAAGTCTCTCCTGCACTGGGAGAGACTTTGAATCTTGCTTTCCTATCTTATTTTGGGAGAAGGGGCTGGGGGATGAGGGTCAACTCGCAAAAGCGGGATGCACTCAGTTAAATCGTTGTGATAGCTAAGGATAAAAGCTTTACATCTTAAGAAAAAGACTTATATGATCAGATATTCATATTTTTTACTGATAGCTCTTTTTCTTAGATAGTTAGAAGGCTTTAAATCTATTCGCGCATTCACAAGTTTCTAGGATGAGCATAGATTAATTTAGATTAATACTAAAGATAATAAACTGATTTTAGTTTTCTCACTAAAAAGTTTAGATTTATCTAAAAACATAAAAATAAGGAGATGTTCTTCACCCTATCCTCAAAAAGTTTTGATTTTGGTATTGCTGAATACAAACATGATTTCCACGGGTAGGGGTAGCGCCTTGTGCCTACCCTCTCTGAAATTTGTAGGGGCAATTACAAGGGATTGTCCCTACAAATTTCATATCTCGATTCAGCAACGCCTTGATTTTTACCTCGATATTCAGGTTAAGAGAAGATTTAGGGAATCGCTGGCGATCGCGACCAAGCCATTTTCCTGTGTAGTAATCTACGGTGCATTGATAACTTTTTCCGGGTCTATTCCCTAAGCGAAGCCGATCGCCGGATCAACCCACTGCCTAATACAATGGCAAGCACCAGCAGCAAAAAGGTGACCACGATTAGGGCGGAGGCGTAGCCAAAATCCAGGTAGCGCATGGCATTCGCGTAAATGTATAGCGATACGACCTCCGTAGAGCCGCCGGGACCACCGCCCGTCATCACCTGAACCAGATCAAAAATGCCAAAGGCTTGAGCAAAACGAAACAAGGTGGCAATCACAATTTGAGGCAGCAACAGCGGTAGCGTAATCTGCCAAAAGCTTTGCCAAGAGGAAGCCCCCTCCAGCGAATGCGCTTCATACAAATCCCCTGGAATGGATTGCAACCCTGCCAGTAGCAAAATACTAACGAAGGGGGTCGTTTTCCAGACATCTGCCACAATTAGCGCTAGGGTTGCGGTAAAAGGTTCTCCTAGCCAGTTGATGCCCGACTGCACCAGATTTAGCCGCAGTAAAATATCGTTCGCAATGCCGTACTGATCATTAAAAATCCACGTCCAGCCGAGCGCAATCAGCGCGGTGGGCAATGCCCAAGGAAGCAGCGCGATCGCTCTTACCACACTTCTCCCTCGAAACGCTTGATTTAGCACCAGCGCGATCGCGATTCCTAGGATTACCTCCAGCAACACCGATAGCACCGTAAACCGCACCGTCACTCCAAAGGTTTGCCAAAAGTGTCCATCGCCAAAAATGCGGACATAGTTACTGATGCCGACAAATACAGGCTTTAACTCGGTTCCCAAATTTTGGGCAAAGAACCCCAACCACAGCGATCGCCCAATCGGATAGGCAAACACCAATAGCAAAATCGCCAAAGCAGGCAAGGTTAGGTAAAGCCCGGTGCGTTGTTCTTGCGATCGAATCGTGGATTTGCTGATCATTTGAGTTTTAAGTTTTGAGTTTTAAGTTTTGAGTTTTAAGTTTCACTCCTCTACTTCTTTACCTCTCTACGCCCGCTTCCCTGCTTCCACCAGTCGCCGGGTTTCCTCTGCTGCTCCTTTCATTGCCTGTTCTGAAGATTGCTGATTGGTGAGGGCGGCACTGAGATAGCGCTGAAGAATGTCGGAGGCTTGGGCATATTGGGCGATCGGGGGACGGAGTATGCCATTTTTTACCACTTTTTGCAAATCAGGATAGTGGCTATATTTGGCGGCGATCGCGGCATCGGTAAATAGGGCTTCGCGAGTTGGCACATAGCCCGCATCCAGCACAACTTGTTTTTGGGCAGTTTCACTCATCAAAAAGCGAATTGCCCTAAGCGCCTCCTGGGGATGTTTTGAGGTTTTAGAAATGCCTAAACCCCAACCGCCTAGACACGAACCGCCAGTCTGCCCAGCAGCAGGAATCATCGGCACAATGCCTACTTTGCCTTTTACGGGGGAATTGTCGGCATTGAGTAGCGACCAGGCATAGGGCCAATTTCGCAAAAAGGCAGCTTCCCCATTTTGAAAAATGCGGCGCGTGTCTTCTTCCACGTAGGTTGTTACGCCGGGTGGGGAAATTCCTTGGCTGACGGTGTTCCGCAGAAACTCAACGGCACGAATTGCTTCGGGTTGATCTAGCCCGACTTCGAGCGTGTCGGGATTGACCCAAAACCCACCAAAGCCTTTCAGCACCTCAACAAACATGGCAGCGGCTCCTTCATATTGCTTGCCCTGCCACAGGTAGCCCCAACGAACCGCTTGCTGCTGCTGCAAGGTTTTAGAAATCCGTTCTACGTCTTCAAAGGTTTTGGGCGGTTCGAGGTTTGCCGCTTGCAATAAATCTTTCCGGTAATACAGCATTCCCGCATCGCTGCGAGTCGGTAAACGATAGAGCCGATTTTGATAGCGTCCACCTGCGATCGCAGAGGGCGAAAAAGGGGCTAATTCCTGCTCCGAAAACTCATCTGTCAAATCTTTTAACCAACCTGCCGCCGCAAATTTGGGTGTCCAGACAATATCCATATTGACCAGATCGTAAGGAGAATCGCCCAGCAAAAACGCGGTGGTATAGAGATCCTCCAACAGACTGACATTATTGGGTCCTTCGATCACTTGCAGACGAATCCCTGGATTCTGCGCCTCAAATTCCTTCACCAGATAATTCGTCCAGGGTGGTACATCGGGCGCACTCATCAATAGTTTCAGCGTTACAGGCTGCTGAGACAGCACAGGCACGGCAACCAAAAGCGCAGTCAACAAACAAAGAATGACCCAGCCCAACCGACGAGACACTTTAGCTGAAGGAACGCAGGATTTGAGCAGACGAGCGATCGCAGATAAAAACAACATGAGGAGAAGGAGTTTTGAGTTTTGAGTTTTGAGTTTTGTTCAGTTTTTTGGACTCGATCGCATCTTAACGCTGAACCTTTTCTCTCTGCCACTTCTCAACAAATCACAGCGGTTCACAATTCGCCACTCGCTATTCGTCATTCATCATTCGTCAAGGGCTATGATTGAAAAGAGGTTAAGTTGTGTAAAGAAATTGACTGCCACGATTACTCCCCCAGACAGCGTCTTGTTGCCAACTTGGTATTCCCTAAATCCACTTTGGCAAGCGACTGAGATAGATATTCAGCAAGGCTTGCCTCACGACCAGCTTGCGCCTGCGTGGCAAATATTGATGTTGGGGGATGGCTCTCCGACTCGGCATCTTCAGCTTTTGACGGGCGAACCGACTGAAGTGGATGTGATCGATATGTCGGCGATCGGCATGGAATCGGATGGAGCACCGAAGCAAATTCAGGTGCTTCCTAGTCCACGCTTGCGTCGTCAAGTATGGCTGCGAACGGCTTCGGGTCAGCGTCTCGCCTACGCCACTTCTTGGTGGGAAGCCAGTCATGTAGATGAATATTTGCAAAATCGATCGCTGCCTATTTGGGCAAGCCTCGCCCGATTGCGAACTGAACTCTATCGAGATGTGCAGGGGGTATATTATGGACACTCTGCCGAATTAGAACAGGCGTTTGGACAAACTGGACCTTTCTGGGGGCGGCACTACCTCTTCTGGCATCACGGTCAGCCGCTTACTTTGATTTACGAAGTATTTTCGCCCTATCTAGAAAAATATTTGGGTGCGGCAACCCCACAAACTAGTACCTGATAGCCAAGCAATAGCCATTCTTTGAGTACCTGCGTTATTCTTGGCAATATTGTGAGTATTTAATAATTAGTCTGGAGAAAAGGGTAATGACCATGCGCGGCTCAGTCTCAATTAAGGATCGGATTTTTGCCATTCTTCCTTATGCCTACCCAATGGTGGAAGCTGCTGGTTTAGGTATATTTTTAATAGCTCAATTTCCTAGTATTGCGTTATTGCTATTGCCGCTTGCTCCCTTTGCGTTTGTATATGGATTGTTAGGCATGGTGGCAGGAAGATATGCCAGCATGATAATTTTCTTCGCTCTTTACGTTTTGGTCGTTAGGAACGATAAGATCAACGGCTTTATTCGTTTCAACACAATGCAGGCATTATTAATTGGGATTACTGCTTCACTTGTAGGAATTTTGTTCAGTTTATTGGGGCTTTCTACCGGTGATTTACTAGGTATCAACTCACCATTTACTTTGCTAACTTCAACGATTTTTAGCATGATTTTTATTGGTGTTATGGCTTCTTCAATTTATTCGATTGTTTTTGCAGTTAGAGGACGTTACGGAGAAATTCCAGTCGTTTCGGAAGCAGCCTATAGTCAGGTTCGCTACTAAAGAGTTTCAGTGTCCTTGGCGATCGGAACTTCTCTCGCAATGACGAAATTATCCAAGTGACCGATGCCTTCGATCGCCACCCGTACGCGATCGCCAACTTGCATTGCTCCCACTCCTTCGGGGGTGCCCGTCAGCACTACATCTCCGGGCAGCAGCGTCATCACCTGACTGATGTAAGCCACCAACATATCAGGCGAGAATACCATTTCATCAATTTGGGTAGACTGAACGGGATTGGGGTCGTCGTTCAGAAAGGTTTGCAGACGGGCGCTGGGGTTGAGTTCGCGCACAATCCACGGACCTAATGGACAAAACGTATCAAAGCCTTTAGCGCGAGTCCACTGCCCATCTCTTTTTTGCAAATCTCGTGCAGTTACATCATTGGCAATGGTGTAGCCCCATATTTTGGTATGTGCTTCTTCGGGGGTGCAGTTAAAGCAGCGATCGCCAATAATTAGCGCCAACTCTCCTTCATAATCTACCCGCTCCGTTTGCAAGGGATACTGAATTGCTGCTTCCGACGCGATCACAGAGGTCGGTGGCTTCAGAAACAAGAGTGGCTCTTGCGGGACAGGCGTTCCCATTTCTGCGGCATGGTTTGCATAATTTTTTCCAACGGCGATTATCTTGGATGGATAGCAGGGCGCAAGAGTCTGATAGCTGTCTGGAGCTAGTTCTAAGTCAGTGGGTTGTCCTTCTAACCAAGGGGGCGCATCTAAAGTGCGAACTTGACGATCAACCTTTAGCAGTCCGTAATGAATTTGCCCGTCTTCTATTTGAACGCGGACATAGCGTTGTGCCATAGGTTACCTATATTTTGAATTCTATAAATTTGCATAATAGAGATTATCTATCCAGAGGATTCCTATTTGTTTATGTGAAGAAAAATTGCCAGAAAGTAGGTTGGACTTGCTTAGTAACTTAATGATCGTACAGCCAAGCGGTGAAAGCAATGCCCGTTGGATGATTGCTGTTTTGAAAGAACCCGCTGTTTTGAAAGAACCCTAGTAGTAACAACAGACTTCTGTTATAATTACCTTCCGTGCTTCAATTAGCACAATTGGGCGGTTAGCTCAGTTGGTAGAGCGCCTGCCTTACAAGCAGGATGTCGCGGGTTCGAGTCCCTCACTGCCCATTAGTCTGTTGCCTATTCAATTTATTGAAACAGCCAGTCTTTATTAGTCTCTTAGTCGTTGATGGTTCGTGTGATTATGGCAAAGCGTGTCCAACTGGTTCTCAATAAAGATGTTAGTAAGCTCGGTCGGTCTGGCGACTTAGTAGAAGTTGCTCCTGGCTATGCTCGAAACTATCTGTTGCCTTTAGGTTTGGCAGTTCACACAAGTCCTGGGGTCTTAAAGCAAGTAGAGCGTCGCAAAGAGCATGAACGCTTGCGCCTTGCCGAATTGAAGCAGCAGTCTGAATTGATTAAGAAATCAATTGAGGCAGTACAAACCATTAGCATTGCCAAGCAAGTGGGTGAGAATGATGCAATTTTTGGAACTGTTACCACTCAAGAAGTGGCGGATGCAATTTTAGCGTTGACCAAACAAGAGGTCGATCGCCGCACAATTACGCTGCCTGAGGTGCATCAGCTAGGAGCTTACACCGCCGAAATTAAGCTTCATCCTGAAGTTTCAGCCACAATCGAGATTCAAGTGGTGCCTGCTTAGGCGATCTCACCTTTATTGGAGATTAATCAAAAACAGGGTTGGGCAATAGCTCAGCCCTGTTTTTGATTATTGAGTTCACTGGTAGCGTTTAAGTACTTTTAAAGCGACCCTTTACGCTCACTCTCAAGTCCTATAGAATAGTACATAAGTATTGAAAAAGGAGGTTTATTTAGATCTGTCAGTAGTCTTCGCTAATAGATTCAACTTTCTCCATAGGTAGCGTTTAAGTATTCTAAAGATTGGCTATAAACTCTAAATGTAGTTGGAACTTCTGTAATCCGACGGTATAGTAATGGGGCTGAATCCTGTTAGGGATGCTTGGCTCAGTCAATACGGTGATTATCCTCTTTTAGGCGACTCGTGATGGTTCAGGAATTAAGCTTTCAGACGTTTAACGATCGCATTCCGCCTCAAAATATTGATGCTGAAGAAGCTATTTTGGGGGGAATTTTTCTTGATCCTGAAGCCTTGGGTCGAGTTACTGATTTAATTCGTCCAGAGGCATTTTACCTGACCGCTCATCAAGAAATTTTTCGGGCAACGCTAGCGCTGCAAAGCAAAGGCATGGCAACCGATTTGATGAGTGTTTCGGCATGGTTACGCGATCGCAATCTCCTAGAAAAAGTAGGCGGACAAAATAAGCTAATTCAGTTGATTGATCGAACCGTCAGCGCCGTCAATATTGATCAGTACGCGGCTCTGATAGTAGATAAGTACATGCGGCGTAAGCTGATTCAGATTGGGGGCGAAATCTCCCAGTTGGGCTATGATACTTCTCAAGATTTACCCCAAGTTTTAGACCAATCTGAGCAGAAAGTTTTTAGTATCACTCAAGATCGCCCCCAAGCAGGTTTAACGGCAACCGCAGACATTTTAACTAGCACCTTTACCGACATCGAAAGCCGATCGCTGGGGATGGTGTTACCCGGCTTGTCCTGCGGCTACTATGATCTTGATGCCATGACCCAAGGATTTCAGCGATCTGATTTGATCATCGTGGCAGGCAGACCCTCAATGGGAAAAACCAGCTTCGTAATGAATATTGCCCGGAATATTGCGGCGTTTCATAAGTTGCCTGTCGCAATCTATAGTTTGGAAATGTCGAAAGAACAACTGGTGCAGCGGCTATTGGCAAGCGAAGTGCGGATTGAGAGTGGTCGCCTGCGATCGGGACGGGTCAGCCAACAGGAATGGGAGCCTTTGGGACATGCGATTAGTTCCCTGTCGCAAGTGCCGATTTTTATTGATGACACGCCAAACATTAGCGTTACAGAAATTCGCTCAAAGGCGCGTCGGCTCCAAGCGGAGCAAGGCGGCGCATTAGGGCTGATTGTGCTGGACTATTTGCAGTTGATGGATGGGGGCAGTGACAACCGGGTGCAGGAATTGTCAAAAATCACGCGATCGCTGAAGGCATTGGCGCGAGAATTGAGTGTCCCGGTGATTGCCCTGTCTCAGTTAAGTCGGGGCGTGGAAGCCCGCACGAACAAGCGCCCAATGATGAGTGATTTGAGGGAATCGGGCGCGATCGAACAGGACGCAGACCTAATTATGATGCTCTACCGCGACGAATACTATAATCCAGACACCCCCGATCGCGGCATTGCCGAGGTGATTATCTCCAAACATCGGAATGGTCCAACCGGAACGGTAAAACTACTGTTTGAGTCCCAGTTTACCCAGTTTCGCAACTTGGCGGCTCCCAATCGGATGTAGGGATCAGGAAGCAGGATGCTGGAGTAAGGCATGTAGTCCCCGTTTCAGCCAAGATTCATATCGCAGCACGAGAAACGCAACGACTGGCGCTATAAGGCAAGCCATTAAGAACCATTGGGCGATCGCGGCTAAATCGGTTTGAAAATATTCGGTTGCCAAAATCACAAAATCATTGTCTAGCACCCCGCCGATGCCGCCTTCATAAAAGGCTCGAAAATCTTCGTCGTGGATCAACTTCCAGGAAAATTGCAGGTCATAAAACCAGGTAAAGAAGCCCAGCATTGCGTAGATAGAGCGATCGCCAACCACGCGACAGACATAGCCACTAGCGGAAAAATATAGGCAAAGGGCGATCGCTACCAACTCCATGCCGTGCCCCATAAAGGTTGAGAGCATTGTGTTAGTGGAGGTGCGTAGACAGAAAGTATATAAAATTGTGAGTCCTGCCAATCCACCCAGCAGTTTTGGATAGGCACGGCACCCATAGGCAAGCACCGCGAAGCCAAGATAAACCAGCCCAATCACCACAAGCGACTGCTCAAACACCAGCGTAATACCGCCCCCATAGAGCAAGTTGACGGTGGGTAAGGCGGGACGCCCAAATAGCCAATGGGTAACAGCATGACCCACTTCATGTACCATCACCAAAAAGCCAGCGAATAGCAGTTTCAATGGGTTAATAATCACGAGGAGAATGGCTAAAACTAAACCCGTGCCCAATGCGCCCCAGCCAGCGGAACCAATCTTTTTGGGACTTAAACGGCGCGATCGCTCTGGTAAAGTTGCCACAGGAACACTTGTCTGAGGGGGGATTTCCTCAACCTGAAAGACCTCTTCAGTAGCAAGTCGATCCACTACTGGCAGAGTTAGCGTTTTGCGCCATGCAAGTTGAGTCGCTCCTAAATACCGGGCATAGATTTCTATCTGCGTGATGCCGTTAGGGTAATGGCGTTCCAGCGTTTGGCGAATGGCGGCGATCGCGGTCGCTGGCTCCGGCAAATAGTCTCCCTCCAATAACACTCGCACGCAGGTTTGTCGTTGTTGCACTTTTACCTGAATCTGTGGATCTTGCAATGCTGCCTCTAGCAACGCCGCGATCGCCCTGTCATCCTCTTGATTCGCAAATTCCGCCTCCCGCTGCGTCATTCTTTCTCCCCCCGTGCCGCCTGCGTTATTTCATTCTGGCTGCTTTTTGACCCATTTTTCGGAATAATAGAACGAGCAGCACTGTACTAAGTTTTAGCAATCCTATGGCAACGATTAACGATAATTATTTAAAGCTCAAAGCGGGCTACCTGTTTCCAGAAATTGCGCGACGAGTGAATGCCTTTGTCGAAGCGAATCCAGAAGCGAAGGTGATCCGGTTGGGCATTGGTGATGTCACCGAACCCTTACCGGAAGCCTGCCGCAGTGCCATGATCCAGGCAGTGGAAGAAATGGGCGATCGCGATGGGTTCAAAGGCTACGGTCCCGAACAAGGCTATGGATGGCTACGAGAAAAGATTGCTCAGTTTGACTTTCAAGCGCGGGGCTGCAACATCGATGCCTCAGAAATCTTTATCTCCGATGGCTCTAAGTGCGACTGCGGCAACATTCTCGACATTTTTGGCAGCACCAACACGATCGCCGTCACCGATCCCGTCTACCCGGTTTATGTTGATACCAACGTCATGGCAGGACACACGGGCGATGCCAACGATCGCGGCGAATATGGTGGCTTAGTCTATTTGCCGATTTCGGCTGAGAACGACTTTACCGCCAGCATCCCTACTAAAAAAGTGGATTTAATTTATCTTTGCTTTCCCAACAACCCCACTGGAGCCACTGCCACACGAGAACATTTACAAGCTTGGGTTAGCTACGCTAGATCCCACGGCTCCATTATTTTCTTCGATGCCGCCTACGAAGCGTTTATTACCGATCCAGATCTGCCGCACTCCATTTATGAAATTGAAGGAGCAAGAGAGTGCGCGATCGAATTCCGTTCTTTTTCTAAAAATGCTGGCTTCACGGGCACTCGTTGCGCTTTGACCGTCGTTCCCAAAACTCTGATGGGCAAAGCCGCCGATGGTTCAGATGTATCCCTGTGGCAATTGTGGAACCGCCGCCAATCTACCAAATTTAATGGAGTATCTTACGTTGTACAACGAGGCGCAGAAGCCGTTTATTCGCCCACTGGACAAACTCAAGTTCAAGCACTAGTTCGCTTTTACATGGAGAATGCCCAAATTATTCGCGAACAGTTAACCGCCGCAGGCATTCAAGTCTATGGGGGCATCAATGCACCTTACGTGTGGGTGAAAACGCCCCACGAGATTTCTAGCTGGGATTTCTTTGATAAACTTTTGAATACCGTTAACGTAGTCGGTACACCCGGCTCTGGTTTTGGTGCCGCAGGTGAAGGATATTTTAGAGTGTCTGCATTTAATAGCCGTGAGAATGTCAAAAAGGCAATGCAACGCATTACTGAAAAGTTTAAGGTTTGATTTTCATCTTTAGTAATGGACATTTGGGGCAGGCTATCCTGCCTTGAGCGCTAAAACCCTGACAGCGATGCCCTTAAACTATAAATACTTGTGTCTAGGGGCTGGGCACGAGTGCAATTCGTCCAGCATCCATTTCTGCCATCAGCAATTCAAGTGCTTCAAAATCCGAATCTGAAATATGTCCTAGTCGAGTTAGCTCATAGTTAATTTCATTTTCGATGTTACAAGTTAGCCTTTTGATATGAAGGGCTTCTTCAACCAACTTTCGGATCATGCTGATATGGTTCATGATTATCTACAGAACTCCACGTACCCATTGTCTTCTAACTGCTTAACTGAATGAGTGATTGAAGTCGGAATGCTCAGTGATCTAAATCACTACGGGTAAAGAATACCGCGTTTTTCTTTGAATCCCTGTTTTTTGCAGAGAAAGTAGATGAACTGGGTCTGCGATGGGTGCCCAAGAGAAATAGTTTGATGTTTTGCCCTGATCGCCCTTCGACTTTTATTATGCCTTTTACAACGCCTCAAGAGCGGGTAAATCGAGCAATCGCCGCATTAGTCAGCCGCAAACAGGACTGGGTGCAAACGTCGATCGCAGACCGGATCGTCTACCTGCGTGGCTGTGTGACTGGCGTGATGGCAGTGGCGGAACCTTGGGCGATCGCGGCAAATATCGCTAAGGGCATTGATCCCAATTCATCTTTGGCAGGAGAAGACTGGCTAACTGGACCTGTAGCCACCTTGCTCACCTTGCAAGGGCTAATCAAAACTCTAGAGGCTGGCGGACAACTCAAGCCATCCGCGATCGCCCGTCGTTCTAATGGTCAATGGGTGGCTCAGGTATTTCCCGATAATTTGCTAGATCAATTGCTGTGGCTAGGTTTTCAAGGGGAAGTCTGGATCGAACCGGAGCAGCCTGCTACCCAAGGAAAAATTTATCGGCAAAATCTTCAGCAAGGGAAGGTATCGCTGGTGCTAGGAGCGGGAAATGTTGCGGCGATCGCGGCATTGGATAGTTTATATAAACTATTTGCTGAGAATCAAGTGGTTCTACTGAAGATGAACCCGGTGAATGCTTATGGGGGTGAATTTTTAGAAAAAGCCTTGCAGCCATTGATCCAAGCTGGCTTTTTGGCGATTGTCTATGGCGATGCGGACTTGGGACGCTACTTGTGTCAACATCCGCAGATTGAAACCATCCACATTACCGGATCACACCATACCCACGACGCGATCGTCTGGGGTAGCACATTGGAGGAACAACAGCAGCGCAAAGCGGCTCACAATCCTGTGCTTACTAAACCCATTACCTCCGAGTTGGGCTGCGTCACGCCCATTTTGATTGTGCCGGGAACTTGGTCGGCAGGGGATATTGCCTTCCAAGCCCGCCACGTTGCTAGCATGGTTGCCCATAATGCCAGCTTTAACTGTGTTGCAGCAAAAGTCGTGATCACGTCGAGCGGCTGGCAGCAACGAGACGAGTTTTTACACCAGTTGCATCAGGCACTCGCCACTATTCCACCACGAAAAGCTTACTATCCCGGTGCCCGCGATCGTTATCAAGCATTTTTGGATCACTATCCCCAAGCGATCGCCCTGGGAACTCACACAGACGACAGCATCCCCTGGACAGTAATTCCCAATGTGCCACCAAACCTTAATGAATATGCCTTACAAACCGAAGCTTTTTGCGGCGTATTAGCAGAAGTCACTTTAGAAGCTACGGATGTCAAAGATTTTTTGACAAAAGCCATCCCGTTTGTGAATGAATCAGTTTGGGGCAGTTTATCCTGTGTGGTGTTGATTGATCCAAAAACTCAACGACAATGCAAGCCAGAGCTAGATAAAGCGATCGCCCACTTACAATACGGCGTGATCGGGATCAATGCCTGGACAGGCATGATGTTTATGTTAGCCGGGGCAACGTGGGGCGCATTTCCCGGCAATCCTCTAGAAGACATCCGCTCTGGACGGGGCATAGTGCATAACTCTTACCTATTTGACCATCCCCAAAAAACCGTGCTGCGCGCCCCTTTTTGGATTTTCCCTACGCCCACCTGGTTTGCCGATCACAAAAATCTACGCCAAGTCGCTATGCGCTATGCCAACCTTGTCGCGAATCCTAGGGCAGACAAATTTTTGGGTGTGATCCTAGCAGCCTTAAAAGGATAGGGGAGGAGTTTTGAGTTCGCCACTCGCCATTCTGTCTTTAGTCATAGAGGCGATCGAGTTTCAAAAAGGTTTTCAGTAAAACATTTGCGCCTTGGGTGCATTCTTCAGGAGTGGTGTATTCGTCTTCAGAATGGCTGATCCCGGCGCGACTGGGAACAAAAATCATGCCCATATCGGTAATGCGTCCAATTTCTTGAGCATCGTGTCCGGCGCGGCTGGGTAGATGCGTGTAGCCCAAGTGCATTTCCTGGCAGACTTCTTCAATCACGTCCATGATGTGGGATGCAGCCAGCGTCGGCAAAATGTGCAGGGTTTGACGCATAGTGATTTCCGTGCCGGTTTCAGCCGCGATCGCTCGCATTTGCGCCTCAATCTTTCCCTTCAAAAACTCCAAATTTTGCTGAGACAAATCGCGTAGATCAATCCGAAAATCGACCTTACCCGGAATCGTATTGGTCGCATTGGGATAAACGTTCATAAACCCAACCGTTGCCACCTGATCCCCTGGAGTGTCCACGGCAATTTTGTTGATCGCAACCACCATTTGCGCGGCGGCAAATAGGGCATCTTTCCGCATGTGCATTGGCGTGGTGCCAGCATGATTGGGGCAACCCACCACATCCACAGCAAACCGATACTGCCCGACTACGCCAGTGACTACGCCTAGGGGAACATCTCGATGTTCCAACACGCCGCCCTGTTCGACATGAAGCTCCATAAACGCAGCAATATCAGCGCGATCGCGTTTTGCCTGAGCAATTTGATCCCAGTTTCCGCCTACTTTGTCTAAACAAGGCTGGATCGGAGTGCCATCTAAACGACAGTAGTGTTCTGGTGCTTCCTTAATTTCTCCTGCCATCGTTTTAGAGCCAATCACCGAGCGCTCTTCATCGGTGAACACAATCACTTCAATCGGGTGGTTCAAACGAATTTTATTTTCGTTGAGCGTTCGCACCACTTCCAGTCCGGCGAGTACGCCCAAGCAGCCATCGTATCGCCCCCCTACGGGCACCGTGTCAATGTGAGAACCCGTTGCTAGGGCTGCTGCCCCTGAGCGTGTTCCGGCATAGCAACCTATCATATTGCCAGCCGCATCAATCTGAACGGTCATGCCAGCCTCAATCATCCAGGACTGAATTAATCGACGGGCGAGTAAGTCTTCGGTGGTAAAGGCAATTCGGCAAACGCCACCATTTTCGAGTTTGCCGATAGCGGCTAATTCATCAATACTTTGGTTGAGGCGATCGCCATTCACCACCAGCGGCATCGTTGCAATCATACATATCTCCATTTATACAAAGTGAGTTAATCAAGCAGCCTGTCAAAGAAAAAAGTTGAACGTTCATCCTCTGACGCTTGGGGAGATGGGGGTAAGCAAGATACCGCTGAGGCGAAGGCATCACATCTCTCTAGAATTTGAACTGAGCGCGCAAATTCCCCACAAAAACTGTGGGATTCGCATCAAAGTTATTAGGATTGACGATGGCGTAAAAAGCAGGCACCAACGCTAAGTTATCGGTCAAAGGATAGTAATAAGAGGCTTCAATTTCATACTGAATGCCACCATCCCCAGCCCCAGACAGCAAAAATCGAGTTCCTGCCTTGTAATCTTGTGGCACCACAAACGACAGAATACCCAAGGCTCCTTTTTTCAGCAAATCTGGAAAGCCCAAACCCACCTGGAACGATTGCACTCTCACATCTCCTCCAGACCGATTCAGGTTTCTAGGATTGATGTTGGTAATGCCGTAGGAATAGCGCCCAAACAGCCCAAAATTTCTGGTCACTAGCCAATCAAAGTTTGCCGAAAACGCATTGGCAGTGGAATCCCGCAGTCTTCCGCCAAACCCATCATCTGCCAACCCATAAGGCAAAGGTTCTCCAGCCGCACCCCCAATGAAGCCGTTATAAGGTCTGAGATTAGTCCGGGCATAGATCAACCGTAGCGTAAAGTTACGAGTCGGGGTGAAATCGAGTTGGGTTGAAATCGTGTTGGTTCCTCCAAATAACCCTTCTGCTGGGTTGCTGGATGTGTTGAACGCCACATTTTGGTTGATAGAGGCGTTGAGAAACTCCGTATTTTCTGCCAGATAGGCAGCCGTGAACTTGAACTGAGGATTGAACGTGTAGATGATGACTGCACCGGAACCGCGATCGATCGCGTTGAGCAAAGTGCTGCCGTTGGAGTTGAAGCTAGTTGCCCCAGTGAGGAAAAAGGTAAAGCGAGTGCCATCAAAATACTTGTAGTAATTTAAGCGAGGACCAACGGCAATCCGTAGTTTATCGCCCACGGGGAAGGTGTAGGACAATTCGCGGATAGCCACGCTGCCTGAGCTAGGAACCCCCGTTTGATCGAGGAAGGGGGTGCCCCAAGAGTTGAAATACCCAGCAGAGACATACTGGTTTGCTGGAGAAAAGCCGTTCCCTGAAACCAGTTGGGTGACTAGCTGATCTTTGCCCGTAAACGAGGTGTTTAGGGTCAGAAAGGTGTAGAACCCAAATGTGGTTTGGGGGGCATCTCGCAAACTACGTGAGGGGCGACCGTTGATCCGGGTTGGGGGGGCGTTAACGTTGTTTGGATTTGCCAGCGATCGCTCTGCCAGCACATCTCGTCCCGCCCCTGCCGCCGTTAAGTTAAACCAGACATCGCCGTTAAGACGGGTAGTAGTGGAAAACTGCTGTTTTTCCAGGGTTGCAGTTCGCACTTCCAAGGCTTCTACCCGACCGCGCAAGGCTGCTAGTTCAACCGCAAATTCTTCTTGCAGTTTCTTCACAACCTCTAAGTCTTCTTTTTTGACAAAATCTGATGTGGCAGCGGCGATCAATTCTTGGATTTTATCGAGACAGGCATTTAAACCGGCGGCAAATTCAAACCGAGTCAAAGCACGGTTGCCACGAAAGGTTTTATCGGGATAGCCCACAATGCAACCATAGCGCTCGACCAAGGACTGCAATGCTTGAAATGCCCAATCGGTGGGTCTTACATCCGTCAACTGGGAGACAGATGTTACCTGAAGCATTCCCGTTGCTGGGTTGGCTGAGGCTTCGTCTAGGGGTGCGATCGGTGTCCCAAATCGCACTTGTTCCATGCTATCTGTGGGCGATATCTGCATGGAATCGCTCGGATTGATCGAACTCACGATTTTTGCGTCAGGCTCAACTGCGATCGCCCCGGCACTACTCAATACCATCAGCCAAGTGGCAATTGGAACCGCTGGCAATACCTGCCATTTAACATTTCTTGTCACCATAACTCCTCTCACACCAGACTGTAATTTGCAAAACTGTATTCTGTATACAGCTTTGATTTTTTATCTATTAAAAAGGAGATGAGCAGCAAGTTCTGTATTGCCGCATACTAGGAAACTGCTTAGTGAATTGAATTTAGTGAATCAAAGTATGCAAACGAAAACGAGCGATGTCTAGGATTTCTGATAGCGCTTGCTGACGTTCTGCTTGGGCATCATTTTTTAAACGTTGCTCAAATGCTTGCAGGATACTGGCTTTGGTGTGATTTTTAACCGCAATGATAAACGGAAAGCCAAATTGATCTTTGTAAGCCTGGTTAAGCTGCTGAAACCGATCGTATTCTTGAGCAGTCAAGCAATCAAGTCCAACGACCGCCTGTTCTTCCACTGAAGCCTCTGCCATTTTTGCCTTGCTGCCCAAATTTGGATGCGCTTGAATCAGCAAGAGTTGTTCAGCTTTCCCCAGTTCGTTTACAACCCTAACCATCTTCTGCTGGAGATCGCCTTGATCCGCAAATGGACGATGATCCCAGGTTTTTTGGGCGATTGCGGGAGTCTCTTCAAATACCGCCCCCAGTGCTGCCACAAACTCTGACTGGCTCATTTGGTTTAGATCGGCGATCGAGTAAGGCATAGCATAGAGTAACGAAGGGCGAATAACTCAGGTGGTTTCTAGCACACAAGACACCTGTCAAGGCAGGTTTTGTAGTTGATTGGCTGGCAGAATCGTTAAATCTCGGATAAACCTGCCCCAACAACTTAGAACTCAAAACTCAAAACTTAGAACTCAAAACTCAAAACTTCTACGCCCTTACGGTTTGGGATTGCGCTTTATAGGCAGCCCAGCCGCCGAGGTGAGAAATGTCGATCCAGTTGTGTTGCTCAATGAGTTCTTGGGGATAGAGAAAGGCTGTCAAAACTTCACCGTCTTGTAGCACAACATCGCTAGGATACATGTTAGGTGGTTCGGATGCCGCCAGTTGATTAAACTCGTCCAGCGTTATTTCATACACTTCGCCCGGAATGGAAATGCCACCTGTTGCCACCTCATAAATAGCAGGATGCCAGCCATCACCCGCAGCATGAAGCCGATAGCGTGGCTGAGTTGCTGTTTCTTTAATGAATTGGGCGGATTGCAGATTTTTATGATCGGGCTGTCCGCGTAGGGCAGAGCCACAGATAAAAATACGCTTGGTAATAGCAACGTTGGTTGTCATTGGATTTCCTTAAAAGTAAAAATTTTGAAGCTTTAAAGAGCGGTTCTTACAGCTAGGGGGATGGTTAATGCTTGTCTAGTCGAAACTATTGACTAACTCGAATCCGTTGAACCAAGCGATCGCGGATCTAGGGCTTTGATTTCCTGAATCACTCGTTCCTTGCTCGAAATCAAATGATATTGAATGGCTTGGGTCGCGGCAATGGGATTGCGATCGCGCACTGCTTCATAAATGCGGCGATGTTCGCCCCGAATTTCTAATACTCCCGGATTGTGCTGCATGGTACGCAAGCGCAGCAATGCCATTTTGTCAAACACCTGATCTAGAATTTGCACCAGCCAAGCATTTTCAGAACTTTCTGCTAGCAACCGATGGAATTGGTAATCCATATGTAGCAATTGAAAATTAGTTAATTGGTTTGGCTGTTGTCCGAAAGCTTTTTCTGCCTGGACTATCGCTTGATCGAGTTTTTTAAGCTGTTCACTTGTAACATTGCGACAGGCTTCTGATACAGATAGTTGTTCTAATGCAATCCGGCAGTCATAAAGCTGCATGGCATCCACCACCGAGAGCATGGCAACTCGAACCGCTCCCGTTGCATCCGTGGTAATCAAATTTTCTCGTTGCAATTGCCGAATCGATTCACGAACCGGAGTTCTGCTCACTTCTAACATCTCTGCAAGCTGCGTTTCAACCAGCCGCGACCCTGCTACCAAATCTCCTGATAAAATAGCGTTCCGCAAAGCCTGATAGGTTTGCTCATGTAAGGACTGGTTACGTTGAAGCGGACGCGAGGAAAGAGCCACCGTTGCAAAGTTCCTAATAATCAAAATAGACTGCTTTTCTGTATACAGTATATCTATAAGATGCTCAGTTTAAGATCATCCATTTGGTTGAACCACTTTTCGTGGGTGCAGCATAGCCGTAACTTTAAAAGTAAAAAGTAAAAAAAGTAAAAATTATTCTAAACAAGACTGTGGCAAGGGATTCAAGCCTTTTTTTATTAGCTTTCACGCCAATTGTCCCTCCAACTTAATTACAGTCCCAGCTTTAACCAGAAGCTTGTAGCAGCGCAATTGTGCGTTTCTATCTGCTCTTTGTATCTAACTGTACAGAAGCAATTGAGCGACTAAACTTCAATAAAGCAAATCCCATCTTAAATGTATACAGAATACAAGTTGCCTATAGATTGCTGATAGCGCTGGCAGCATTTTATGGGTTAGGTGTGACTTAGCGATCGCAATTTCCAAGCCACGATTCATTGATAAGAACTATAAATCAAGTCGGAGAAGCACTGTGAAACGAATGAGTTCTAAACATTTTTCTAAATTATTACTAGTGATGGCAGCGATCGCCCTATTTTCAGGCTGCGCTTCTCCATCAGCAACCACCAGCACCAGTGGAACATCTCCCACAGCCAGCCCAGCAGCAAACACCAATGCCAAGAATTTGAAAGAAGTGCGCGTTCAACTTGCCTTTTTAATGCAAAGTATTGACGCTCCTTTAATTGTTGCGATTAACAAAGGCTACTTTGCCGAACAGGGCTTGAATGTCAATTACGAGCGCGGTTTTGGCAACTCAGATACGATCAGTAAACTGGGCACTGGTAAGTTTGATCTCGCTTTTAGCGACATGTATAACGCCCTCGACTTTAATGAAAAAAACCCTGGCGATAAAATCATCGCG
Organism: Sivoneniella epilithica UHCC 1019; assembly: GCF_040830845.1. Lineage (NCBI taxonomy): Bacteria > Bacillati > Cyanobacteriota > Cyanophyceae > Leptolyngbyales > Leptolyngbyaceae > Sivoneniella > Sivoneniella epilithica. Next base: position 129,737 of record NZ_JBFPDP010000001.1, read on the forward strand.
GTTGCCATCACGCAAAACGGCGCACCTTTCTCCATTCTTTCGCTTAAAGAGAAAGGCATTACCTCTCCCAAAGATCTGGTGGGTAAAAAGTTAGGTGCCCCGGCGGGTGATGGACCTCGGAAATTATTTCCACTGTTTGCAAAAGAAGTGGGTGTTGATCCCGCTTCGGTGGAATGGACAACCATGGAGCCAAAACTGCGAGAAACCTTCTTGCTACAGGGTCAAGTGGATGCAATTAGCGGATTTTCCACCTCTGCACTACCTGCTTTGCTGAAAGGCGGTAAAAAGATGGAGGACATCAACGTGTTTTATTACAACGAAAATGGGCTTGATTTTTACGGCAATGCCATTTTGGTTAAAGGTGCCTACGCCAAGCAAAATCCTGATGTTGTCAAAGCATTTACAGCCGCTTACATTAAAGGGCTACAAGATGTCTTGAAAGATCCGACAGCAGGATTAGATGCGGTATTGGCAGCAGATCAAAGCAAGCTGATGAACCGTGAGGCTGAGAAAGTTAGGATGCAGATTGCACTGGAGCGGCTGTTTGTTACGCCAGAAGCCGAAAAATTGGGCTTGGGTTCTGTAGATACGAAACGCTTAGAGAAATCTATTGAACAAACTGTGGTGGGGTTCAAGCTGAAAGGCAAACCAACCGCCGCAGATATTTATACTGACGAGTTTTTGCCTGTGAAAGATCAGCGAATGATTCCTACAAAGGGCGATCGCAAACCTTTGACCTAGAACCCTCTCGATACCCGCAAGCTCATTTCCCTATCCCTCGGACTTCTGCCCCATTTACTGCTCACTGTCTTATGACACACCCTATTACTGATCCCGTTTCAACCCGTTCAGCCTTAGCAGACGGCTCTCCCTTACTAGAATTTGACCATGTTGGCTTGGAATATCCCTTTGAAGGCTCCATGCGCCGCATTATTGAAGACGTTCACCTTAATATTCAACCGGGTGAATTTGTCTCATTTGTGGGTCCGAGCGGTTGCGGCAAAACCTCTATTCTTCGGATGGTGTCAGGCTTGAGTCCGGCTCCACTGGGCGCAATTCGCTATCGGGGGCAAAAGATTTCTAAACCATTGACGAATGTAGGCATCGCCTTTCAAAATCCTGTGATGCTGCCTTGGCGGAACACGATTAACAATGTCATGCTGCCGTTGGAAATCGTGCCACCTTATAAGCATGAGTTTGGGCAAAAGAAAGAGCAATTCATTCGGATGGCGCAAGATTTATTGTCAACGGTGCGATTGCAAGACTTTCAAAAGCAATATCCCTGGCAGCTATCGGGCGGAATGCGGCAACGAGCTTCCTTATGTCGATCGCTGATTCACCAACCCGAAATTTTGCTGCTCGATGAACCATTTGGCGCATTGGATGCTTTCACGCGGGAAGAAATGTGGACAATGCTGCAAGCCTTATGGATGCGGGTCAAATGTGTGGCGATCTTAATTACTCACGATCTGAGAGAAGCGGTGTTTTTATCCGATCGCGTATTTGTCATGAGTCCCCGTCCTAGCACCATTATCTACGAAGTGAAAATTGATTTGCCGCGCCCCCGAACTTTAGAACAGGAAGTATCGGAGGAATTTAATCACTATTTCTCCACTATCCGTAGCCACATTCATCACAACTAAGTTAATTCAGCATTGTGGAATGCTGAGCTTAGCCCCATTCATTGACTTAAACCATGGAAAAGTTTTTTAAATCAAAGTCAGCAGGGTTCGTGCTGCCATTCATTGCAACAGTGCTGTTGTTTATTGTCTGGGAGTTAGTGGTTCTGATCTTCAAGATCCCAGCCTTCAACTTGCCTGCTCCCTCAAATATCTTACGGGCAACGATCGAATTTGCTCCCCAGCTTGCCGCAAACTCCTTGCGTACCCTATGGACAACGCTGGCAGGTTTTTTCCTAGCCATTGTCGTCGGCGTTATTTTGGGATTTATGATTGGCTACTCTAGAGTTGCCTATTTAACGCTGTATCCCTTGCTGGTCGCGTTTAATACGATTCCCAAAGCGGCGATCGTACCCTTACTGGCAATTTGGTTTGGCGCGAACGCAATTCCAGCAGTCGTAACAGCCTTTTTGCTAGCATTCTTTCCGATCGCCGTTAATGTTGCCCTTGGCTTAGACACCGTTGAACCAGAAATGAAAGATGTGCTGGCATCCTTAGGGGCATCCAAAGTAGAAACCTTTCAAAAAGTGGGTTGGCCACACACCCTGCCTTACATCTTTGCCTCACTAAAAATCGCCGCTTCTTTTGCCTTCATTGGAGCCGTGATTTCTGAATCTGTTGCTTCCAACGCCGGTTTAGGCTACTTAATTGTTCAAGCGACCTCTGACTTTAATGTGCCGCTGGCGTTCTCTGCCCTTTTAATTCTGGGCGTGTTGGGCGTGGTTCTCTATGGCTTCTTTGTCTATATCGAAAAGAAAGTGATTTACTGGGCAAGATAAACCAAAAGTCAGCGATCGCCGAAACCCAACGATAAATTTGCTATGCCGAGAGGGGTTTACCAACTTGAGTTTGAACGAATTGTGTAGAGAAAGGCAGTCAATGAGAAACACCGACTGCCGTAAGGTCAATAAAACACAAATTCTATTGACCTTATGATTTTCAACCAACTTCAGGACTTTCGCCAAACGTTGTATCACATGGGCTACTCTTATAGCTCTTCTAGTTTTTACTTCAGTGTTAATTTTGGATGGCTTCTTTGCAGGTATTTGAACAGTCGATTCAGGTGAATGCCAGCGCCACGGCAGTAGAGCGGTGTATTACTGACTTGGCACTGATGCGTCGTTGGCTCAACCCGGCTTTGCAGTGTGAACCCGTGGGTGATTGGTCTACGGAAATCGGTAGCCAGAGCCGCTTTGTAGTACAAATTCCTATTCTGCATCCCACCCTTACAAATGTAGTTGTGGAGCGAGAACCGGGCTTAGTCGTTTGGGCGTTTAAAGGCTTTTTTGCAGGACGCGATCGCTGGGAGTGCAATCCTGAGCTAGAAGGCACCCGCTTAGTCAACCGCTTTGAGTTCACGATTCCCAACCCGATTATCCGGTTCGGCTTCGATACCTTCGCCGCCCAGTGGACGCAGCAAGACATGCAAACTCAACTGCAACGCATCAAGCAAGTAGCAGAAGAAGTCTATCTGACAGGGATTAGGGGTGAGGAAGGGGGGTGAGGAGAGTTTTGAGTTTGTTTATATTATTTGCCCCTCGCTCCTCGACTCTTGCCATTCCTCTTATTCAGTCATTTCGTCCAAAATTTCTTGGATGACTTGGGCATCTTCGGCTTGGGGAGAAAGTTGTAGGTAGCGTTCAAAGTCTTGGCGAGCTTCGGCTAGGCGATCGCTGCGGTAATAAAGTACACCGCGATCGCGGTGTTCGAGGGGCGCATCGGGAAACAATAGCAAAATTCGTTCACAGGCTTGGGCAGCTTTAGGGAAATTGCGCTGGTTGACATAGATAACTTTCAGGTTGGTCAGTAAGCGTCCCAAGAGTTGTCGATTGCTGACGGGGGCTAAGTATTCGGGCTGGAGTGCCACGCGACGATCGAACACTTTTACCAATAAATCTTCGCAATCTTGCAAAAATAAAATGTCGCCGCCATGAAACGGATCGACAAAAATCTCCATATCCTCGGCGATCGGGCGAATGATGAAGTGCCCCGGTAGATTGATGCCAACCATGGGAAAGTTGATGCGACGGGCGATCGCAAGATAAACCATGGATAGTGTAATGGGGATACCGGTACGGCGATCGATCACCTCATTCAAAAAGCTGTTGCGCGGATCATAATATTCCGTGCGATTCCCAGAATAGCCCAAGTCTTCATATAAATACTGCTGAATGGTTTTCAATATTTTCAGTGGATACCATTCCGCTGGCATTCGCTCTTTTACCGCTGCTGCCATTTCATCCAACGCATTTATGTAAGCATCTACATCTAAGTCAGGATATTCTTCTAGAGCAATATACAGCGCTGCCCGCTCCAAATTAATCGCCTCATCTGGCTGTCGAATCTCTTGCCCAAACAACCGCCGCCCTACTAGATCCATCACTATCCCGATCCTTCTTAGCCATTAGTCGTTAGCACTCAAAACTCAAAACTCAAAACTCAAAACCTCCTCAACACTTTGTATTTCCGCTCGCCATTCGTCATTCGCCATCCGTCATTCGTCATTCGTCATTCGTCATAATCATTGCCAGAACCATATTTAAATGCATCCAGCCATCGCTGACTATAGTAGCGCGCAGTCGGTGAAAGAGTGGGTAGCCAGGGAGAAATCAGGGGCTGGCTAAGAGGATGGAGGGCGGCGTAGGTTGCTAATGTGACGTAGTGCCGCATCCACGCTGCGAGAGCAGGAATGCCAACTTGGGGAATGACGCTGGCGACGATGTTAGGGCGGTTTAGGGCGGTTTTAGTTAGGATTTGGAAAAGAGAGGGAAACTGCACGACATCTTGCAGAAATGGCTTGAGTACTGGATCGCCGAGGGTTGCCATGCCCTGAAATACGCTGGATAAGGTGTCATTGATCTGATTGGGCGCAATTTTTTGATTCATGCAGACACTCATGGTGCGCTGAAATAGCCAGGTGACGGAGAGATTGGGCTGGTAGGGCTGGAGCAAGGAAAGGGCACGGCGATCGCACACATCTGCCTGCAATGCCTGATCAATGCCATGGGTTAAGCGCTGCAAATGGCGCACCATCGCTCCAAAACCACCAAAGCTGAGCGGCGACTGGCTGCCGCTGCTATCGCCGATTGGCAAAATTCGATCCCAACTGGGTTTCAGGGGGCTGTTGCGATAACACGGAAAAAAGCCAAATAGGGCGCGTTTGGGCTGAATTTGCGACAATTTTACGCTTTGATAGCTAGGCATCAGGCGGAGATACTCTTCAAACAGGGCTTCTAGACTGGGGCGATCGCGGTGGGCATCCATATAGGTAAACAGGTACGTTGTTCTGCCATCTCGCGCCGGAAACGCTTCCCAAAAATACTGACACTGATTTTGAATCGGCGTAAAGGAGACGAGCAAGTCGCCCGTTTCGTTGGCGGGAAAGCCTGTGGCACAACTGCCAACAACTAAACAAACGGCATCCGGAGTTTTGCCCTGTCGTGCCTGCTGCACAATCGGCGAAAAATGCCCCATGGCATCTAGCACAAGCCGCGTTGAAAATTGATGGTTTCCTGCCTGAACGATCGCGCCATTGGGATGCACGATCGCTCCAACAAAGGGCGTTTGCTCAACCAATTTTCCGCCAGCTTGCAGAAATTTTTGCTTCAAAGTTTCGAGCAAGTAAACCGGATCAATGCCAATGTTAAGCACATCCTTGACCCAAACCTCATCCCCGCCAAGAAAGCTGATTCTCGCTGGGTTATAGTCTGTGGCGATCGCCTGCTCCAGTTCAGCAGGGGTCAATAAGCCCAACGATACAAACTCATCCAATTCCCGGCGAGAAATATTCCATTCTTGATCCCGTCCGCACAAATTGCCCCGCTCCAGCACCACCACCCGCCAACCCCGTTGCGCCAAAGCTGCCCCAATCAAAATGCCCAAGGTGCCGCCACAAATGACTATATCCCAATCGATAGTCTCTAATGGTTCTACACTTTCCTGCACGACAGTAGGTATGGGTAAAGTCCCTAAGCGCAGCGATCGCCAGAGCGCATCCGTGCGTCGCAGTGCCACCAAGTCATCTGCTGGTAGCTGGGAAAAAAACTGTTCTGTTAACATCATGATGCTGATCTCGCCACGCGCTATGTCCTTCGCACTCTATATCCTTTGCACTCTATTTGCTAAAGTAGCGCGATCGCAGAGCCAAACAATATTAGTAAAATAATCCGCGATACCGCCGCTTTTTGCGGGAAACGGTTCTTGGATTCAAAGGGTCATTTAGGATAACGGGGGGCACTTCAGGTTCCATGCTGCTGTCATCCGCCTGGTTGCCATTGCGAGATAGATCCGCTGAGCGATCGCTAGACTCCTGATCGCAAGGCTGTAAAGTGTCATTGGGTATCGCTTCAAGCGGGTCATCTAACGAAGAATAAGCAGATTTGTCAGAAACGGGTTTCACAGAAGTTGCCCCGTTTTGCAAACTAGATTTGGCATGGGCACGGGAATCTAGTTCACGCTTCATCGTCAATAAAACAGCAATTAACGCGCCATTATTGAATGGATGATTGTCCAAAATTTCCAGAACCCGCTTGACGGAGGATGCGACTCCGCTGACTAAATTGGCGCGGCGAAACCCAGGCAGCAAATCGGATGCGCCTTGGTTCACTGCCCACTGTCGCTCTGAAAGGGAAATTCCTTCTTGGACATCGTTGGTCAAAACAATTTTCATTCCCGGATATTGTTCGCGACACCAACGGCAAAAGGCATAGGGGTTAAAGTTGGGCGATCGCATATCGATCAGCAACAAATCCGGCAGAATCAAGCCAGCCGCTTTCAGTTGATCTAGATTTTCAGTCAGGTTGGTATCGGGCGACTCCCAAATTACAGAAACCTGCTGCGACTTTAACACCGACTGCCAGATCAACCCTTGCAGCCGGGATGCCTGAACCATCAAAACAAGTTTCTGCGAATCAGCCATTGGATCGACAGCGATACGAGCATCATTTGAAACAAGAGTGAAACCTCTGCAAAAAAATTACTGTAAATGATTAGTTGCACTCTTCACCCAAAGTCTAGGCAGATAGGCGAGGAGTCGTCGGTATCCTATGATGCATCTTCAGCTATCTGTCTAATGAAACTATGAACTACTGAGCGAGTGAGTATCCGCATGTTGAATAGGAGGAGCCAGAGATCGTGAAACAGCCCACCGCAAAACCCAGAATTGTTTTAAGGAGACGCAAATGGGTTTCTCGCCTGAGTTTCCCGCTGGCGATCGCTCTCCTGTTTATCTTGACCACCACAGTCGTTGCAGCACAACCCGGTTCTACTGAGTCGATATTCGATATGAGAGTAGCGATCGATACTCTCTGGGTTGTATTTACAGGCACTCTAGTATTTTTTATGAATGCTGGGTTTTGCATGTTGGAAACGGGCTTTTGCCGCCGCAAAAATGCTGTCAATCTGTTGGCAAAGAATCTGATTGTGTTTGCCCTATCCACAATCGCCTACTGGGCAATGGGGTTTGCCATCATGTTTGGAGATGGCGCGCCCTGGATTGGACTCAACGGCTTCTTTTTAACGGGTGCAGATAATAGTCCGGCAACCGGAGAAGCTTACAGCGGCATCTTTCACTCGCTGAACTGGGCAGGTATTCCATTAGAGGTCAAGTTTTTCTTTCAACTAGTATTTGCCGGAACTGCTGCCACGATTGTCTCTGGCGCGATCGCTGAACGCATCAAATTCCTCACCTTTTTTATTTTCAGCCTGTTTCTCGTCGGTTTTTCCTACCCCATCACCGGACACTGGATCTGGGGCGGCGGCTGGCTACAAAAACTAGGATTTTGGGATTTTGCAGGCTCCACCGTGGTGCATTCCGTTGGTGGTTGGGCGGGATTAATCGGGGCGCTGATGCTGGGTCCCCGATTGGGGCGATATAAAAACGGTATGGGGGTTGCTATGCCAGGGCATAACCTTGCCATTTCAACCCTTGGCTGTTTGGTTCTATGGCTAGGCTGGTTTGGCTTTAATCCTGGTTCCACGCTTACCCTAAATCCGCGTGAAATTGGACACATTTTGCTAACCACCAACTTTTCCGCTGCAATGGGAGGATTGGGTGCCACCATCACCGCATGGCTTTATTTAGGCAAACCCGACCTCTCCATGATCATTAACGGAATTTTGGCAGGTTTAGTCGGGATCACAGCCTCCTGTGCCTTTGTATCTCCGAGCAGTTCGCTATTAATTGGGCTAGTTGCTGGGATTATCGTGGTGTTTGCGGTAACGTTTATCGACAGTTGGCAAATTGATGATCCAGTAGGAGCCATTTCAGTTCATTTAGTGGGTGGCATTTGGGGCACCTTAGCAGTTGGACTATTGAGCGTTGGACCCAATATCTATCCCTGGTATGGCGATGGAACCGGTCCTTTCGCCGGGTTGTTGCTCGGCGGTGGTCTTCAACAGCTAGTGCTTCAACTGATTGGTATCGTGTCGGTAGCGGCATTTACCGTGGCGTTTTGTGTCCTAGTATGGCTGGTGTTGAAAGTGACCATTGGTTTACGAGTCACCCCCACTGCCGAACAAATTGGGCTAGATATTACGGAACATGGCATGGAGGCTTACAGCGGTATTCCTGAAACCGATGATTTTGGTGCTTAATTGCCCAAGTGTCGCCCTACGATTACCAGGTCATTGGTGCCGGATTCAAACTCGGCGATCGCGGGAAGATAGCCCCACTGCTCAAATCCAAACTGTTTGAATAGTTTTAGGCTAGGTTCGTTGTTGGCAAAAATGCAGCCCACCAGATTTTTGATGCCTAAAGCAGGACTACGGGCGATCGCCGTTTGCAGCAAAATTCGTCCAATTCCCTGCCGCCGATAATTTGGAGAAATATAGATACTCAGTTCAGCCGTTTTATCGTAGGCTTTACGCGCCGAGTAAAAAGATTGAAAGCCTAACCATCCCGCAATGTCACAGCGAATACCCTCGGTCAAAAAGTTGCACGCCATTTCTTGTTCAACGCTTGGATCAACGACCCACAGCGGACGATGATTGGGAGTATGACTGTGAAACCAGGATAGGCGACTTTCTACAGAGATATCCTCCATGTCGGCAGTCACTAAGCGGCAGGAAATTGTGGAGTTATAAATTTCAACGATCGCCCGTAAATCTGCCTCTATCGCATCTCGAATGATCATAGTTATGGATTTAGAGATTAATTCTGGATGGAACCGTAGCATAAAGTGAGATCCTCATCCGTATCTCAAAAGCATTTACTTAAACTTCATATCAACTTTAGAGGATAGTTTAGTAAAACTTCATAGATTCTTTAACGCATTACTACTTTACACAAAAGAATAATAAAGCGAACAGAAAGCTATAGCCGATTGCTAATTTATCGGCTAAAAATAATTAAGTGATTTTGGTGTATTAATTCTGTTATTTGCATCACCAAAAAATAGGGTTCATTGTCTAGAAAATAGGATTAATAGTTTAGTTGAAAATCTAAACTACTTTTTCTAAATAGATTTTTCAATTTTTCTAGTCCTATTGTCCCATCTATTTTATAGATTGCTATCTGCTATTTGAAGCAACAAGATTTACTTAGTTTGAATCGCTTGAAACTATCTAATGCAGCTATTTTCAAGTTTCTACATACATCTTTCTAGGCTCGAAGCAACCATTGTAATACGCAAATACATTGTCCAATAAAGATCTGGATGCCTATATCTAGATGCAGCTTTTTGCTGCGTACTTTCTCAAAAATTCCCAGAAAAGGATTCTAACTATGGTTGGCTTGTCATACCGTCAAATAAAAACTGTCTGGGAACGAATTTTTTCAGAGCAATTTTTATCGCAGCTATCAAAGTATTGCCATAGTAGCTATTACTATATTCGGCATAATCCCAAGCTATTTATCATGCGAAAAATTAGCCGGATTGAAATATTACGCGATTTAATGGCTTGGTTCTATCAAATTACTGGAAAATCCTACGAAATTCGACCTGTCGATTGCTCAAATATTCAGCCTATTGATATCGATGCAGTGGTTACAGCCATTCATGAAAATGGCTATTATTCTGGGATTGAGTTGTCTGCGGATCGAGTACAGGAGATTTTAGATTATGCACAGACTGCCCTTGGCTTGGGCGATCGCGAGCCTACTCTACGGTTTTGCCTTGCAGATAAGCCAGCAGTTGAGGCAAAGCTAGGAAAACAGTTTATGGTGTGCAGTTATCCCACCCAAGACTGTGCTGCTGTTAACCAAGTGATCCATGATCCGAAACTGTTAGCGATCGCGGCAAAGTTTTTAGGCGCAAGCCCTATATGCATTGGCAGTGAATTGTTATGGAGTTTTCCAGCCCCATCAACCTTAAAAGAGCAAACCAACCAAGCTCAAGTATTTCACTATGATCTAGATGACTACCGCTCTATTAAGTTCTTCTTCTATATCAATGCGGTTGATGCTTCTGGTGGTCCTCATGTATGCATCGCTGGCACTCACCGATATAAAACCCTACTTCATCAACTTTTAGGACAGCGGTGTGCAGCAATTCCTGATCAACAACTGATTGCTCAGTATGGTAGCGAGAATGTGATCACGTTTTGTGGAGAAGCAGGCTTTGGGTTTGCAGAAGACCCCTGCTGTTTTCATAAAGCCAGTCCCCCAGACGAAAATGTGCGCTTGCTGCTACAAGTGCAGTATGCAATCAACCATTACGGCGATATCCGAGCATTTAATGGATAGAGTGAATACATGAGGGCGAAAACCGCGATCGCCCCCCATTGAGCAAATCTGAAAAAAAATCGTCGAATGTTTGACAAACAGGCTGACAATTGACACAATAAGAAGCGCCCTTAAAAAGGAACTGCGTGGGATCGTAGTTCAATTGGTTAGAGCACCGCCCTGTCACGGCGGAAGTTGCGAGTTCGAGCCTCGTCGATCCCGTTTTATAATCGTCTATCAGTTTTTGATAAGCTTTGGGCTGAGTCAAACCCAAAAATTCGCTGTTTGAAACTTTTATGCTAGCGATTTTATCCTAGCGATCGCCCCTTCAAATAACCCCATGGTTGCCCTTTGTAGTAATCGCGGTCTACTTTAGGGCAGATAATTTAGACGAATTGTGAATTTTTAGGAAAGTTCAGACACATCTCTTCAAAGGCAAAATATTCTGATAGCGATCGCATTTACTGCATGATCGAATCAGCAGGGTTGCAGCAATAGTTTTGAGTTTGTCTAAACTCTCTAACTTTCCCCCTTATGCTTTCACTATTGATTTCTGGATCACTGCTTGTCAGTTCTCCTGCCTCATTAGAAGCAGTGTCGCCATCTTCCACAACATCAGTCGATTCTCAAATTGCTCAGTTAGGTGATCCGTCCCGTCATCCCAAACCTGATCTAGTCACTTTGGAATTGGAGGCAACCGAGAATACCGAGGATGTTGAGCAGTTTACGTCCGTGTCTCAGCTAAATGATGTGCGACCAACGGATTGGGCCTTTCAGGCGTTGCAGTCCTTAGTCGAACGCTATGGTTGCATTGTTGGCTATCCAGATAAAACCTTTCGCGGCAATCGGGCATTGACCCGCTATGAATTTGCCGCTGGGTTGAGTGCTTGCCTGACCAAGGTAGAGGAGTTATTAGCAGCGACAGCATCGCCTGGTCGCGTCACCCAAGCAGACCTAGACACCCTCAAGCGACTGCAAGAGGACTTTGCCGCTGAACTTGCCACCCTCCGAGGACGAGTGGAAACACTAGATGTTCGCACGACTCAGTTAGAGAAACAGCAATTCTCTACCACCGCAGTGCTGCGTGGACAAGCGGTGTTTGGATTGGCAACTGCTACAGGCGGCGATCCACCCGGACAAGGCGAAACCAACACGGTATTCACCAATCTGTTGCAGTTGCAATTAACGTCTTCTTTCACAGGACGCGACCTATTGCGGGTTGGCTTTACGGCTGCAAACTTTGGCAACGAGGGATTTGCAGGGTTTGAATCGCTTAACACTTACATGGCGCTGTTGTCCTATCAGGCAGATTTGAACAGCCGCTTTGAATTAAGTTCCTTAGATTACCGCTTTGCCGTAGGCGATCGCTTAGTGCTAACGGTGCAACCCTTTGGTTTCAGCCTTTACAGCGTTCTCAGCCCCAATAGTTCCTACTTGGATAGCGGTACTGGTGCAGTGTCTCGCTTTGCTTCACTCAACCCGGTCTTCCGAATCGGTAATTTAGATGCAGGCGTTGGGTTTGATTGGTTAATCTCCGATCGCTGGCGGTTGCAGGGTGCCTATGGCGCACGGACTGCCAATCGCCCAGAGCAAGGCGTATTCGGCTCCGGTCATCAAGCGTTTGGCTTACAGTTTCTCCATCGTCCTAACCGCAACGTCACTTTAGGGTTCGCTTATGTCAATTCGTTTTCGGCTGATGGACGACTCGACACCTTCACAGGCAGCGCCAACGCTGATCTTTCCGGTGGCTTCAATGAACCCGCAACGATTCATGCATTGGCTGCTTCCTTACGCTGGCGTTTGTCTCGCAAGTTAACGTTGGGTTTTTGGGGCGGCGCAGTGTTGACGGATGGCACGTTTGGCAAAGTGTTTCAAGCCATTTTCGATCGCAATATCGATATAGACGATTTTGGGGCGGTCACTCTCTCCACGACGTACCTGTTTTCTCTCGGTGTCGATGATCCGTTTGGACGCAAAGGGGATCAACTGGCTATCATGATTGGACAACCTCCCAAATTGCAAGCGGGTGTGCTAGTCGAGCGGGTGGATGAGGGCAATTCCTTTCACTTTGAATCGTTTTATCGATTCCGCCTCACCGATCAAATCTCCGTCAGTCCAGGGTTTTTCTACGTCACCAATCCAGGGCATATCAGCCGCAATAACGATATCTTCATCGGCACGATTCGAGCAACTTTCAACTTTTAACCATTTTCCTGAAGCCGCTATGCTGTCTATTCTAAAATTCTGCATTCCTTTACGCCTGATTGGTCTAAGTTTGATTAGTTTGGCGGCGATCGCAGCTAGTCCCGTTTACGCTCAGCAGATTAAACAGGCAACGCTCGTCGAAATTCTGGATGGCGATCAGGTTTTTATTCAAGACCGCAAAGCTAGTGTTAACCAAGTGGCAAATCTGGGTGAACAGGTGCGAACTCAACAGGCACGGGCAGGACTGCGCTTCAATGTGGGAGCAGGAATTCGGCTGGGGCGCAACTCATCAGTTGTGGTAGGGGGCGGTTGTATCCGGCTCAACCGAGGTCAGGTTTTGGTGGCAGGGTCAACGGCAGGCAATCGGGGCTGTTTGCGCTCGGTGGTGGCGGCAACGCGAGGCACCGTTTACATTATGGAATTGGAAGATAGCGGACAGGGGCGAATCACGGTTTTGGAAGGGGCGATCGAGGTTTCTAATCCTGAACGACCTGACACTCAACGGGTCGTGCTGACAGCCGGACAAGCTGTGGATACCGCGATTAACGGCGATGTTGGCGCTGCTTTTCAAGTCCCTCAAGATCAGTTAAATAAACTGGCTGCACCATTGCTAGAAGGATTTCAACAAACCTTGCCGGATTTACAGAAGATTGCGATCGCCCGACGTGAGCGCGGCTTTACCGATACTTTTTTGCAAGAAGCGATCGGAGGTGGAGATAGTTTCAATCGAGATTTTGAGCCTCAGAAAGGTCGGGAATCTATCGATTTTGCGGGCGATCCAGTATTCGGCACTTTTGTTCGCAATACACTCAATCAAAATACCGGAACCTTTACACCGACCGGAACGACCCTTCAGATTCCTATCTCGGTAAACTTTGGCAATCGAACCCTTGCGATCGGGGAGTTTAGCGGCGTTGTTAGTTCGTTGGGTTTGAGTGGCAACAATGCGACTGGCACTGTCATTTTAAATACTGTTCAAACCTTGACTATTCCTGGTACTTCGGTGAGCCAAACTGGTCAAGCAGTCCGAATTGAGGTGTTTAATGTAGGGTTTGAAGAACCTAAACCGGGTCAGATCTATCCTGGCAGTTTGTCGATTGGGCGGATTCGCGATCGCTAATCACTGCTTGCTAATCAAATAGTGCTGACCTGATCCTGCTGACCCGATATCTACGGGTGTAAATAGTTGCGGATCTCTTCTGCTACCTGCTGGTACAGCATACTGTCATCGCCCTTCAATCCAATGATGCCAAATAACCGTAGGGGTTCATCTCGCCCCCGGAGTTGATGTTCGCCCAAGTCAATGCCATCTACTTTTTCTGCCACCAGTTGATAAATAGATTCAGTCACTAAAATATCGGTTCCCAGTTGTTTGGTCAGTCCTTCTACTCGGCTGGCAACATTCACCGTATCACCAATTACGCCATATTCGCGCCGCTCTAGTGCCCCTAAGTCTCCAGCAATCACGGTGCCATAGCTGATGCCAATACCATTGAAGAAGGGAACGAGTCCCTCTTGATGAAACTGCGATCGCAGATCTGCCAGCGCCCGCCGCATCCCCAACGCCGCCCGAACTGCATTTAAAGCATCTTGGTGTTCTCCTTGGGGCACCGGGAAGCCAAACTCTGCCATGACTGCATCGCCGATAAACTTATCGACGGTGCCGCCTTCCTGCAAAATCACCTCTACCATGACGTTGAAATATCGGTTCAGTTGGGCGATCAACTGCTCTGGCGGCAGTTTGTAGGACAGGCTAGTAAAACCGCGAATGTCGGCAAACAAGACTGCTGCATTCAGAGTTTTTCCAGCCGCCATCGCTTCGGGTCGTCTCAAGATTTCTCGCACAACGGGTGCAGCGATATATCGCTCTAGCGTTCGGCGTAAGCGCAATGTTTCCAGGCGATCGCTGACGAACCCAATCGTGAAGGTCGAAAAAGCACTCAGCACCATCACAGCAAAGGGGACAGCGATTGGCACAATCCAATAGCCATAGGTGAACGCTAGATATGCAAACCCAACCCACGAGATTGCTACTCCACAGCCTACCAATAATTGCCAAACCGGGCGCTGAGTCAGGCGCAGCAGAATCACCCCTAACCCAATCGTCAACCCAGCAACCAGTGCCGCCCCTGCCCAAGGATTGGGAAAAACTTCGGCGATCGCCCGTCCTTCCAGCAAGGTCGCGATCGCGTTGGCATGAAGCTCCACACCGGGCAGGCGATCGTCAAAAGGGGTACGAAACAAATCCTGTTCAGACACATTTCCGGCTGTGCCAATCAACACAATTTTGTTCCGAAACGTTTGATCTTGACGGAACACCTGCTGCCAGTCGGTCGCGAGCAATCGCCAAAATGAGATATGGGGGATGGTATGAGTCTCACCGTAGAAATAGATGCGATCGCCTTTGGGAGCGGGATATGCTGATTTAGCCGCTTGCAGCGTTGCCTCTGCAAAGGAAGGCACACTCTGGAGATTTAACGGACGAATCACCTGCGATTGATAGGCACTGCCTAACCGCCGTACCAATCCATCTGCTTCGGGATTTAAAAAGTTTACCAACCCCAGCTGGACTGAAGGATTAAGGAGCGCTTGGGTCGGCTGAACAAAATCTAAGGCTCCTGGCACGGCATCCGTATAGAAAGCGGCTAACGTGACTTTCCCCGGATATCGCAAGAGCGCTTGACGAAACAGATCGTCATCTACCGCTCCAAATCGACTTTGGGAATCAAATAGTAAATCGATAGACACCGATCGCGCCCCTGCCTGCATCAAATAGTCAATCGCCTTAGCATATGCCTCACGCCGCCACGGAAATCCACCGCTCAACAGGCGCACAAGCTGCTGATTTTTGGCATCATCTCCATAGGTTTCAGCAGCCGATAAAGACGCATCATCGATCGCCACAATCACAATCTGTGGTGGTGGCGATACAGTTCCCCGTAGTTCAAAAAACAGGACTTGAACTTGCTGCTCCCATCGTTGCGATCGGTTCCACTCCAATCCTGTTGCCAAAACGCCCAGCAATCCCAACCCTCCTAACATCATGGCACTGAGGCTAAATTTGCGAAATCGGGCAGTTGACTCAGCAGCGAATTGATTAGAACGGCGAGATTCCTGTAGGGATCGTTTCACAAATCGAAGCATAAACGATACGACACCTATCTCTAAGGAGTGAATATGGAGATGATGAGTAAACAGGTAGCAGTTGTCCTGCTATAACATGCCTGTTCCCAAAGACTGTTCGGACTTCCAGTTTACGATAGGATAGAGAGTGCTTTGAAAGCGATCCCCTAACAGAGTATTGTCATGATTTCAGGATAATTGAAGTTCAAAGTAGCCTAGCCAATTTATGACAGCCAACAGCAATGCTATGATTTCGGAGAAATTCACTTGATTGAAGAGGGCTTAGTATTGTATGGCTCAAGCGTCCGTTTCTCCAGTAGTGCTGGTCATTTTAGATGGCTGGGGATATCGTGAAGATGCGGATGGTAATGCTGTAGCCGCCGCCAAAACTCCCGTGATAGATAGTCTTTGGGCTGCCTATCCGCATACGACCATTCGCACGGCTGGCAAAGATGTGGGCTTGCCCGATGGTCAGATGGGCAACTCAGAAGTGGGGCATTTGAATATTGGTGCGGGTCGCGTGGTGCCTCAAGAACTCGTGCGGATTTCTGATGCCGTGGAAGATGGCACCCTGCTGAGCAATTCGGCGTTGGTCAAGCTTTACCAAGCCGTGAAGCAAAATCAGGGCAAGCTGCACTTAATTGGTCTTTGCTCGGACGGAGGGGTTCATTCTCATCTGTCTCATCTATTCGGGCTGATGGATATGGCAAAGGATCAGAAAGTTTTAGAGGTTTGCATTCATGTCGTTACCGATGGGCGCGATACATTGCCTGATTCTGGCAAAAACTATGTGCAGCAGATTGTGGATTATATTGATGCTGCTGGGGTTGGGCGAATTGTTACCCTCAGCGGTCGATATTATGCCATGGATCGAGATCGCCGCTGGGATCGGGTGGAAAAAGCCTATAAGGTGATGACTCAAGATGGAGAAGGCGATGGGCGATCGGTGCTAGAAGTGATGCAGGCTTCCTATGATGCAGATATTAAAGACGAGTTCATTGTGCCGACTCGGATTGCACCGGGAGCAATTCAGCCGGGAGATGGGGTGGTGTTTTATAACTTCCGACCCGATCGCGCCCGTCAACTCACTCAAGCATTGGTTGATCCTAAATTTCAGGGGTTTGAACGAGAACTGATTCAGCCACTTGCCTTCGCAACTTTTACTCAATATGATTCTCACTTTCCGGTACGGGTTGCCTTTGAGCCACAGAATCTGAATAATATTTTGGGTCAGGTTGTTTCTCAGCACGGGCTGCGGCAGTTTCGTGCGGCTGAAACTGAAAAGTATGCTCATGTGACCTACTTTTTTAATGGCGGGATTGAAGACCCATTTGTTGGAGAAGACCGGGAAATGGTGCCAAGCCCTCAAGTGGCAACTTACGATCGCGCGCCTGCAATGTCTGCGGCAGCGTTAACGGATGTGGCGATCGCGGCAGTGGAAAAGCAGATTTACTCTATGATTGTGCTGAACTACGCCAACCCAGATATGGTGGGGCATACTGGCAAAATGGATGCGACTGTTGATGCGCTAGAAGCCGTGGATCGGTGCCTCGGTCGCTTACTAGAAAGCATCATCCGGGCGGGTGGAACCACCATCATTATTTCTGATCATGGGAATGCCGAGGTCATGTGGGATGAACACGGCAATCCCTGGACTGCCCATACGACCAACCCAGTGCCCTTCATTTTGGTCGAAGGGGAAGGACGCAAGATTCCAGGACACGGCACGGATGTTAGTCTGCGTGAGGATGGTCGTCTCTCAGATATTGCCCCGACCATTCTGGAGATTTTGAAGCTGCCCCAACCTGTCGAAATGACTGGGCGATCGATGTTTTTGCCGCTGGAGTTTGGGCTAACTCCCAGCCGATCGCCCGTCAAGTTAGTGCGCTAATATCAAGGCTGTTGCCTGAGTCAAGCTATGTAAATCAATCGGTGAAGGCAGGTGCAACGTTGGCGATCGCCCTCATCCTGTCACACCACGGCTGATTCAAAGAACCCAACATTTTGTTGTCTTCTACAATTTGGGTTATATCCACTTTCCATGCGTCAAAAATCATGAGCGATCGTTCCTTGTTTTCTCGGTTCAAGCTGCCCTTAACCCGCAGGCAACTCGTTACCGCAACTCTCACATCTGGCTTTGCGCTTGCGGTACAGCCTATTCTTGCAAAAACGATTCAGACCAGTCCTGATGGATTAACCGTTGGATCGGTGCAAATTCCGGTGGCAAGTGGCACGATCCCGGCTTATCGGGCAATGCCTGCAAAAGGTAATTCTTTTCCCATCGTTTTGGTGATTCAGGAAATTTTTGGTGTACACGAGCATATCCAGGATGTTTGTCGCCGTTTTGCCAAACTGGGTTATCTTGCGATCGCGCCTGAACTCTTTGTCCGCCAGGGAGATGTTGCCAAACTCAGCAGTGTCGATCAGATCCGCCCCATCGTTGCCAAAGTTCCAGATACTCAGGTGCTATCTGATCTTGATGCTACCGTGGCATGGGCAAAACAGCGGAGCAAAGGGGATGCTGCTCGTTTGGGCATTACTGGATTTTGCTGGGGCGGACGCATTACCTGGCTCTATGCTGCCCACAATCCGCAGGTGAAGGCAGGCGTTGCTTGGTATGGACGATTGGTCGGCGATCGCACCCCGCTCCAGCCCCAGTACCCGATTGATCTAGTTACGTTGATCAAAACCCCTGTCCTCGGACTTTACGGCGGACAAGATACTGGCATTCCGGTTTCAACGGTAGAGCAAATGCGATCGGCATTGAAAGAGCTTTCGGCACCCTCTCAGATCATCGTTTACCCAGAAGCTCCCCATGCTTTCTTTGCAGACTATCGCCCCAGCTACCGCCAGCAACCCGCAGAAGACGGTTGGAAACGGCTGCAAGCCTGGTTCAAGCAATATGGCGTAGCTTAACCCTTTATCGAGTTGCTTATTCACGATAGACGGCTTCTGGAATCAGAACGCGATCGTCAAGCTGTTGAAGTAGATGAAAATGATGGATGGCAACTAGGCTTGTAATGACTGACGTATCACTGATGAACTCCATTCCACAGCTTGTGCTAATCGGGAATGAGCAACACTATTCATCCTCGTAACGACGCAAATTAGCGACGGCAGATAACCTCGAACTCAACACCATCGCCCTGGAACTACTGCAATTCCTCAACTTGTCTGAGAGCTTCGTCATAAACCTGCTGACTCAAACGAAATTTAGCCGCAGTTCGCAAGGCATCAAACTGTTCTTGCAAGTCAACAACTACTCCTTGCCGTTTCGCCCAAATCAAGAGACCTAACGTACCAAGTATCGGTAAATTCATGCGTCGTGCAATTTGTCGCGCTTTCTTTTCATCCAGCAACAGAGCTTCTGAAGGCTGCTCAAGCAATAATGCGATCGCCTCTGCTTCACCCTGATCCAGATCCTGCCGTAGCACTGATATTAGAGTCTTATTTTCCACTTCTTGAACGGACAGCCAAAGGTTTAAGCCTGCTGCAACTTCTATCGCCCCTACCCGCCCTGCTCCAGTTTCCACAACTTCATACCAGACTGCCTGTGGAATCAGAATTCCGCCTGGAAATCGCTGCATTAGTATAGACAGTTGACTGATACTGCTGAGAGCAATCAAGACAGAAGAGTTGCTGATGGCTCTCAATCTAACTGCTCCAGTGTATTTAAGTCATTTTCCAATTCTTCTAAATCGTAACTCCGCTCAATTGCTTCATCTCCAAGTAGTGAATGAAACTCCCATTTTGTCATTTGTGCTAGCTCACGTGCTTTCCCAAAGGAAAGTAACCCTTTTTGATATAAACGAATTGCCAATTCCCGCTGTACACGTGAGAGGCGTTCTGTAGGCGGAAGCTGAAGAGATTCTGCAACATCGTTTGAAATCTCAAGGACTAGTTTGCTCACTCTCGTCTCCTAATGTGTCAATAATAATTCCTGGCAAATCGCCACAATTTTGCCATGATTGCCTTCCTCTTTGCTGTAGCGAAGTTGCTGAACAGCCATAGGCTTGACCTCGTTTTAACTTTATCCCTTTATTTTAGCTGAGGGAGTCGATCGCCCTCCTCAAAGTGCGTGTTTGGTTACTCCATCTTTTTGCATTATTTTGGTAGTAGATTAAGAGGCGAGGCGAAAAGCCGCACCCCTTAAAAAGAGATTGGCAGACGAGCCATTCCGCTTCTACACTGCGAGCACCAATATCTGACTTTTCCCTTGATGCCGTATGTTCAAGTCCATGTTCCGCAACCGGACAACAGCATAGAGTCTCTCATCCCCAAGCAAGTCGTTGTTCAGAGTATCACCGTTGATATTGTATGTAAGCGTTTGGTTGACAATCGCAGCGCTGGGATTGAATGTGGAGGCAGCCACATGCCCCGTAATCGCGTCATCGGTGCTGTCAAGAAACTCCCCATTATCCTCCTCCCACAACTGAAAGGAATCGCGGAAGTTGTAGTTGCTTGTACTCCACTCCTGTTGACTAAACCTCGCCGTATACTTCACGGTAATGACCCAATTATTTCCAGCACCCGCAGTTTTTGCTGCGGTCAATCTGACATTTCTGACGGTAGCCATTGTTCTTACCTTTTCCCATAGTGGGGGGGGTGGCGATCTACGCACTTTAATTGCGGTGAGCGATCGCTTTGACCAAGTTATGCGATCGCTCTTTCAGGCTACGCTGTTGCTAACCTATGCATGACGGACAGGTCAAGTGATTACGGTGAAGTGAGACGAGATCGCTCGATCACGTTAGCAAATTCTCGCGGGGATTTGCGGTTTCAAGCTGACGCAGCTTTTCATAGAGTTCTCGTTCGGGTTCGCTGATTTCTTTGGGGATGACGATTTGAATTTCGACAATTTGATCGCCGCGTGTGCCGTTGGCTTTGGGATAACCCTTGTTTGCCAAACGCAATCGCTGCCCAGAGCGGACACCGGGCGGAATCGACATTTTAACCAGACCATCTAGGGTTGGCACTTCCACCGGATTTCCCAGCACGGCTTCACTAGGGGTTAAGGGCAGTTCGCAGACAATATCGGAGCCATCTAGCTGAAAGAAGGCGTGAGGCGACACATCAATTTTGAGATAGAGATCGCCGCCGCTGACCCCCTGTCCTTTGAGGCGAACCCGCTGTCCGGTCACCATTCCGGCTGGCATGTTCACTTCCAGCGATCGCCCATCTTCTAGCCGGATGCGCTCTCGACCACCTATATAGGCTTTTTCGAGGGGAACGGTGAGGCGGGCTTCGGCATCGCGTCGGGCAGTGCGAGGAACGGTATAGCTGGTTTTGGAAGTGCCGGGGCGATAGGATTCTCTGGGGGTGCCGGAAGGACTGGGTGCATCGCGGCGATTGAGCAGTTGATCCACAAAGCTATTGAAGTCGCTGAACTCATCAAAGTTCATACCTTCGGGGGCTGCGCGATCGCTCCCACGACCATTCCAACCGCGACTACTGGGCGATCGAGTAGATTCCTGAAAACCGCGTTGCTTCCAATAGCGCCCATATTGGTCATATTTGCTGCGATTGGTGGGGTCGGACAACACCTCGTAAGCTTCGTTGATGTCCTTAAATCGGTCTTCCGCTGTTTTATCGTTGGGGTTCAGATCAGGGTGAAACTGCCGAGCCAGCCGCCGAAAAGCTTTTTTAAGATCTTCAGCGGTCGTTTCTTTCGGAACTCCTAAAATGTCGTAATAGTTGCGGAAGTTTTGCATAGAGAAGCAGGTTATTGGTTCGCTGTTGGCGGTGGTCTAATCGCGAATCGCTGTAGACCGTTAGAGCCAGTCATCGTCGTCATCCCAATTATCTTGATTTAGGTTGGGACGGGGATTGCGAGAATTTGGCTTGTTGCGATCTTTGGGGGGTTCATATTGATCGCGGCTATCTCGACTCGGCGATCGCGGAGGGGCACTGGGGCGATCTCGATCATAAGCGGAACGGTCAGGCGGTTTGCGGGGTTCATACCGATCTTCATTGTCCCAGCTATTGGAACGGTTGCTGTCCCGATTCCGATCGCGGTCATTGATGCGATTAGGCGGATTGCTGTCCCGGCTGATATCGCGGGGAGGAGCAGTATCCCAGCGATCGTTCGTGCGGGGGGCACTATCCCAGCGATCGCTCTCCCGCCGATCTGCCCCACCATATCGCGGAGGTTCGCTGCCGCGAGACAAGCTGCCGTAGCCGTAGTTTGTGCCATAGCTCGTACCATAGCGGTCATTGCCATAGCGATCGTTGCCATAGCCAGCACGGCGATCGTCATAGTCGTAGTAATCATCATCGTCATCGGTGAAGAAGCTTTTAATCGCACCCAATAGGCTATCTTCTTCTTCCTCTTGCTTGTTGCGCGCATAGACTTCGCGGGTCAGGTCATATAAGGCATCTTGCAGATCAGCTTGAAAGCGATCGATACCGCGTTCATCGTTTTGAGCCAGAGCTTCCCGCAATTGACGAGAGGTGGTTTCAATCCGGCTGCGATAGCTGCTCACAAACTGCATCCCAAAATCTAAGGTCGCTTCGCGCAGTTGCCGTTCCGACTTAAAGATCAAGGATTCGGCATCATTGCGTTTTTGGACTTTTTCTTTCTTCATGCGATCGCTGGCAGCCGATTCTTGAGCATCCCGCATCATTCGCTGCACTTCTGCTTCACTCAGCGTCGAAGCGCCCTGAATAGTGATCCCTTGTTCTCGCCCGGTGGTGCGATCCATGGCAGTGACTTGCAAAATGCCATTGGCATCAATATCAAACGACACCTGAATTTGGGGAATGCCTCGCGGCGCGGGTGGAATGCCCGTCAGCTTAAACCGTCCCAACGATTTGTTGCCTGTATTTAACTCGCGCTCCCCTTGCAGGGCATGAATTTCTACCAGGGTTTGATTGTCTTCTCCTGTGGAAAAAATATCAGAACGACGCACTGGAATGGTTGTATTGCGAGGAATTAGCTTTTTCATTAAGCCGCCAATGGTTTCTAACCCAAAAGAAAGCGGGGTCACATCCAGCAGCAAAATATCTTTAACTTCGCCTGCCAAGATACCCGCTTGAATCGCTGCGCCGACTGCTACCACTTCATCGGGATTCACATTTTGGTTGGGCTGTTTGTCAATAAAGCTGCGAACCAATTGCTGCACGATGGGAATCCGGCTAGAACCGCCCACCAAAACCACTTCATCAATTTGAACCGGACTCATGCCTGCATCTTTGAGCGCTTGCCGCACGGGACCGCGAATACGGGTGAGCAAATCTCCACAGAAGCCTTCAAACTCGGCACGGGTGAGGCGGGTTTCGAGATGTTTGGGTCCATCTGCGGTGGCAGTAATAAAAGGGAGGTTGATTTCGGTAATCGTGACACCCGAAAGCTCAATTTTAGCTTTCTCAGCAGCTTCCGTCAGACGTTGCAGAGCTTGGCGATCGCGCCTTAAATCAATCCCTTCTTGTTCAATAAACTTTTCCGCTAGCCAATCCACAATTTTTTTATCAAAATCATTGCCGCCTAGCTGGGTATCACCAGAGGTCGCTTTGACTTCAAATACGCCATCGCCCACATCTAAAATCGAGACATCAAAGGTGCCGCCGCCCAGATCGAAAACCAGGATCGTTTGGCTAATTTGGCGATCGAGTCCATAGGCAAGGGAAGCGGCTGTGGGTTCGTTCAAAATTCGCTTCACTTCTAGACCCGCAATCCGCCCTGCATCACGAGTCGCTTGTCGCTGCGAGTCATTGAAGTAAGCGGGGACAGTAATCACTGCGCCCGTAATTGGCTCTCCCAGATAGCGACTGGCTTCATCGGCTAGCTTTTTTAAGATCATTGATTGCACTTCTTCCGGTGCAAAATCTCGCTCCAATCGAGGGCACTTGATTTTGACATTGCCCAAATCGTCTTTGCGAATGGTGTAAGGAACCCGCTTGGATTCTGGGGTCAGTTCCGCGTACTTGCGCCCGATGTAACGCTTTACGCCAAAAAAAGTATTTTGCGGATCAAGTACTGATTGTCGTCGCGCCATTTGCCCTACAAGGCGTTCGCCATCTTTGCTAAAGCCAACGACAGAAGGGGTGGTTCGCATTCCCTCTGCGCTCGCAATCACTACTGGTTTTCCCCCTTCCATTACCGAAACCACGGAGTTCGTAGTTCCTAAGTCTATGCCGACGACTCTTCCCATGCGTGATTCATCTCCCCTAGGCTGCATGAACAATGCAGATGCTTCAACCCATTGTATCGTGCGAATGAATGGTGCTTTAGCGATCGCAGAAGCCGATCGCCACAATATTTGGTGTCATTGCGCCAGTGTGATCTTGTTAGCCTGCGTTTGCACCAATGCAAACAACTACAAGTCGTCAATAGTGACCAATCCACCCTCTGTAAATTGGATCACAAGCTCATGCCCGTCTAGCAAAGCAGTGCCAACCAGGGGTCGCCGTCCTGTAGCAAAAACACGAACCTCTCGCTCCTCTCCGTTCCAAAGAATAATCGCCTTATGGACTGGCAATATCACTCGGCTGTTATCTGCTAAATTCACACGCATATCATGCTTGAAAGGAAGATTGAGTAACGCAACCGCTTCGGGAGGTAGACAAAGCTCATCTGTAAATCCTGTATCTATCACAAACTCAATTGGGAAGTCAGCGCGATTGGAAATCCGAAATGGAATGGTAAATTATCGCGTGTCCATCATCCACAATCCCCGAAATTACTTAACCACACGCTCCATGACACCGCCACCAAAAGCAGCACCGACGTTGTACCCGATTTTGATTCCAAAGAGTCGGGCATTGGGATGTTTCTCGCTCAGGTAATCAGCAGCGCGTAAGCCATTTTCATCAACTTTATAGTCACCTGTCTCAATATCAATGATGACCATCTTGCCGATGTTTTCTTCGATTTCCACTTCTTGACGGATTCTGCTTTCATACAATTGTTCTGCACGTCGAGCGACTTCTTCCCGACTTAGAAGGATTGCCTGCATACGCTGACTCCTGATACTACGCTACTTCCATAAACTCTTTAAATGATATCTCACAAGCAAATTAAGATGGGAATTGCCCCCATACCTGCTATGTTTGAGCTTGAGAAGTGGGATATCTATCAAGAGCATCTCCCAAGGGCGAATGAAGACTAGAGATCGGGCTTGAGAATAAACCCTTGCCCATTCACCTCGAGATCAAATGTACTACTTTCAGTTATCATCTTTCATCTTGCAGTTATCATCACTTTTGATTGTTTTATCTGACATGATAGTTTTACAAAACTTTATTCCTCGCATACTAGCTTGACTTAGATCAGCGCCGTCTAGATGTGCGCCTTCTAAATTAGCACTGTCTAGATTTGCACCCTTTAAATTAGCACCGTCTAGATGTGCGCCTTCTAAATTAGCACCGTTTAAGTTTGCCCCTTCCAAATTTGCTTTGCCTAAGTTAGCTTTTCTAAGATCGGCTCCCTGTAGTTGAGAATTCATTAATCTTGCATACCAAAAGCTGACCTGTCTCAGATCCATATCTCTCAAATCGGCACTTGCCAAGTTAGCACCACTCATAGAAATAATGCCTATTTGATCGATTAATTTACCATCTTTATCTTTTATTAAGTTCCTTTTATCGTCTGTTTTCAATACAATCAAGTCGGATTCTTTTAGAAAAAGAGTTAGAAGCCCTCTTCTTTGTGTATCTAGTCGTCTTAGTACAGATAAAGTTCTAGCACGAGCAATACTTCTTACCTGGTCTCGTGAGGTGGCAACGTTCAGCTTTTTCTCCAGCATTAATTCACGCATATCTTTGTAATATGACTGAAGTGCTTCTTCTCGATATCGTTCATCTGCAATTCCTTGTTGAAAGTATTGGAAGAAGTATCCTCCAATGGCTAGGAGTAGAGGAAAGAGAAACAATTGTAGAAAATCAAAACCAGTTTTATCTTTGAATCCCCAACTCCACTTGTTACTAAAATTACTCATACGTTTTCATAGCGTTACTCTTAAGTAGCCGAAAACAACATTTGTCCTTGCGCGGGATATTTTAGATAAGCCTAACTACCCAGCGGTCTAACAGTACTTTAAACTGAGTACTTTAAACTGAAATTTTGGGTAAGTGTCCCATTTAAGGATGTTATCCAGAACGTTTCGGGCTAACATCCCTTTCTTGGCAATTACACTGAAATTTTCTGTATATTTTCAGATGGGTATAGCTACAACGATCGCACCTGATCAATTGCCTTTAAGGTGGCTTCGGGTGTGGCGGGAATTGCCAAAGTAACTTGGGTGGGGCGATCGCCCCAATATTATGGGTGGCTTCTACTCCAGTTAGTTGTCCTGATTGCAGCAGTGACCTCGTAGAATACATCTCTTGCTGGCAGTTTCCTGATGATTGAGATCATGGGCTGGCTCAAAACGTAAAATAGAGAGAATAGCGAGGAATTTAGCAATGAGTGTTGTTGTCCCTAACGAAGTTTTAACCGCAACTCGCATGACTGAGGCTGAAATGCGGCAAGAAATTGCTGTCATGCTCTTTCAGCAGGAGAAGCTTACCCTTGCTCAAGCCAGTCGATTTGCTGAAATGCACCGTGTCGCATTTCAGCACCTCCTTGCTAGTCGTCATATCCCAGTGCATTATGGGATAGAAGATTTTGAGCAAGATATTCAAAACTTACGAGAGGTGGGCAGATTGTGATGATTGTCAGTGACACATCACCCATCAACAATCTTGCTGCAATCAATCACCTCTATCTCCTTCATCAACTCTACGGAACAGTTGTTATTCCCGAAGCTGTTTATCGAGAACTAACCGACCCCAATTGTCCTGTTGCAGGTGCGACTGAAGTAAAAACTTTTGATTGGATTCAAACTTGTGCTGTTAAAGATCGTACTCTGATCGAAGCATTGAGCGCTGAACTTGACATTGGAGAAGCTGAAGCGATCGCCCTAGCATTTGAAATTCAAGCCGATCAAGTTTTGATTGATGAACGTCGGGGTCGGCTTGTAGCAAACAGATTGAACCTCCGATACGTAGGCATTTTGGGAATCTTGGTCGAAGCGAAAAGTCAAGGCTTGATCGCTGAGGTAAAGCCTCTATTGGATGCATTGATCCATGAAGCTGGATTTTGGGTTGCAGAACCTTTATACAGCAGCATTCTGGAGCTTGTTAACGAAACTGGCTTACTGGGCTAATAGTCCAGCTTTAAAGGTAAGCAGTACGAGGAAAGGTCAAGACAACAACTGTCCGTTATTCTTAATTCCTCAAGGATCTTTGTGTCCTAACCTATTCATCCGTTGCTATATCCCATAGACAAGCAGAGCCAGTTAATCTCCCAGTTGGGCAGCAACTGTCCACCTTTGCTACAACACCCACCAACTTTTAAGAATCCGATCCAATCGAGTTGTTAGACCCTCGTAAAACTGCTTTACTTTGAACACAGTATTTAGATTTTCTATAGCGATCGCACCTGATCAATTGCCTTCAAGGTGGCTTCAGGAGTGGCGGGAATGGCGAGGCTGACTTGGGTAGGGCGATCGCCAAATGCGGCAACGGCTGCTCGAATCGATTCCCGCACTGAAAACGCCAGCATCAAGGGTGGTTCGCCTACCGCTTTGCTGCCGTAAATGGTGCCGTCTTGGGAGGCTCGTTCCAGCAGATGGACTTTAAAGTGTTCGGGGATTTCGCTGACCGTGGGGATTTTGTAGGTGCTGGGGGCGTAGGTGCGGAGTCGAGCTTGGTCATCCCACACGAGTTCTTCCATCGTGAGCCAGCCCAACCCTTGGACAAAGCCGCCTTCCACCTGTCCTTGATCGACTAAGGGATTCAAAGATTCTCCGACATCATGCACAATATCGACTTGTCGCAGTTTGAAGGTGCCCGTAAAGCCATCCACTTCTACTTCACTGACGGCGGCTCCGTAGGAAAAGTAGTAAAACGGTTTGCCCTGATTGGTTTGATAATCCCAATGGATGTCTGGAGTGCGGTAGTAGCCTGTGACAGAGAGGGAAACGCGATCGCTGTATGCTTCTCTGACCACGGCATTGAACAGAATGGAACTGCTGCGATCGGTGCGGCAATAGATCCAATCGTCCTCGAAGATCAAATCATTGGGTGTATCGAGATTGAGTAGTTTCGCGGCGATCGGTGCCAATCGCGCTTTCAGGGTTTCACAGGCATCTTTGACGGCTTGCCCATTTAAATCCGCCCCACTGGATGCGGCTGTCGCGGAGGTATTGGGCACTTTGTCGGTACTGGTGGGCATGAGGCGGAAGCGATCGCTGTTCACGCCCAGAGTTTTAGCCGCCACTTGCAGCATTTTAGTATGCAACCCTTGACCCATCTCAGTACCGCCATGATTTAGCTGAATGCTGCCATCGGTATAGACCAAGATCAACGCGCCTGCCTGGTTGTATTGCACCTTGTTAAAGGAGATGCCAAATTTGACGGGCGTAATTGCAATGCCACGCTTTTTGTAGGGATTTGCCTGGTTGAATTGCTCAATCGCGATCGCCCGTTCTGCATAGTTCGCATTGTTTTTTGCCTCGTTCCACACTCGCGCAATCCGATTATCTAAAATTTCCTGTCCATAAAAAGTAGTGTTGGTTTCGCCCGTACCGTGATAGAAGTTACGTTCTCGTACAATATCAGGCGGCAGGTTTAGCGATCGCGCGATTCGATCCATAATTTCTTCGATCATCAACATGCCTTGCGGTCCACCAAACCCTCGAAACGCGGTATTAGAAACGCGGTGAGTTTTGGCAATTTGCCCCCGAATTTCCACATGAGGAATGTAGTAGGCATTATCGACATGCAGCATTGCTCTCAGCAGCACCGGCGGCGACAAATCCAGGCTCCAGCCGCCATCGGCATACAGGGCAAGGTCTAAGGCAAGCAGTTTGCCTTCTGCATCAAAGCCGACTTTATATTGCCCTAAGAACCCATGCCGTTTACCTGTCAAGATTATGTCATGGTGTCGCCGTAGCCGCACTCGCACCGGACGACCCGTTTTATAAGCCGCGATCGCGGCGATCGCAGCGGGTGGGTTTGCCTGAGATTCCTTACCGCCAAAACCACCGCCCATTCTTAAACAGGTGACCACCACGCGATTGTTCGCAATGCCCAACACTCGCGCCACAATAATTTGCGTTTCGCTGGGATGTTGGGTCGAGCAATACACCTGGTAATTGCCCTCGCCATCGGGAATTACCCAACTGGTTTGGGTTTCTAGATAAAAATGATCTTGCCCGTTCATTTCCAAGTCACCTTCTAGAACGTGCGCGGCAGTGAGCAGAGCGGGTTCTGGCTCTCCGCGACGGCAGACTTGGGGCTGATTATGGACACTGTTGAGCGCGATCGCCTGCTGAATCGTGGCGATCGGTGCTTGTGGTTCGTACTCTACTACAACTTTTTCCGCACCCTGCCTTGCCGCATCTTCCGTTTCGCCCACAACCCAGACTACGGCTTGCCCCCAATAGCTGACGACCTCGGTGGGCAACAGCGGCTCATCGTGGACAATTGTGCCCGTGTCATTTTCACCCGGAATATCCGCCGCCGTCAGCACCGTGACGACTCCAGGAATGGCATAGGCAGGCTGAGTATCAATCTTGAGAATTTTGGCGCAGGCGTAGGGAGACAGCACCGGATAGAGCGACAGTGTTCCGGCAGGCGATCGCTGATCATCGGTGTAGATCGCCTTGCCGCTAACGTGATGTTCTGCGCTTTCATGGCGGCGGTTGCGACTTGGTTTGCTGGGCATATTCATGACTAAACCTCTACTGCGTCGGTAAGGCTACCCATTTCAACAAAGAATTTTTCAAACAAATTCACGATCAGTCGTTGGCGATAATCCGCACTGCCCCGTAAATCCGTAAGCGGCGTAAATGCTTCGCTCAGTAATGGTTTTGCCTGTTGCACAGTGGCATGATTCCAGGGCTTGCCGATGAGGAATTGTTCCACCGAGATCGCCTGTGCGGGAGTTGCTGCCACACCACCATAGGCAAGCCGCGCCTGAAGAATCTGATGGCGATCGTCCAAGTCGATCGTGAATGCTGCCGCCACAATGCTGATATCATCCGTGCCGCGCTTGCCAATTTTATAGGACTGACTCAAACGGCGCACGGCTCCAGCAGTAAGCGTTTTCGGAATCACAATCGAGACAATCACCTCACCGGGTTGCAAATCGGTTTGGCGATATCCCTTAAAGAAATCTGCTAAGGGCAAAATTCGCGAACCGCTAGCACTGGCAAGCCGCAACTCCGCATTTAAGGACAGCAGCACAGGCGGCAAGTCCCCAATGGGCGACGCAGTAACAATATTGCCGCCCAACGTTGCCCGATTTCGCACCTGTCGCGCTGCAAACCAGTGCAGCATTTCATCCAAACTAGGAAACACGCCGTGCAAGTTGGCTTCAATATGGCTCAACGGCACAGCAGCCCCAATTTCAACCCAGTCTGCTGTTTGCTCCAGCGTTTGGAGTTCTGTCACCGCTTCTAATGAGATCATCACGGAGTAATTTTGCCGATGCCAACTGAGTTCCAGACCTAAATCGGTGGCACCAGCAACGAGAGTCGCATCTGGGTATTGTTGCAGCAAGGTGAACACCTCGGCAAGCTGAACGGGGCGATGAAACTGGCGATCGCCGTTACCATAGTGGACAGGCAATAAATCAACCGCTGCTTGTTCTAGGGCGTGACTAAAGGGATCGCTGATTTCACTCGACTGTGCTGCCACCTGTTGAGCCGCACGACGAATCGGCAGATAGCCCGTGCAGCGACAGAGATTGCCTTCAATCGCCAGGTCATCTAGGGCGCGATCGTAATAAGCAGCAAACAAACTGATGATAAAGCCAGGAGTGCAGTAGCCACATTGGGAACCGCCCAGTTGCACCATGGCAGCTTGCACAGGATGCAATTGTCCGTTTGCCACCCCTTCCACGGTAATCACTTCGCGATCGCCGATCGCGCCCAGGGGAATCAGGCAGCTATTAACAGCTTGATAGTGGGGTTTGCCGTCTGCCCCCTTGCCAATCAACGCCACGGTGCAGGCTCCACAATCGCCATCGCCACAGCCTTCTTTGGTGCCCATGCGATCGCTCTGGCGCAAGTATTCCAGCAGGGTGCGCGTGGGGTCGGCATTTTTGAGGCAAACCAGTTCACCGTTGATAGTGAATGTTAATTGATTACTAATTCCGTGAGTCACTGTGGTTGTCTGCTTTGAAAAGGAAGGGGAAAGTAGAGGTGAAGCGAATCAGAAACAGTGCCAAAAGCATAGCAATCGATACTATCCACTTCATGCACAGGCTTTATGTGGTTTGAACTACATTTTGACCGATCAGGTATTTCAATCCAGATATCGCAGTCATTTGACCTAACTTTATTAACAAAAAGCAATCAAACTATTGATTCACATTTTTTTGATAACCCACCTAAACTTTACGGTTATATCTAGGGTTCTATCAGTTGTATTTGCCGGGTGATCAGCCATAAAGATAGGCGGCTTAACCTTCCCTTTACGCAAGGGTTGTAGTGTGATGGGGTTACAACGTGAGGATGATGAGGTTATGGTTTCCTTGGTGAAGGTAAGTCGCTGGGTTCTCTCTGCGTCTGCGATCGCTCTAGCCGCAGGTCTTGCTTCTTGTGCCCCCAGTGCCCCCCCCAATGCCCCGATTGGCAGCAGCCCTGCAACGGGTGGCGGAACGGGAGGTGGCGGTACGATTTCGATTAGTGGCGCGGGAGCTTCAGCCCCCAACTCGCTTTATCAGCGCTGGTTTTCCGAGTACCGTACCGTCAAGCCAAATGTGCAAGTTAGCTATCAATCCATTGGGAGTGGTGCAGGGGTTAACCAGTTTCTAGCGCAAACCGTGGATTTTGGCGCAACGGATGATCCGATTAAAGGTGCAGATGCCGCCAAGTTTCCTAAAGATCGGGGAACTTTGATCCAAATTCCGACCACGGGTCTTTTTGTTGTATTTGCCTATAATCTTGAGGGCATTAAAGATCTCAAGCTTTCTCGCGCAACTTACTGTGGGATTGCGGATGGTTCGATCAAAACCTGGAATGACCCCAAAATTGCTAAAGACAATGCTGGCGCTCAACTCCCTAGCACTCCGATTACGTTTGTCTTTCGCTCAGATGGCAGTGGGACGACTGCAATCTTCACCAACCACTTGGCTCAAGCTTGCCCTGGCTGGAAACCTGGCGCAGGCAAATCGATTGAGTGGCCCACGGGTCAAGGTGCAAAGGGAAATGAAGGTGTGACGGCTCAGATTAAGCAAGCTCCTGGCGCGATCGGGTATGTCGAGTTTACCTATGCTAGGGAAAATCAGTTGGATATGGCAGCTTTGCAGAACAAAGCAGGCGATTTTGTGACTCCTACGCCAGAAGCAGCCGCTAAAGCTTTAGACGGCGAAAAGCCCAATGAGCAATTTGTGATTTCTGTGCCCGATCCAGCCGGAAAAGGCGCTTATCCAATTGTGAGCTTAACCTATGCGCTTCTGTACGGAAACTATCCTGCGCCCAAAGGGTCAACCCTCAAAGATTTGTTCAAATGGGCATTAAAAGATGGTAAAGCAGCGGCAACCGAGCTAGGTTTTATTCCCTTGCCCGATGCGCTTGTGGCGGATATCAACGCCAAACTTGACACCATTGAGGAGAAATAATTCGCGGCTTCAGCCACTCTTAAGAGATACGCTTGGAGTGGCTGAAGCAACAAAAGAATTGATCACGATCAATTCATATCTGAGTCAGATGATGCTTTATAAATCCAAGTAATTTTCCCAGCGTTGTAGTTTTAAGATTATGGCTCCAGCAGCAGATAACAACCCAGGTATGTCCTACGAGCGCACTCAGCTATCGCGCAAGGTGGACAGTGGCTTTAAATGGCTGACTACAATTTTTGCCGTTGGTATTGGGGTGACCCTATTAGCGATCGCGCTCCAAGTGGGTAGGGATGCGCTCCCGGCAATTCAAAAATTTGGCATCATCGACTTTGTGACAGGCGTTCGCTGGAACCCTGTAGAAGACATCTATGGAGCCTGGACTCAAATCTATGGCACCTTAGTGACTGCCTTTATTGCATTACTAATTGCAGTTCCCGTAGGGGTCGGCGTTGCCATTATCTTAAGTGAAGATTTTCTGCCGCCCAAAATCCAACAGCCGCTCGTGTTTATGGTGGAACTACTGGCAGCCATTCCCAGCGTGATTTATGGATTGTGGGGAATTTTCGTCCTCGCTCCTTTCCTCCAAGCTCCCATGACCTGGATTCACCAAACCTTCGGCTGGATTCCCCTATTCAGTACGCCCCCAACAGGACGAGGCATCTATATTGCATCGATCATTCTGGCGATTATGATTCTACCGATTATTGCCGCCATTTCTAGAGATGCTCTGGTGGGAGTTGCTCCTGAACTTCGTCAAGCGTCCTATGGTCTGGGGGCAACCCGTTGGGAAACGCTCATTCAGGTTATCGTCCCCACTGCCATCTCTGGAATCATTGGGGGCGTGATGCTGGCGTTGGGTCGGGCGATGGGCGAAACGATGGCAGTGACGATGTTGATTGGCAATGCGAACCGACCGTCTCCCTCTCTGTTTGCTCAGGGATCAACGATTTCAGCGCTATTGGCAAACCAGTTTGCTGAAGCCTCTGGTCTACAAGTGGCATCATTGATGTATGCCGCTTTGATCTTGTTTGGGCTAACCCTGGTGGTCAATATTTTTGCTGAGATTTTGGTGAGAAAAGTTGAATTGAAGAAGCTGTAGCAAAATGGGCGATCGCAAGCGACTGATTATCCTTGCATCTCATGCTCCAACGGGACTGAAGTTAAAAATTTGTGAGAAGTTAGTAGTATGACCAGCCCAGAGTTCCCGGCATCCCTAGCCCAAGGCAGAAGCTTAGAGCGTACCGTATCCTCTAAAACGATTTTTTCCAACATCATGACGGGTCTCGTGTTTGCTTGTGCGCTGCTGGCGCTGATCCCATTGATAGCGCTTTTGTACTATGTAATCACCAAAGGCGCAGTTCGATTAGGTCCTCAGTTATTTACTCAGTTGCCGCCGCCGCCTTTCCCCCGTGATTCCCCTCAGTTCTATTCAGGTGGCTTTGGGAATGCAATCTTGGGAACCTTTATGACGGTTGGCATTGCCTCGCTGATTAGCATTCCGTTTGGGATTTTAGCGTCTATCTACCTTTCTGAGTTTGCGCGAGATACCAAACTCGCCAACCTGATCAACTTTATGACCAATGTTTTGAGTGGAGTTCCCTCGATTGTCATGGGAGTTTTTGCCTATGGTTTAATCGTGATCACTACTCGCTCTTACTCAGCCATGGCAGCCGGTTTTGCCTTGGCAATTTTAATGCTGCCGACGATTGTGAGAACTTCCACAGAGGCGTTTGAGTCGGTTCCCAATGATATTCGTCAGGCTTCGGTGGGTTTAGGGGCATCGAGTTACCAAACGGTTTTACGGGTGCTTTTGCCAGCGGCAGTTCCAGCCATTCTCACTGGGATCATTCTTGCAGTGGCTCGTGCGGCTGGAGAAACTGCGCCCGTCATCTTTACCGCTTTGTTTAGCAACTTTTGGAACCTTGATCCTTGGCGACCCACGGCTACGTTGTCCGTGCTGGTTTACAACTTTGCAATTACACCCTTCGCAAACTGGCAAGAGCTTGCCTGGTCTGCTGCCTTAGTTCTAGTAGCGCTGGTGTTGATCGCGAACTTGTTGGCTCGTTGGGTCACTCGCAAACGGTAGCGATCGCTTAAAGGATTTTCCCAAATTAAATTCTTCAATAGCTCAACTTATTCAGTATTCCAACCATTTTTCACTGACTGACTTCACTTACCGACACTGACTTATGACTCCCGATCTTCAGAACAGCGTTCAAACGGATAACGTCTTCCGCACCGAAAACGTCAACATGTATTATGGAGACTTTCTAGCGGTACGAGACATTAATCTTAATGTCCCCAAAAATGCAATTACTGCCTTCATTGGTCCTTCAGGTTGCGGCAAGAGTACGGTACTTCGCTGTTTTAACCGACTGAATGACTTGATTAAGTCATTTCGCATAGATGGCAAGATTTTATATCACGGTCAGGATCTTTATGCCCCAAATATTGATGCGGTTGAAGTGCGGCGGCAGATTGGGATGGTGTTTCAGAAACCTAATCCGTTCCCAAAAACAATCTATGACAATATCGCTTTTGGTCCGCGCCTATTAGGGTACAAGGGTGACATGGATGAATTGGTTGAGCGATCGCTCAAAGGGGCAGCACTTTGGGATGATGTGAAGGACAAACTCAAAGCGATGGGAACTGACATCTCTGGTGGACAGCAACAGCGGCTTTGTATTGCACGGGCGATCGCGGTTCAACCGGAAGTGATTCTGATGGATGAACCTTGCGCGGCTCTCGATCCGATTTCCACCCTAAAAGTTGAAGATCTGATGCAGGAGTTGAAAGAACGGTACACGCTGGTCATCGTCACTCACAATATGCAGCAAGCATCTCGCGCTTCTGATTACACTGCCTTTTTTAACGTCCAAGCAAACGAAAAAGGGCAACGAACTGGATTTATCGAAGAGTACGATCGCACCGAAGCAATCTTCCAGAGTCCTAAGAAAAAAGCGACTCAAGAATACGTCAGTGGTCGTTTTGGTTAAGCAATTCCATTCCAGCCAAATTTCCTAAAAACTCTCTAGAAATTCTGAGCAACTCGCAAATTTGTTCACTTTTCGGTGAGCAATGTAGTCTAAATGGGCTGTCCTGTAGGATTTCAATCACTGTTAGTCATGGATTGCCCATATCAAGTTAGGATAAAGAGAGACTCTGAATCCCCTTGCAAATAGGGAAGAGTTTAGACGTTGTTTTAATATCCACTGGATGTATATGAAGCGCTACTGGTCTCGCCTACTTGCTTTTGTGCTGGTTCTTTGCGTTAGTTTTGGGAGTAGCTCAGCCGCGATCGCTGGCTCTACTCTATCGGGAGATTATCGCCAAGATACCGTATCTTTGGTTAACAGTTTGAGAGAGACGCTTCAACTACCCGCAGATTCTCCAGAAAGAATTGCTTCTCAAACTCAAACAAAGCAGCTAATTAACGACTTTTCCTCACGCTATCGCCGGGATGCGTCATTAGCTAAACTGCCCTCTTTTACCACTATGCGGACTGCCTTAAACTCTCTGGCAGGACACTATAGTTCTTATCCAAATCGCCCTGTACCACAAAAGATGAAAGATCGACTGGAGCAGGAGTTTAAGCAAATTGAAACCGCGCTAGAGAGAGGCTCCTAGATTGCTAATCCTAGATTGCTAATACCATGCGCTTAAAAACAAGGGATACCAACTGTGTCCCTTGTTTTTTGTTTCAAAACTATTTCAAAAAATTGACCAACTGTTGTAATTTGTCCCAAGCGGAGCCGCTTTGTAGAATTGTTTGGGCGCGAATAATGCCCTCAGCGTAAGGGTTGTTTGAGCCAGTAAGGGCTTCTCCGACTTGCAGGGCAAGGGCAGCGTTGAGGGCTACTACATCTTGCTGAGCTTGGGTGCCTTTTCCTTGCAAAACGGCTTTGAGGATATCTGCATTTTGCTGCACGTTGCCTCCTGCGATCGCGCTTAAGGGTGCTTTTTCTAACCCCAGTTCGGCTGGATTGATCACGGCTAAACTCACTTGCCCATCAGCCAGTAGAGCTAGATCGGTGGCATCGCCTAAACCTGCTTCATCTAAGCGCTCCCGTCCATGCAGAACGATCGCCCGTTGGGTGCCCAATTGCAGTAGCGCTTGTGCGATCGTTTCCAGTAGGGCGGGATCAAATACCCCAATGACCTGCCCGGTGGGACGCATGGGATTAACCAACGGTCCCAATAGATTGAATACCGTTCGCACACCGAGCGATCGCCGCAGGGGTGCTACTCCTTTTAATGCGGGATGCCAGCCTGGCGCAAACAAGAAGGTAATTCCCACTTCCTGCACTGCCATCTGAATTTTTTCGGCAGGAGCACCGAGGGGAATGCCCAACGCTTCCAGCACGTCTGCGGAACCGACCTGACTGGATGCGGAGCGATTCCCATGCTTTGCCACGGCAATACCTGCTGCTGCTGCCACAAACGCCACTGCCGTCGAGATGTTGAACGTACCTGCTCCATCTCCACCGGTGCCGCAGGTGTCAATTAGAGGAGTGGGTAGGGAGAAGTTGAGAACAGGCAGCGAGGAAGATTGCTGTTGCAAAACCTGCGCCATGCCTGCGAGTTCTGTTGCTGAAACTCCTTTCATTTGAATGGCTGCTAAAATTGCCCCAGATAGTTCTGGTGGAACTGTTTCAGCGAGCCAGCCTTGCATAAGGTGGGAGGCTTGATCGGGCGAAAGAGATTGGCGATCGAGGAGTTGTTGCAGGAGGCGCGTCCATAAGGCAGGATCGCTTGAGGGTGACATAGCTGTGTCTAAATTTGGGGAATGAGAACTTTGCACTACGGGATCTAGGTAAGTTAAAGCATAAACAGCATGATATCAGACCCTTTCTTCCTTTCCTATCTGCATCTTAATTGTCTTGTCAT
This sequence comes from Sivoneniella epilithica UHCC 1019, assembly GCF_040830845.1. Classification (NCBI taxonomy): domain Bacteria; kingdom Bacillati; phylum Cyanobacteriota; class Cyanophyceae; order Leptolyngbyales; family Leptolyngbyaceae; genus Sivoneniella; species Sivoneniella epilithica. The sequence continues at coordinate 166,902 of NZ_JBFPDP010000001.1, forward strand.
AGCGCTGTAATTTATGGCACGTTTTGTTGCACTCAACAGACCCTACGCAAGATTGTCTTTTGCTAGGCTTTGCTCGATCCACTGTAGGTAAGGCTGGGAACCTGCAATGATAGGTAAGGCGATGATTTCGGGTACTTCGTAGGAATGAAGTTCGCGAATTTTAGTTTCTAGTTCTATAAATTTGGATAAGTCAGATTTGATGAGAAGCTGCCATTCGTTTTCTTGGTGAAGGGTGCCTTGCCAGGTGTAAATGGATTGAATTGGCAAGATGCTGACGCAGGCAGCCAGCTTTAATTTCACTAATGCTTGAGCGATCGCGATCGCTTCCTCTTGAGCCGCGATCGTCACCAACACTACCCCAAATTGATTGATCGCCCCTGAGTCATTCATAGAACTTCCCAAAACTTCTACACTAAAAACATCATGCTAATTTTTTAGTATCAACTCAATTTTTCTATTGCTCTAAAGATTTCTCTCCTCTCATGAATCAGCCTATTTTTAGAAAAATTGCCCTGGGATTGCTGTGGCTTGGATTTGTGATCTATGCCTTTGGATTTGCTCCACCCGATCAACCCGATACTTTGGATTTAATTAAGCGTCTCTCGACCGCACAAGTCGAGGGGATCAATCCCTTGATTGTGGCGCTGTTTAACATTATGGGTGTGCTGCCTGTAATGTATGCCTGCCTTCTCTATGCCGACGGACGAGGGCAGCGGCTCCCCGCTTGGGCATTTTCAACTGCATCTTTTGCGGTGGGTGCTTTTGCTCTGTTGCCCTATTTGGCGTTGCGTCAGCCTAACCCATCGTTTGAGGGCAAAAAAACCTGGTTGATTAAGCTGCTTGATTCCCGCATTTTGGGAGTAGGAGTGGCGATCGCCGCCATTAGCTTAGTCACCTATGGCATTTCTCAAGGGGACTGGCAGGACTTTGTAGCTCAGTGGCAAACGAGCCGCTTTATCCATGTTATGAGTCTAGATTTTTGTTTGCTGTGTCTGCTGTTTCCCGCCCTGCTAGGCGACGATATGGCACGGCGTGGCTTAACTGATTCCCGTATTTTCTGGGCGATCGCAGTCATTCCATTATTGGGAGCCGTGATTTATTTGGTGCTACGCCCCCAACTAATCGAGGCAGCCACTCCTCAAACAACCGCCGTTTTAACCTGACCCAAAGTCTGTTTTATCTTAAACTTCGCATCTTGCACCTTCTACCTAGTTGATCTCCCATGTGGCAAGCTGTTCGCCGATCGCTGAAAACAATTTTCTATGTCGTGCTGTGGGCGATCGCTAGTGGCATATTCTTCAGTTCTAATGGATTTGCAGCCGCTCTTCCTCAGTTACCTGATCCCTTCCTTGAGCAACCGCCAATCACTCGTCCTAATCTTGATCCTGGCAATATTCCTTCCGAAAAAGTGAACCAATTTGTTCGAGCCTGTCTTCAAGTCGTCAAATTGATAGAGCGCCGTGAAGGAGACTTGCAAAGTATAGAGGACAGCGCAGAATCACACCGTCTAGAGCAGGAGATTGAAGCCGAAGCCTTGGCAATCATTGAAACAGCAGGCTTAACTCGGCAAGAATATTTGCAACTATTAGGATTGGCTAACACTGATCCTGAGTTTGGAGAACGGGTGGCAAATCAACTACAAGAGTTAGCGGGATGAAAGAAATTCTGAGAAGCGATCGCAATTCCGTAACGGTTCTTAATTTAGTCTTGTTTACACATTTGAGATACTCTTTAGCATCAGAGAATCCAAAGTAGCGTTCGAGAATCTAAACCTGTCGTAGGTTTGTTCTGTCGTAAGTTTGTTTATAGATTGGCAAAATTCGGCTATCTTGAGAGGCTAGTTCCTCCAAGTAGCGCTAGGTAATTAAGTTGGATGGCTGGAAATTTTACTTCTCCCTCACAAGTAGATTTGATCCAACGGCGGCAACGGCTACGTCGTCAACGTCGCGTTCGTTTATTTCAGACAACATGGCGCGGATTGACGGTCGCAGCATTGGCAGGGAGCTTAGTTTGGGTAACAACGCTACCGATTTGGTTAATTCGCAAGCCTGAACAAATTAAGGTAGAAGGCAATCGATTGATTCCATCACCTACCCTGCGATCGCTCGTTCCCATTCGCTATCCCCAGTCTATATTGCAGTTGAAACCCGAAGCGATCGCAAAAGAGCTAAAGACAAAAGCCCCGATTGCCGATGTAGTAGTGAATCGACAACTCTTTCCACCCAGCTTGACCCTTCGAGTAGTAGAACGCTATCCTGTTGCGATCGTTCTGACTAGCTCAAGCGATATCCAATTGCTGTCGCAAAATTCCATCAAAAGCAAAGAAACTGCCGCCAAAATTGGATTGTTAGACGAGAATGGAATGCGGCTGCCTCTAGAAAACTATACGTCCATCCAACAGTCCATTAAGCTGCCAAGCCTTAAAGTCATTGGAAACCCAGAGTACTATCGCCGTAACTGGTCTTCGCTCTATCGGGAAATTAGTCGCAGTCCAATTAAAATCACTGAAATTGACTTTCAAAATCCAGCTAATTTAGTTCTAAGAACTGAACTAGGAACGATCCATCTAGGTCCCTATGGAATGCAGTTTCCTGAACAAATTAAAACCCTCGACCGAATGCGTAAACTTTCGAGCCAAGTTAGTCTGAATCAAGTTGCCTATATTGACTTAAGAAACCCAAACTCACCGTTTATTCAAACCTCTGAATCAAAAGGTTCTGTTAAGCCAGATAACCCTTAATTTAAGTCAAGAAAATGATCACAACTAGTTCGCTTAGCGATTTAATGAACTGAAGCAACGTAGACATTTCACGCTATCATAAGCTCCTTAACAAGATTGGTTTTTCAAACAAGTTCCTCTATAGTTGATCAAAGTCATTCAGATCTAAAAGATTTTTTACATGTAATTCACTCAATCTCATCTAAATTTTTTGTTAAATTGCCTCCTATTTCCAATGACACTTAACAACGGCTTAGAAAATGCCCACGGAAACACTACTCCTGAAGGACAGCCCAACTTTTTACGGGCGATCGCTCCTTCAAGCCCATTCACCGACTTCGGTAATCATATGAACCAATCTAATGATGCAAAAGGGTTGTCCAGAGACGATCATAGGAGTAACGACATTGTGCCTGGTAGCGTGGCAAAGATTAAAGTGATTGGAGTCGGCGGCGGCGGCGGCAATGCGGTCAATCGGATGATTGCCAGTGAGGTTGTCGGAGTTGAATTTTGGACGATTAACACGGATTCCCAAGCGCTAGTGCAATCGTCGGCTTCAAAATGTTTGCAGGTCGGGCAAAAACTCACCAGAGGATTGGGCGCAGGCGGAAACCCAGCCATTGGGCAAAAAGCAGCCGAAGAATCGCGAGATGAAATAGCCGCCGCCCTGGAAAATTCTGACTTAGTATTTATTACCGCTGGGATGGGCGGCGGTACTGGAACCGGTGCAGCCCCCGTCGTCGCAGAAATTGCTAAAGAACTAGGAGCCTTAACCGTCGGTGTAGTTACCCGCCCTTTTACCTTTGAAGGTCGCCGTCGCACCAGTCAGGCAGAAGAAGGAATTGCGGCTCTCCAAAGCCGAGTAGATACCTTGATTATCATTCCAAACGATAAACTTTTGACCGTTATTTCTGAGCAAACTCCTGTACAAGAGGCGTTTCGCACTGCGGATGATATTCTGCGACAAGGGGTTCAGGGAATTTCAGACATCATCACTATTCCTGGATTGGTCAACGTTGACTTTGCTGATGTGAGAGCAGTAATGGCAGATGCCGGATCTGCATTAATGGGAATTGGCGTGGGCACTGGTAAATCTAGGGCACGAGAAGCAGCAATGGCTTCGATCTCCTCACCCTTGCTAGAGTCTTCCATTGACGGTGCCCGTGGAGTCGTCTTTAACATCACAGGTGGCACTGATTTGACACTGCACGAAGTTAATGCAGCGGCTGAAATCATTTATGAAGTGGTTGATCCCAATGCCAACATTATTTTTGGCGCTGTGATTGATGAACGACTTCAAGGAGAACTGCGGATTACGGTGATTGCCACTGGGTTCACTGGAGAACCTCCAGTCCGCCAGACCCAGACTGCCAAACCTTCGGCACTGAAACGCCCGATGAGTTCATCTGCGGTTCCACCCGCTGCCGTTCCTGAACCCAAAACAAAACCGCCGATGCCGGGGTTAGATATTCCTGAGTTTCTCCAACGTCGTCGCCCCCCTCGCTAGTGGCTCAAGATCCGAGACAACAAGCATTTCAGGCACTCCAAGCGATCGCCCAGGGTGGTTTTGCTGATAATGTGCTAGCGAAAACCTTGCACCAAGATTTGAGTGACCTGGATAAACGGTTAACTACAGAACTGGTGTATGGAAGCGTTCGGCGGCAGCGAACTTTGGATGCGCTGATTGATCAACTAGGGAAAAAGCCCAGCGATCGCCAGCCGCCTAATTTACGCTTAATTCTTCATTTGGGGCTTTATCAACTTCGCTATCTCACCCAAGTTCCCCCTTCCGCCGCCGTCAACACGACAGTAGACCTAGCAAAAAATAACGGGTTCACTGGACTAGCAGGTGTGGTGAATGGCATACTGCGGCAGTATATTCGGCTATCAACATCTGACCCACTGCAGCTTCCCACTGATCCCATTCAGCACTTAGCCACTCTCCACAGCTACCCCGACTGGATTGTGGAAGTATGGCAATCGCAATTTGGGCTAGAAGATACAGAAAAACTCTGTAACTGGATGAATCTAGCGCCGCGTATTGATTTGCGGGTCAATATTTTAAGAACATCCGTTGAACAGGTAGAAGCAGCAATGCAGGCAGCGGGAGTATGGGTCGAGCGATCGCCCGTTTTGCCGCAAGCACTCCGATTGGTTAATCATGCGGGAGCCATTCGCAACTTGCCCGGTTTTGAGGAAGGCTGGTGGATGGTGCAGGATTGGAGCGCTCAACTCGTGAGTCACTGTGTCAATCCCCAACCGGGCGAGACGGTAATTGATGCCTGTGCTGCTCCTGGTGGAAAGGCAACTCACCTAGCAGAATTAATGGGCGATCGCGGGATTGTTTATGCCTACGACAAAACTCCGTCCCGCTTAAAAAAAGTGCAGCAAAACTGCGATCGCTTAGGACTACGATCGATTCAAATTGCCACCGCCGATAGTCGTACACTGACGCAGACAACTCAAGCCGATCGAGTATTAATTGATGCGCCCTGTTCTGGCTTAGGCACGCTACATCGTCATGCTGATGCTCGCTGGCGGCAATCTCCCACAACCGTCCAAGAGTTAGCCACCTTACAAGCTGAGCTATTGAATCAAGCTGCAACATGGATTAAACCGGACGGCATCTTAGTCTATGCCACCTGCACCTTGCACCCAGCGGAAAATGAACATCAAATTCAACACTTTCTCACCACTCATCCAGATTGGAAAGTGCGATCGATGATTGATCTTCCCGCGTCTAAATTTACGACTTCAGCAGGATGGATAAAAGTTTTGCCCCATCAACACTCCATGGATGGCTTTTTTGTCGCACAACTTGCTCGATAATGTTCTAGTTTTGAACAAAAAATGTGACAAATGGTCTGACATTACGCTTAGATACGTTCCTATTGGCGTATCGTAAACACAGTTCGCAGAGACAAAAAGTATGACTGATAAAAATGTGATAAATTTAGTCAAAATTTTGATTGGGACTGCCTGGATTGATGGACAGATCCAGCCTGAAGAACGAGAATATCTCAGCCGCATTGCCCAAGAAAAAGGAGTGGCTAACGAAGCTGAAATTCAACCTCTACTACACGAATTCACTCCAGTTAAACCCAGCGAATGTTACGAATGGGTTCAGCAATACTTAGGCGATCGCCCTACTTCTGAAGAGTGCCAACAGCTTATTGAAGCCGTTAGTGGTTTGATCTACAGCGATGGCACTGTTGAAATTGAAGAAGCCAAATTGCTCACAGAATTGCAATCGCTTGATCCTAATAGTGACAGCGGAGATCAGTCAAGCAATACTGTAATCACAGCAATTCGCAGCCTATATCAGCGCTGGATCTCCAAACTGGAATGAGTCTGGAAAGAGTACTCCGATCCCCGCCCGTTTGTTTAATGGTTACAAGTTCAACGATTTAAACCCCTGGATTCTCAGTATCTTTTACTTCAGGAACCACGTCGGGACGTGCTTTACTTTCCCAGCCGACGGGTCGTTTTGCGTTATACCAAGCAACTGAACCAATCGTGACAGCCGCTATAAATCCAACAACATAGACTGCCGTAAACGCTGTCGGAAAACGTTCACCAGCACTGGTTGCCACTGCTAATAATAGATTCATTTCATATACTCCGTAAGTCGAATTTGTTCAATGTATTACAGCATATTGAGTTAAATCGATCAATCCATCGGCTGCAAGACTGATTTTGCTCCTGTTCTTTAGATAGATCTAACTAGATTTAGCGATTTTTTTAACACGTCCATTTAGACACGTCCATACTGGGCGATCGCGGCTCCCTCCACCCCTGATTGTTGATATAACCAAGCCCATAGCTGATCCCCAAAGGAAAAGTGCCACCATTCTTTTGGATGGCGCAAAAATCCAGCCGCCTCCATACTTTGACAGAGCAACTGTCGGTGAGCATGATAACGTTGCTCATCTCTTGCAATACTTTTAGCAAAGTAATTTGGATAAGACCGAGGTGACAATTCATCAATGTCAGATCCCATTTCAACCGGAGTGCCTGTTTCATCAACCAGCGTCAGGTCGATCGCGGCTCCCGTGCTGTGGGGTGGCGGAGTCGCGGGATCAACCAGCGGGGGTGCCCAAAATTCATAGACCTGCTCCAAAACTCTCTGGCGCTCAGCCTCCGTCATCGTCGCGGCATCCAATCCGGCTTCTGCCACCACGATTTTGAATGTGTAATCCACCATAAACTGCTGCACACTGAGCGGTCGATAGGCATCAAAAATTTGCAGCCGCCACCCAGATTGTTGTTTTTGTAACGCAGCTTGTGCTTGAAATAACCGCTCTAACACTGTTTGGCGCACAAAAAACGGCGACCTATCTCCATAGGGGGCACCTAACGCCAGATAGGGGTGAGGAGAAACCCAAGCAAATTGCTCTAAAGGAATGGGCACCAACAATTCGCCACAGTCTGTAATGGGAATGGAGTAGTGAGGCTTCATTGCTCATTATCTAGCTGAGTCTGCGGTTTAGAGGCGGCGGCAACGGGTGGAACGGGATCATAGCCACCGGGATGAAACGGATGACAGCGACAGATCCGCCGAGTTGTTAACCAGCCTCCCTTGAGTGCGCCATGGTTGGCGATCGCGGCGATCGCATACTCAGAGCAGGTGGGTTGAAAGCGACAGGTCGCAGGCAGCAACGGCGAAATTCCGATCTGATACCCGCGAATAGCCCTAATTAAAACTTGTTTCATGCCTCTATTCTAAAAGAATCTTCTAATCAATCAAGAAAATTGCTCAAGGGCTTCCATCCTGTTTCTCAATCGCTTATGATAAGAAGTCTTGTCTAGTTTTCGATTTTCAGAGGAAGATACATGTCGCGATATAGAGGTCCGCGCCTCCGAATTGTGCGCCGCCTAGGAGACCTACCTGGTTTAACGCGCAAAGCACCCCGACGGGCATATCCACCTGGTCAACATGGTCAGGCACGCAAAAAGCGTTCTGAATATGCAGTGCGTTTGGAGGAAAAGCAAAAGCTTCGTTTTAACTATGGGTTGAGCGAACGCCAATTGCTTCGTTATGTTCGTAAGGCACGTCGTGCATCCGGTTCCACAGGGGAAGCGCTGCTACAACTGCTAGAAATGCGTTTAGACAACACGGTATTTCGGTTGGGTATGGCTCCCACCATTCCCGCAGCCCGTCAATTAGTCAATCATGGGCATATCACCGTGAATGGGCGTGTGGTAGATATTGCTAGCTATCAGTGCCGTGCAGGTGAAGCGATCGGCGTGAGAGACAATGAACGCTCCCGCAAAATGGTTGAAACGAACTTGCTTTATCCTGGATTGGCAAACTTGCCTAGCCATTTGGAATTCGATAAAGCCAAAATGCAAGGTAAGGTTAACAGTATTATTGAGCGTGAATGGATCGCGTTACAAATTAATGAACTGTTAGTCGTTGAGTATTACTCTCGGCAGGCGTAACCAGTTAGAAGCTGATTACCTCTTCCTACCGCGGCATTTGAATATTTTCATCAGCCTTTTAGCCCCGTCAGCTAAAGGGCTTTTTGCTTGAGCATCTACTTGAAATATTCTTGACCCCCTATTGTCGTTCTCCTAAATCCCTGATTTGTGATCCTGTCTCCTATAATCAGACTTGTTTGCTAATTGCTAAAAGTTAGGTGTAATGGCTTCAATTCGGATTGGAAATGGGTACGACATTCATCGATTAGTGCCCGATCGCGCCCTAATTTTAGGTGGCGTAAAACTAGAACATTCCCTAGGATTACTGGGACATAGCGATGCCGATGTTCTCACCCATGCCATTATGGATGCCATGTTAGGAGCGCTAAGCTTGGGCGATATTGGTCATTACTTTCCGCCCACTGATCCCCAATGGAAAGGAGCAGATAGCTTACAGTTGTTGGAGCAGGTGGATCAACTGATTCACGATCGCGGCTGGCAAATTGGCAACATCGACTCGGTGATCGTGGCAGAGCGCCCCAAACTGAAGCCTCACATTGAAAAAATGCGCGATCGCCTCTCTAGTGTGCTTAAACTCAAACCCGATCAAGTTGGCATTAAAGCGACCACCAATGAAACGCTTGATGCAACTGGGCGAGAGGAAGGCATCGCTGCCTATGCCGTGGTTTTATTGGAAGCCTATAAATGATGAATATCCGCATCCCAAATTTAAATCGATGGGTTTTGATGGCGCTTGGATTGGTCTGTGCGATCGCCCTCAATGCCTGTAGTCAAGCAATCTTTAGAACCGAAGCAGCCCAAGTTTCCCAGTACATCACCAGTACTCTTGGAGATCCAAAAACCTTCAACTTGGCTCTTAGCCAAGAATGGCCTGATATTTCTATCTTTACTGGCGATTTTTTGGTTGATCAAAATGGAGTAACTGGAAAAATTGAGCCAGAATTAGCAGAATCTTGGACGCTTTCTGAAGATAAGAAAACCTATATTTTCACTCTTCGAGAAGGTTTGAAATGGTCGGATGGAAAACCGTTAACTGCTGAAGATGTTGATTTTTCCTATAACGGAGTATTTCTTAACGAAAAAATTCCGACCGATTTTCGAGATGGCTTGCGAATTGGCGAAAAACGTGGATTACCGAAAGTGCGAAAGCTAGACGATCGCCGCATTGAATTTACGCTTCCTGAACCCTTTTCACCATTTCTCAGTTCTCTTGTGGGAACCCCTACATTTCCAGCACATATCTTGAGAGACACTATTACCACCAAAGATTCCAGTGGTAATCCTAAGTTTCTTTCTACTTGGGGCACTGACACCGACCCGACAAAACTTGTGGTTAATGGTCCCTATGTGATTGATAATTATGCCGTTAATCAGCGTATGGTCTTTCGTCGCAACCCTTACTACTGGCGAAAAGATGCTCAGGGCAGCCAACTTCCCTATATCGATCGCATTATTTGGCGGTTCGTAGAAAGCACGGATACCCAACTGTTGCAATTTCGATCAGGCGGATTAGATGCACTCGGTCTAGGTGCTGACAACTTTTCACTCGTCAAGCGGCAACAGGAACGTGGCGACTTCACTATTTATAATGCTGGTCCTGCTTCTGGAACCAACTTTATCTCCTTCAATCTTAACCAGGCAAAAAATAGTCGGGGTGAACCGCTTGTTGATCCGATTAAATCGCGCTGGTTCAATAATCAGTCATTTCGACAAGCTGTTGCCTATGCCATCAACCGCAACCAAATGATTAACAACATTTTTTATGGCATTGGACAACCTCAGAACTCTCCCATTTCGGTACAAAGTCCATTTTATTTAAGTGCTAAAGAGGGACTGAAAACTTACGACTATAATCCTCAGAAAGCCAAAGAGCTATTACAAAATGCTGGTTTTCGATATAAACCTGATGGGCAATTATTGGATGACAAAGGAAATCGGGTTCGGTTCACTTTGATTACCAATGCTGAAAACAAAATTCGGGTCGGTATGGCAGCCCAAATTAAACAAGACCTTACCAAAATTGGTATTCAAGTAGACCTGAATCCTATAAATTTTTCGACCTTGGTTGAGCAAATTTCTACCGCACGGACCTGGGATTGCTATCTACTCGGCTTTACTGGTGGCATAGAACCCAATGATGGCAGTAATGTTTGGGTCAGCACTGGTGGATTACATAGTTTCAATCAAGGACCATTGCCGGGACAACCACCGATTAAAGGCTGGATCGTCTCAGATTGGGAAAAGGACATTGATAAATTATTTATCGCTGGAGCAAGAGAGTTTGATTTGGCAAAACGTAGAGAGATTTATGGTCAATTTCAGCAAATTGTACAAGAACAATTGCCCCAAATCTTTCTAGTGAACACCGTCAGCATGGCAGCGATCCGAAACCATATTCAAGGCATTCAATACACTAGCCTTGACCGTCGAGGTTCTCTTTGGAATATTTATGAGCTAAAGGACACATCAAGGGGAAGTTGATAAGGCGATCGCCCCCTTACAGCCCGTTGCCAATTAGGATAAACGGTGCCCAATAGAGCGGATGCCGATAGCTGCTATTGATCAACTCAATTTGCGCCTGCCGCAGCGCTTCTGCCTTGGAATTGCCCTTTTGCAATGCCGCGTAAAACTCACTCATCAATTCGGATGTGCTGTCATCTCTAACTGCCCAAAGAGACGCGATCGCCGCCCGTGATCCCGTCCGCTGCATCTGATAGCCAAACCCCAAAATCTCTAGTCCATTGCCCAACTTGCCGCCCAGCCCTGTTTCGCAGGCACTCAGCACAAACAGCGACACATTCGGCAGTTTCCAAGCTTCAATTTCTCGTAACGTCACGACATCGCCATCCCCCAACACAATGAACGACTCTTCTGGAGTGCCGCCAAACTTTGCGTGAGTTGCCAAATGCACGATCGCAGCTTGCGGCATTTGTGCCAATAGATTCTTGCGGTTGAACGGTTGGTCAATCAGCGCTTTGGTATTGGGAATCATTTTAGCGATTTGGTTCACTTCCGCTTGCGTGTAACTGAGTGGGCTAAAAGAATAGGTGGCTCCAGCCACAGTAATCGTTCGCTCTTGGGTTAATGCTCCGGTGAGGGCAGTGGGCGATCGCGCATCGGGCGCATCGATCGGAGTCAAAGCCAGTGCCGTCAGGTAGTTGATCTGGTAGCGTTCGGTCAACCACTGGGTGCCATCATGCAGCGCGGCTAAGGGCACATAGCGCATTTGTCCATCGGGCGCATAGACGATCGTTTGCACCTTGGCGGCTTTCAGTTCTGCGTCAATTGGCTGCACGAGCCAGGTATAAAGCTGTTGGGCAGATTGACGAATTTTGGGCAAGGCGCTGATGTCAGGAAGCAATTTCCGAAATTCCCCAATTTCGCGTTCAAACTCTGTGCGTTTGACGTTGACCGTTTTGCGAATGGGTGGGCGATCGGGAATAAACAGCACCAGTTCTAGGCGATCGTCCAGAACCAGCGGATAAAACAGGGCAATATTTTTACCCAGCTTTTGAATCCGGGCTTGCAAATCTTTGTAAGCTGGCAACGTCAGATTTTGCGCCGCCGCCGTTTGTTGCAGTTGCCCTACCAATGCTGTGACTGCTGGATTAGAAATCGTTTTATTGATCGCCGGATTCTGATCGAACGCCTGCACAATCTCCCGTTCCTGCGGCAACAGTGACACCCCTTGCGCCGTTAACTGATTGCCTTTGATGTCCTTCAAATAATCCTGAAGTTCCTGCACCTTCAGCAAATCCAGCACCTGCATCGCTTCCATCACCCGGTTTTGTTGCAGTAACAAATCGGCTAAGCTGCGGTATGAGGATGCCACTGATTCAGTGTAAGACGCTTGCAGATCGGGGGAGAGTTTACGTAGGTCTTTACGAATGGTTTCTCGCACGTTGACCGATTGCTTGTAAAACGCGATCGCCAACTCTGGTTGCTTCTGTTCTTTTAAAAGAACACCCATGTTGTTCAGGAGTTTGCCTTCCCCAGCGCGATCCTTCACGGCTCGAAAAATCGGCAATGCCTGTTGATAGTACTCGATTTCTTTGGTGTGCTGCGATAGGGAACCGTAGGCAATCCCTAGATTCATCAGCGCCAAAGCTTCTCCATTGCGATCCTGCACGGCTCGAAAGATCGGTAACGCTTGTTGATGGTACTCGATCGCTTGGTTGTATTGCGACAAAGAACGATGGGCTTCACCTAGATTCCCCAGCGTCTTAGCTTCCCCATTGAGATCGCCCACTGCCCGAAAAATCGGTAAGGCTTGTTGATAGAACTCAATCGCTTTGTTGGGCTGCGACAAATAACCGTAGGCAAGTCCTAGATTACCCAGCGTCTTAGCTTCCCCATTGCGATCCTGTACGGCTCGAAAAATCGGTAATGCCTGTTGATAGGACTCAATTGCCTGGTTGGGCTGCGACAGAGAATCGTAGGCAAGCCCTAAATTCATCAGTGCCCCAGCTTCCCCGTTGTGGTCTTTAATGGCTTGATAGATTGCTAATGCCTGTTGCCAAGACTGCAATGCTGCTTGATATTGGCTGGTTTCAAGTTGCTGATTGCCTTGTTTCAGCAGCCGATCTGCTTCCTGCAAGGCTTCGCCAACACCCTCTGCTTTTCGGTTTGGAGCGGTTTGGGCAACAGCGGAAAGTAGAAAATCGGGAGCGGGGAGTAGGGGCAATCCAGCGGTCAGCAGGAGCGTCACAGCCGCAAGGCGAAGAGTCTGGGCGGGTTGCATAGGTTTTTTTGCTTGCAGTGAAAGCATTGACTGCAAATCTATCACCCCCTCACCCGCAAATTATGCAGCATTTCACGAAGGTCTCCGACTTCTACGGCGCAGCACAGGCAACTTCAGGCGAGGGCAAGAAGTCGGAGATCTAGATGCGGTTGGGCAGGCTTACAATAGGGTCAATCACAAGCAGAAACTCCATCCATGACCTTACTCGAACAAATTCAACAGCTAGTGGGTCAACTGACTCCATCTGAACAACACTGCTTACTGGAATATTTGGCTCCAAAAGTTGTTCACTCTTCTGAGTCGATTAATCGGTCTATGGATGGAAATGCCTGGGCAGATTTTTTTCAAATTGGAGATGAGATTTCTGCCAGTGACACTCCTGACTCAGTAACACTCACGATCGCTCTATCAGCAATGCGGCGATAGGGGAATGTACACCATTGACGCTAGCGTTTGGGTCAATAGCTTTGATCAACGCGAACCAGGACACAATATAAGCCGTGAATTGCTCACACTGATGGCGACTCAAGCATTGCCAATCGTTTTACCAACATTGGTTTTGGCAGAAGTCGCTGGTGCAATTGGACGGACTCGCGGCAATCCTACTCAAGCCCAGACCTTTGCGATCGCTCTTAGCAACTTACCTACCGTCACTTTAGTGTCCCTCGACCATGCGCTAGCTCAGCAAACACTTAGGCTTGCTGCTGACTATGGATTGCGCGGTGCAGATGCTGTCTACGCGGCTGTCGCGGCTCAAACAAATTGCACACTCATTACATTAGATAACGAGCAACTAACGCGGCTCACCGCTGTTGTGCATACCCAGACTCCTGGCAATGCGTTGATAACGCTTTCACAATCACTTTGATCGACCTGCAATTGCCCCCTGTCCTATCAATTGACTTTTACTGCACAGCACAGAAAACTTTGGGCATTTGCGTTGGCGAAGCCTCTCCATGGGAGAATTGCTTACCGTTTGGGCAACAACGGGGAGTAGAAAATCAGGAGTAGGAAGTAGGGGAACCCCAGCAGTCAGCAGGAGCGTCACAGCCGCGAGGCGGAGGGTCTGGATCGGTTGCATGGGGATGTTTGAAAGCATTGACTGCAAATCTATCATCCTCTCACCCGCAAATTATGCAGCATTTTACAAAGATCTCCGACTTCTATGGCACAGCACAGTCAACTTAGGGCGAGGTCAAGAAGTCGGAGATCTGGCTAGATACTATTGGAGCAATGCTGCTAACGCTCAAACAGGTTCTCAAAAGGTTCCTGATGATTCCAACGGTAAATGCTGAAATCGCGTCGATCAACCGTCAGAATTCTCCCATGACCCAGAGATTCTGCCAGCACGACTAAGGATGCATCCGCCATATCCATTGGCAAATCTGCATAGCGCCTCATCAGTTCGACCATGCGCCGAACCTGCTGAGAGTTCAATTCAAAAACGCCAACCATATTTTCTGCGATCGTCTCCAAAAAGTTACACTGCGCCACAGGGTTCACTCGGTTCAGCAACAAGTAGCAAGCTTCTGTGATAACCGGATAAGTTGTGACCAGTGGTTCGTTTAGTTGATCTAAAAGCTGCAACGCCAGCAGGTGATCCTGATCGGTTCGATTGCCTAAAGCGACAAAAAAGCCTGTATCAGCAATGATCATGCTTTTGTTGAAAAATAGAGTGCAAGATTGCCTTGGAGTTTGCCGCCAGGTTTTCCTCTGCTTCAAAAGAACCGACGAACACACTGTGCTTCAGGCGGGTCAGTGAATCGGAGGTTTGTCCATGAAACTGCTGATAGTACAGGTCGATCGCTCGTTTCACAATCTGATCCGGCGGTTGCTGAGTTTGCCCCTGAATATAAGACAATTGCGCTGCCTCATCCTCTGTTAACTGCACATTCAGTTGCATCTGCTCTCTTCCTTCATCTCGAACTTGCTTCTTCCAGAATACCTTTTGTTGCTGTGGTTGAAAGAGCGATCGCCCTCAGCTTTGCGTTCCTGGTTTTCAAACACCGTTTGGGCAACAGCGGGAAGGAGGAAATCGGGAGGAGGAAGTAGGGGAACCCCAGCAGTCAGCAGGAGCGTAACAGGCGCAAGGCGGAGGGTCTGGATGGGCGGCATGGGGATTTACAGTTCACTCATAAATTATGCAAGTCTTTTCTCAGCCTTTCTAGGTTCTTCTAAACTGGAAAAAGCTACGCATTAATTTGATCAATAGGCGATGTTCATTATGCAGTATCAGGTTTTTCTTCAAAGTCACGCACAGCAACGGTTTGTTGCCTCCGTTGTAGGCATCCCAAATTTATCAGTTGAAGGCACCACTGAAGCAGACGCGATCGCAAAGATCAAAACGGCTCTAGAGTTCCAACTGGCAACGGGTAAGTTTGTAACCATTGAAGTCGATGCGGCAGCAGATTCAACCCATACCGCCTCTCCGATGTCCTGTGCCGGAATTTTTGCTGATGATCCAACCTTTGAGGATTGGATGGAAAAACTGACTGTGATTCGCCAAGAGGCGAACGCCTCAGAAGATGCCGAATGACACCCTATATTTTTGATACCGATCACCTCAGCCTCTATGGACGCAATCACCCAGCAGTTGTGTCCAGAATGGAGGACACCAAAGTGCAACTGATCACAACCGCGATCAATGCTGAAGAACAACTTCGGGGTCGCTTAGCTCAAATTACTGAAGCCGGAAACGACACGAAACGGGGAGTTACCTACCGCTGGCTCACAGAAACGATCGCATTCTTATCAGCGTTTGAAATACTCCAGTATGAGATTCAGGCACAGGAAATCTACCAAAGCTTAAAAGCACAACGAATTCGCATTGGTACACAGGATTTACGGATTGCATCCATCGTCCTATCTCAAAATGGGATTCTTTTGACTCGAAATCTGAAGGACTTTGAGAGAATTCCGGGTCTTTCCATTCAAGATTGGTCAACTTCGAGAGGAACAGTCTGATGCAAATCTCCACAGCATCTCAGTAGAAGCGATCGCCATTACCTAAGCGGCTCAACCAGTATTATAGAGATATACAGAATAAGCAATTTCACGTTCAGCCCATCTAGGTAAACGCCATGTCTGTTGCCACGAAACCCATGACGATAGAGGAATACCTGACCTATGACGACGGCACCGACACCCGTTATGAACTGGTCAATGGGGAATTAATCGTCATGCCGACTGAGAGCGATTTAAACAATCGGATTGCCTCTTTTTTGTTTGCCACCTTTCTGCAAAGCGGGATTTCCTATTACTGCTTGAGAATGGGAGCACAGATTGCAGTCAGTGGGGCACGGGCAACGGCACGGGAACCCGATTTAATGGTGTTGTCAGAAGAAACTGCGGCTGCACTAGAAGGGGCAACTCACTGCCTGATTACTCAGGATATGCCCCCGCCCTTGCTGGTTGTGGAAGTGGTTAGCCCCAAGCAGGAAAACCGCGATTATCGCTATAAACGCACCGAATATGCAGGACGGCAGATTCCAGAGTATTGGATTGTGGATGCGATCGCCCAGAAAGTGACGATTTTGCAATGGGTGGATGGGCTATACGAGGAACAGGTTTATCAGGATGATGCGGTAATCTTGTCGTCGGTATTGGTTAACCTTACACTCACGGCTGCCCAGATTCTAAATGCAGGAATCTAAGAAATGCGGCGATCGCGGGTTTGAATGTTTGCCTGATATAAGTAGTTTTTGGCAGTTTGGAGGCGGCGAAACCTTCAGCCTTTATCTTGAATCAGCTTTTCTACAATCCCCACTAATCGCGTAATATTTTGCTCTTGCCGCTCAGCCGTGAGCCGAATATCGACTAACCCCGTTGTCAGTACCCCAATCTGATGGGTCAAAATTTTTATCTCCTCAGAAATTTCTTTAACGATGACGGATGTTTCTTTAGACACTACTGATATATCCGCCACATTTTGGGCAGTGCGTTCGGAAACTGCCGTTAGTCGCTCTAGTCGGGCATCAATTACTTCAAGTCGTTCACTCATAAGCACCTCATTTGCTTGATTGTACAGTAAGTTTTTGAAGTAAAAACAGGCGAATGCGGGAGTTTTGATGCACGCTGGGCGATCGCCATGGCACAATTTAGATTCCCTATTGCCATTCTCTCCATGACCGCAACTAACCTATCTACTCAATACGATCCCTCCACCACTGAAGCCAAGTGGCAGCGCTATTGGGAAGACAATCAAGTTTTCAAAGCTGATCCTAACCATCCCGGTGAACCCTACTGTGTCGTGATTCCGCCGCCAAACGTCACCGGTAGCTTGCACATGGGTCACGCCTTTGAACACTCCCTAATTGATGTGTTGGTGCGGTATCACCGAATGCTGGGACGCAATACGCTGTGGTTGCCGGGAACTGATCACGCCAGTATTGCCGTTAGTACTATCCTCGATCGCGAACTCAAAGCTCAGGGCAAAACTCGTCAGGATGTGGGACGTGAGGCATATCTAAAACGAGCCTGGGAGTGGAAAGAAGAATCTGGCGGAACGATCGTCGGGCAACTGCGACGCTTAGGCTTGTCGGTAGATTGGTCGCGGGAACGGTTCACGTTGGATGAAGGCTTGTCGGCTGCGGTGCTAGAAGCCTTTAACACCCTGTATGAGCAAGGGCTGATTTATCGAGGGCAGTATTTAGTCAACTGGTGTCCGGCTACTCAGTCGGCGGTGTCTGATGTGGAAGTGGAAAACCAGGAAGTCAACGGGCACCTCTGGCATTTCCGCTATCCGCTGACCGATGGATCTGGGTATGTGGAAGTGGCGACGACTCGACCCGAAACCATGCTGGGCGATACGGCAGTGGCAGTCAATCCCACGGACGATCGCTACCGTTCCATGATTGGCAAAACCTTGATACTGCCGATCATGAATCGCGAAATTCCGATCATTGCTGACGAGTATGTGGATGCAACGTTTGGTACAGGCTGCGTCAAGATCACTCCGGCTCACGACCTTAACGACTTTGAGATGGGTAAACGCCACAACTTGCCGTTCATTAATATCTTGAACAAAGACGGCACCGTAAACGAAAACGGCGGTGAGTTTCAGGGGCAAGATCGGTTTGTCGCCCGAAAAAGAGTGGTTGCCAAGCTGGAAGAATTGGGCGCGCTGGTCAAAATTGAAGACTATAAGCATACCGTTCCTTACAGCGATCGCGGCAAAGTTCCCGTAGAACCGCTGCTCTCAACGCAATGGTTTGTCAAAATCGAGTCGCTTTCTCAACAGGCGTTGGGTTGTTTAGATGAGCAAGACTCGCCCGTGTTTGTGCCCGATCGCTGGACGAAGGTCTATCGCGATTGGCTCGTGAGTTTGCGCGATTGGTGTATTTCGCGGCAGTTGTGGTGGGGGCACCAAATTCCTGCGTGGTATGCCGTGAGCGAGACAGGCGGCGAAATTTTGGACAATACGCCGTTTGTTGTGGCGCGCCATGAAGCCGAAGCGAGGGAAAAAGCGATCGCCCAGTTTGGTGCAGATGTCCAGCTTCAACAAGATCCTGACGTGCTGGATACCTGGTTTTCATCAGGCTTGTGGCCATTTTCCACTTTGGGTTGGTCTGACGAAACGGCAGATTTCGATCGCTACTATCCCACCACCACTCTTGTTACAGGCTTCGACATCATCTTTTTCTGGGTCGCCCGCATGACCATGATGGCGAAGCACTTTACCGGACAAATGCCCTTCAAAACGGTTTACATCCACGGTTTGGTGCGGGATGAAAACAACAAGAAAATGTCCAAATCTGCCAACAATGGCATCGATCCGCTGCTGCTGATCAACAAATATGGCACTGATGCCCTGCGTTATACCTTGATTAAAGAAGTGGCAGGAGCAGGACAAGATATTCGCCTGCTATACAATCGCAAAACTGATGAATCCGAATCGGTGGAAGCTTCCCGCAACTTTACCAATAAGCTGTGGAACGCCTCCCGCTTTGTCATGATCAATTTAGGAGAAAGTTATGAGTTGTCAAGGTTGATGTCTGAGTTAGAAAAAGCAACTCAAAACTCAAAACTTAAAACTCAAAATTCTCTTCCCCTTGCCGATCGCTGGATCTTGTCGCGCTTTCACCAAGTGACTCAACAGACTCGCAGCGCGATCGACAGTTTTGCGTTGGGAGAAGCCGCTAAGGGCTTGTATGAGTTTTTCTGGGGTGACTTTTGCGATCTCTATATTGAACTGGTGAAATCGCGCTTGCTGGGAGAGGATGTTGAGTCTAAACAAACCGCTCAGCAGGTATTGGCGTTTGTATTGGATGGCATTTTGAAGCTGCTGCATCCATTCATGCCCCACATTACCGAAGAACTCTGGCAAACGCTGACGGGCGCAGGAGAAGCCGCATCCAGCCCACTTCATACGCTTGCCCTGCAACCTTATCCAGAAGCCAATCTTAATTTGATTGACCCTGAACTAGAGCAGCAGTTTACGTTGATTACAGACACGATTCGCACCATTCGGAACCTCAGAGCAGAAGCGGATATCAAACCTGGAGTGAAAATCCGGGCGATTTTGCAAAGTGAGAGCGATCGCGAACGGCAAATTCTGACCGCTGGGCAATCCTCAATTCAGGATTTGGCAAAAGTGGAAACACTGACCATTCAGCATCCAACTCAAAGCGATCCCGCTATTGCTACCGAAAAAATGGTTGTTGGAGTTACCGGAACGGTGCAGATCCTTATTCCTCTTTCTGGCGTAGTGGATATGGATGCCTTGCGTGTCAAACTAGTCAGAGACTTAAAAAAAGTTGAAGCTGAAATTCAAGCCCTTTCGAGCCGCCTGAATAACCCTAGCTTTATTCACAAAGCTCCAGCAGATGTGGTTCAAACCGCCCAAGCAACCCTTGCAGAAGCTCAAAAGCAAGCAGAAATTTTGCAAAATCGGCTGCAAGAAATTTAATCTTTAGCCATGCCAACTATTTCAAAAACCAGCTTCAACAAACAAAATTAGGGATAATAATTACATCCCTTAAGGAGAAGGAGTATACTCTCTTCGTGACAAAGCCAGAAATTATTAAGACCACTTGGGTATGCACATGTTTAGACTGTAAAGTTGTCTACTCTCGCTTGTAGCATCAACTCACTAGCTCTATGTTTGTTTTTATACTCCGAAAAGCAGAAAGGCGAAAGCATGTTGTGTCTGGCTCAAGTAGAGACTAAACAATCTGCCGATAGTGCAGAACTGAGAATACTTGCTCGTCAGCGCTCTGGGTATGCTTGGGCGATCGTTAATGAGCAAGACACGGTAGAGTGTGTCGATGCAACTCAGTATGCTCAGGGATCATTGGTTTTACTAACGCTTTCCGATGCCCGTGAAGTGCTAGAAATTAGTGATGTCAGAGATTGGCTGTTGGATATTATTAGCGCTTTGTTAGTCACAGGAGTGACTCCGCAATTTTTGCAGCAAGAGTTTGACCGAGCAGAACAATGGCGGCAAAATCTTACTTTGCAAAGCCAAGATCTGGATCGGCGTGCCTTAGAGCTAGAAGCCCGTCGTGAGCAACTTGAACAGCTTGAAGAAACCTTGAAGCGAGAAAAAAAGCAAATGGAATCTTTGGCAGCCCAATACCGAGAACAAAATCAAGAGCTTGATCGACGATCCTCGGAGCTAGAAGCGCATTGAGACTCACACTATGCTGTCTCAAGTAGATTACCTGCAAGTGGTAGTCATTTAGAACTATCAGTTTGCTGGCAAGCGTTACACAGCCCAAAAAATTCCAACGTGTGGTAATAAATTTTGAATTGATAGGACTGATAAAGCTGGTCTTCCAAATCATGAATTGGGCATTCACTAATCGGAATTGACTTGCCACATTGAAGGCAGGTTAAATGATGGCGATCTTCTTGAACCAAGCTATAAAGCGATTCGCCATTGGGAATTGTTCTAGCTTGTACCAAACCTTCCAGTTTCAAGCTTTCTAGCGATCGATAAACCGTTGCCAGCCCCATTGATAGATCGCGCTTTCGCAGTTCAATATAAAGATCTTGAGCAGAAATTGATCCTTCTAGAATTTTAAGGAGTTCGATAATACGCTCTTGGCTGCGAGTGCGACGGAAGTTCATAAAAGCGGTAGCATCAGAACTGGACTATCGTTTGGAATCGGGTTGTGACCCAAAAATATCAGGCTCAAATCTATGTTACCCTGCGCCCGTCTGTTCTAGATCCTGCGGGAACGGCGGTGCAATCGGGACTAAAACATATGGGATATGACCAAGTGGAACAAGTCAGAATCGGCAAGTATATTGAAGTGATCTTAATGGCTGAGGACAAAACAGCGGCAAGGGAGCAACTCGATCGCATTTGTGATCAGCTACTCGCCAATCCAGTGATTGAAAATTATCGGATTGAGTTAGCAGAAATACTATCACCTCTGAACAGCTATTCATAAGTATAAAAAATCTCATTGCCAATGGGTCATCTTGGCGATTTGCAAAACAATTCCTATGAGAAACGCTAGGATTTGATTAGATTTGATAGCGCCCCAGCACCCTAGCTTAGTCCCATCCATCCAGTAGATTGGTGAGGTCAACCTGAAAGATTTCTCCAAAGGTAGAAACGCGATCGCCTTGGATTAGCTTTCGTCCTCGGCGCGTTTCCACTTTGCCATTCACTTTCACTTCGCCATCTTGAATTAACAGCTTTGCCTGCCCGCCCGTATCAACAATCCCTTTAATCTTGAGAAATTGATCCAGCTTAATACTTTCGCTATCGGTCATTGCTAGCTTGCGTCCGTCTTACATCTACTTCCACCCTACACTTTCATAGCCTAAGTTTGTAAACGTGTGTGGCTGTGATCTATGTCCTGATTATCCGTCCGGCGGTTGTGCCTCATTGGGTCAGTGATACTTCGCTAGGGATTTAGAATTGTAAAGTATCACTGACTCTTATCTATCGATCTGTACAAGCCCAAGTGGTAATCTTGCAGTCGCCCCCTCCACAGGATGAAATCGCTTGAGCTTTTGCTTCTGCTTCATTGGCGCTCCATCCCCAGCCAATCACCTTATCGTTCTCAGCAACCGCACCACAGGCATTTTTAAACCAGACCCGCACAACGCAACCCGTTTCGCCACATTCTTTTAGGGAGCTTGCTTCAGCCTGAGCGCGGGTTGGGTAGTTGTAAGTATATCCCCACTGCCCATCTTCATCCGTTGAGATCGCTCCATACATATCCTCAGCGGAAGCTGCTGTTGCCGACAACATTTGGATGGCTGCGATCGCCACCACAGCTAATCCTGAAGCTTGGGTCAATTTAGAAAAAAACCGCATCATAACCATCCTTGGTAACTCAAGTGAATAGTGGGTTAAACCCTCATCCAATAGTTCCCATATAGATCACGTTTTAATCCATAAGGTTTTAATCCATAAGATTTAGTGCCCTACTCGCGATCTCGGGTTTTCCATTGTGGTGATCGACAATCTTCCCGCGATCGCGCTTATAATTAAAGCCTGTTGCATTGCTAAAACCCGTGACTACCACTCCTTTTCGTCCCAGTTCCCAGCCCACTTCTCAACGTCCTGATGTTCTGGGAAGGTTTGGCAAGTTTGGCGGTAAATACGTGCCTGAAACCCTAATGCCAGCATTGGCTGAGTTAGAAGCTGCCTTTTATCAATACCGGGATGATCCCACTTTTCAAACAGAGCTTCAAGGCTTGCTCAAAGATTATGTGGGTCGTCCAAGTCCGCTCTATTTTGCTGAACGGTTAACCACTCATTACGCTCGACTCGACGGCACAGGCGCACAAATTTATCTCAAGCGAGAAGACCTGAATCATACGGGCGCTCACAAAATTAACAACGCCTTAGCACAGGTCTTACTCGCAAAGCGCATGGGTAAACGGCGCGTGATTGCTGAAACGGGAGCCGGACAGCATGGGGTCGCCACTGCAACTGTTTGCGCTCGTTTTGGGTTGAAATGCGTCATTTATATGGGCGTTCATGATATGGAGCGGCAGGCACTCAATGTCTTTCGGATGAAGCTCATGGGTGCAGAAGTGTCTCCGGTGGAAGCCGGAACTGGCACCCTCAAAGATGCAACCTCGGAAGCAATTCGGGACTGGGTGACCAACGTGGAAACTACGCACTATATCCTCGGCTCGGTGGCGGGTCCTCATCCCTACCCCATGATTGTGCGCGATTTTCATACTGTTATTGGCGAAGAAACTCGCGTTCAAAGCCAGGAAAAATGGCAGGGTTTACCCGATATTTTATTAGCCTGTGTGGGCGGCGGCTCTAATGCTATGGGGCTGTTCCACGAGTTTGTGAATGAGCCATCTGTGCGTCTGATAGGAATTGAGGCGGCGGGTGAAGGGGTGGACACTGGAAAACATGCTGCGACCCTGACCCATGGGCGAGTAGGCGTATTGCATGGTGCCATGAGCTACTTGCTTCAGGATGAGGATGGGCAAGTGGTTGAACCCCACTCCATCAGTGCTGGGTTAGATTATCCAGGAGTTGGACCGGAACATAGTTATCTGAAAGAATTAGGTCGCGCTGAATATTATAGTGTGACGGATCAAGAAGCTTTGAATGCATTTCAACGGTTATCTCAACTGGAAGGAATTATTCCAGCCTTGGAAACTGCCCATGCGATCGCCTATCTAGATATATTGTGTCCTCAACTGCAAGGCTCTCCTAGGATTGTGATTAATTGTTCTGGGCGAGGCGATAAAGATGTCCAAACCGTTGCTAAGCTTTTTGATGCACCTGAAAAAAGCTAATTCTTTTCTAAGATAGTTTTACTAGATCCGTAATCTGCGGATTTTTTGGTTTGCATAAATGAAGATTGCTAATTAGCAGTTTTACGGATGCTACAGTGGATTCACTAGGGCGAAATACTGAAAAGAGCAATAGGCTAACTGTCTGTAAGTAAGTAGTCGCAGTATTTAAGCATTCTATCGACCCACATTTTTCGAGACAGTACTCTCTTACTGGAAATTTACAGATTTTAGATGTATCTACCTAAGTAATTCACTCAACGGACTTTAGTTATTTAGCAGGATATTTTCGATGAAAAGCAACTCATCTTCTATGAATGGGGTTTCGACGATGGCTTTGTTGACCAAACGATTATGCTCAGCGTTTGGGTTTGCGGTGCTTGCGGCGGTTTGGAGTGCGAATGATCCCTATAGTAGCGGTCAAACTGACAGTGAATACCCTATGAAGGAGTGAATTTGTCCCCCAAAGAAGCGATCGCGCTGTTCTCGGATAGCGTTTAATTGCAGATCTATTGCATCAAGCAAGATTGTACTTTTTCTAGTTCAGTCTGTCTGAATTGCCCGTTGTAACAACCGCCCTCGTCCGGCGATCGCATCTTGCCCGACAAACTCATCCAAAGTCCGGGCGCGCAATTGGCTTTATTCCGTTGCTACCAACCAGAAAAAGTGAAAATTGCTAGCTCGTCTATTAATGGATTCTTCACCAGAATGCTTCAACTGCTGCACAGACGAACAGTTATTGTCCTTGCGGTGCTTTTTATAGCGGGAGTTGCAGGTGCTTGGTGGAATATGTCGCAACTTTCAAACAATTGGGTCTACTCACAGGCGTTGCAGAGCGCCAGTCAATACGCTAAAGCAATGCAGGATGCCCGCACGTTCTACAGTTCAGAAGCGGTCGATCGCGCCAAAATGGTTCCGGGCATCACCGTAACCAGCGATTACACGTCAAAAACGGGTGCAATTCCCCTGCCCGTAACCTACCTGATCGAACTGGCTCACTACATCAGCGAAAAGAACTCAGGCATGACAGTTCGGCTTTACAGCGACTATCCGTTTCGCCAACGCCAAGCCGAGGGAGGCACACGGGATGAGTTTGAGCGAACCGCCTTGATGCGCCTACGGGCAAATCCCGAACAGCCCTACGTTCGGATGGAAGAGTTTCAGGGGCAAATGGCATTACGGTATGCCCAAGCTGACATTATGAGACCTAGTTGTGTCGCCTGCCACAACACTCAGCCCGATAGTCCCAAACGGGATTGGCGAGTTGGAGATGTGCGGGGAGTATTGGAAGTCGTTCAACCGCTGGATGCGTTTATGGCTCAAACCAATAGAGGCTTAAACAGCACGTTTGCAATGCTGTTGGGATTGGCTGTGTTGGGGCTGTTGGGAATCGCTGTTGTCATTGGTCGTTTACGCCAAACCTCTAAAGATTTAGAACTCCGAGTGATGGAACGCACTGCCCAACTTCAGCAGATGAACCAGAACCTGACGCAAGAGCAGGAGAAATCAGAACGGTTACTATTGAACATCTTGCCTTCCCCGATCGCCCAACGGCTGAAGGAAGGAGATAACAGCATTGCGGATGGTTTCTCTTCGGTCACGATCTTGTTTGCAGATCTGGTGGAATTTACTCAACTGTCTGAACGCATTTCACCAGCGGAATTGGTTGCCTTATTGAACGAAATCTTTTCAGCCTTCGATCGCCTGACTGAGCAATATGGCTTAGAAAAAATTAAAACAATTGGTGATGCTTACATGGTTGTGGGGGGATTACCCCAACCGCGTCCTGACCATGCCGAAGGGATCGCCGAAATGGCGATCGCCATGAGAGCAGAAATTGCCCGATTTAATTTCCGTCATCAACAAAACTGCAATTTACGCATTGGCATTAATACCGGAGCCGTTGTAGCCGGAGTCATCGGCACCAAAAAATTCATCTACGACCTCTGGGGAGATGCCGTGAATGTTGCCAGTCGTATGGAATCCCATGGGGTTCCCGGTGAAATTCAGGTCGCTGAAACTACCTTTGAGTGCTTAAAGCATCAGTACAACTTTCAGCGCAGAGGGATCATCAAAATAAAAGGCAAAGGACAAATTACAACCTATTTTTTAATAGGACGAAAACTAGAATCTGTCCTCACCCCGTAGTTTCTAAGAATTAACATTTTGGACTGTCATAGCCTTCACGGGCATAACACATCCATTCCAGCATTTCTGAATCGTCTGTAAAGCTAATTAACGCCAGATGTTCGGGATGCTCCAGAAACTCACGAGCAAGCAAGTATCCAGCAATACTCCAGGTTTGAAACTTGCGTGAGGCTTTCCCAACCAAGCGACCATTTCTGCCGTCATAATATTCTGCCCATTCATCTTCGCTGAGGCGGCGTTCGGCAATTTCTAGCGCCCGCCACGCTAACTCAGTTCTGCCTGTTTTTACCGCTGCCGCTGCAAATGACCACAGCAGCACGGGCCAATTACCCCCGTTGTGATAAGACCAAGGCACATTTTTAGGGTCGCAGCCTGTCAAAATTTTCCATTCCAGATCTTCCACGGCAGGGAAGCAGATTTTCATCGGCATATAGCCCACCACATCCTGCCAGCGCTGCTCGATTAAATCCATGATGGACTGAGATTCGCGATCGCTCGATAAGGATGAAATAATTGCCATCAAATTTCCCAGCGTGAAAAATCGAAAATCCATTTGCGCGGGACCTAAATTTCCGGCTAAGTAGCCGCCCGTTTCAGGAATCCATTCGGTTAGCCAGTAGGGAATCGATTCGGGATAAATGTTGAACTTGTTGATGGCAGTCTCGCCAAACTCCTCACCCCGAAAATGATAGATTTCATTCAGCCGCTTTAAATCGATCCAGTAATACTGGCGAATGTGCAAATTCAACACACTCAATCGCTGGTTAACAATTTGCTTATAAAACTCGCCCCGCCGCCCGGTTAATAGTTCTCGTGCAGAACACAGCGCCCCATAAAACAACGCCTGAATTTCAAGCGGATGCCCAAAGACTCCCATGCGGCGATCGATCATAAACGCCCCATCGGGCACCAGCATCGTTGGATACATATCAAAGCGATCGGCAAGACACAGCTTGAGAATCAGCATGATACTTTGTTGAAACTCCGGTTGATGCGCCAGAGCAATATCCCCCGTTGCCTTCACATAAGCCCTCAGCAAAATCAGCCACCACAAGCAAGAGTCTACTGGAGTCACCCGCCCGATCGCATGTTCGCCAAAATCCGCCGTTAGATATTGCTCCTCATCCCACAGTTCCACCTTAAAGCTGGCAGGCATCAATCCCTGACCCGCATTGAAACTATCCATTTGCTTATCGCTACTTTGCAGCGCCAGCGTTTCAATCAAAAAATTGCGGACAATCTCACTTCTGCCCTTCGTCAAAAACAGCAGCGCACAGGGCACAAAATCCCGCATAAAACATTGGTCATAGTTCAGCGCTTCCACATAAGGATCACGAGCCGCCACCGTGCCAACAGGTCGCCCCCGGAAATACACCATTGATTTTTCTAAAAGTTCCCATGCCTCTTTAACGAGAAATGTCGCTTGCATTGCCAACTGACGCTCCTGTGTTCCAACGATGAATACTGAGTGATCCTATTCAAACTGCACAAATTCTTGCGGAGGTTCGCCGATGGGGCAAATCTCCACAAGAAGTCTGGCAAAATCAAATACAGCAAATTCTTTAACCTAGCAAGTCAAGTGGCTAACCATTTAGACCGCTTTACTTACCTTAGATAGGCACCCTGTAAGCAATGACTCAGACGCTTAATCATTTATCTCTAGGCTACTGCGTCTATCCGTGAATCTCAGTAAATTCTTAGTAAGGGAATCGCTTCTGGTACCAGAAAAT
This sequence comes from Sivoneniella epilithica UHCC 1019, assembly GCF_040830845.1. NCBI lineage: Bacteria > Bacillati > Cyanobacteriota > Cyanophyceae > Leptolyngbyales > Leptolyngbyaceae > Sivoneniella > Sivoneniella epilithica. The sequence goes on from NZ_JBFPDP010000001.1 coordinate 194,404, forward strand.
TATGAAGATTGCAAGATGTATCATACCCCTCAGTCAATTGATAGCGGGTAATTTCCACTTTTTCCTTACAGAAAAGGCATGAACATCGCTCACGCTTTTACCTATGAGCAACTTGATTATCGTCAAGTGGGGCTAAATAGGCACAATTGTGCTGCTGTCTGAATCAGGCGTTTGAAGCGTAGATAGCTATGCAGCGCATACAGATGACCCACCGCAACAGACCCGATCGCGCCGCCCCCTGTCAAAATATTCCGAATGATCGAGCCTGCGATCAGAACTGATTCGATGATGCCTAATTTCTATTAGGCTAGATTTTAACGAACTATTAAGTTATTTGGCTTAACCTATGGATGGGTTTTAGCTAAATTTGTGGATAACTGGAGAGGTGGTTTTTGATGACTTCTGACATTAAGACTGAGCTTATTTCTGAGTCTCTTCCTAAAGTGGCTCTTGCGATTCTGCATCAAGAGGGCAAGTTTTTGATGCAGTTACGGGATGACAACCCGGCTATTTTTTATCCCGGACACTGGGGCTTTTTTGGCGGACATCTAGAGCCGGGGGAGGATTCCGAAACAGGTGTACAGCGCGAGTTAATAGAAGAACTCAGCTATTGTCCGCCGAGACTAACTTTGTTTGATTGTCATCAAGATACCTACGTCACTCGCTATGTCTACCATGCACAACTAGATAAAGCATTGAATGAACTGGTTTTAGGAGAGGGGATGGATTTGGATTGGCTCACGCCGGAAGATATTGAACGGGGCGATCGCTACTCTGCCAAAATCAACCAAGTGCGCCCTTTGGGAAAACCCCATCGAGAGATTTTGCTCAGCTTTATTAAGAGTGCAAAATATCCAAAACTCGAAACCTGAAACCCAAACTCTACGCCAATCTATGTTTTAGCCAGAACGCCAAGAGGGGCATAGTGATACGGTAACCATACTCAGCCCCATAGACTAAGCCTTTTTGTTGGAGGCTAGCGATCGCGCCTTGTAATCCGCCGCCGCGAGATAAATGATGCTTTTGAATATATTCTCGCGAATGGGGGCTATCGGTTGGGTCAAGCGCCAGACTTTCGAGCAGTCGTACTTGGCTAGATGGCAGCAGCATTAATAAAGCCTCAAAGGTTCGTGCCAAGTCTTCCACTAGTGCGAGGGTGCTGGTGTGAACTTGCTCTGGTTGGATCAAATGCGGCAAGGAAGAAGCTGGGAATGAAGCGTGAGAAGAATTGCAGGGAAGAGCGGCTGAAAAGTGATTCACCTCAGCAATTTTTGTAAACGGGTGATTTTGCCAAAGACGGCGCATCAGGGCGATCGCATCGCCAAAATTGCCCTGTACATAGGACAGAAACAACGTCAGCGCTTCAGGTTCAAAGGTGAGTCCTTGAGTTGCCATGGTTTTCTCTAGCCAAGGCTGAAGATCTTCCGATTTCAATGGACCTAATAGCACGACTTGCAATTCGCTCTGGTGCATCCAACTTTCGGGAACAGTGGCAATAAAGGCGTAGCTGACCTGCGGTTGCCGTTGAATTTCTTGACGAAGATAGTTTTCCCACTGCTGCGATCGATCCCAAGATCGAATGTGAGGAAAGTTTTGAAACACAATTACAACGCGGCAGATTAGCCATTCTGCTAAAGTTTGGGGCAATCCTAGCAGGGTTTCCAATAACAACCATTCATCAACTTCTTGCCAAACTAGCTGCGTGCCATAAGCAGTCTGTTCTAAGCGAATCGGTTGCTGGGCACTCCACTGTTGAATCAGCGATCGCTCTGCCACCGACTCAAACGCTTGTAGCAACCCTTCGGCAAACAGATGTAAAAAGCGATCGCTATCGGTGGCTCTTAAACAGTCAATTTCGATAATCCGAGCATCCACCTGCTCAGCGGCATACCGAACTAGGGTACGGCGACCACTTCCAGGCACTCCAGCGATTAATAAGTCGCCATCTGTCGCCAAAACTTGGCTGACCTGATTTAGCTCTGCTTGCCGACCGACTAAGTGTTCAATAGCAAAAAAATGGTCACCCATAAAGTTAATGAAGGGCAAGTCAAATAACGGAATACTGGGCAAACCTTAGCCCTATAGCGGCTTAACTTTTGCAAAGTTCGCACTATATAATAGTGCTGTCAGGTAAAATCCTAACACGCTACTCAACTGCTGATTGCTCTGTAACACCTTGCTCTTACTTTCCTATGACAATCCATCCCTCTTCCAATCCCGCTGTACCTTGGCATTCAGCGAGTGTAGATAAAACTCTAGAGTCTTTTCAAAGCGATCGCCAGGTTGGGTTAACTACCTCCCAAGTTGCACAAAGCCGTGAGCGGTATGGAGTCAATGAGCTTGAAGAAGTTGCTGGACGTAGCCCATGGCAAATTCTGCTAGATCAGTTCACCAACATCATGCTGATCTTGCTGATTGCCGTGGCAGTCGTGTCAGGCGTGTTGGATTTTATGAGTTTGCAAGCTGGCAATCTCAAACCGGACGAAATTCCCTTTAAAGACACGATCGCGATTCTGGCGATTGTAGTCCTGAATGGGATGTTGGGCTATTTCCAAGAGATTAAAGCCGAAAAAGATTTGGCAGCCCTCAAGCGGATGACTTCTTCACGGGTGCGAGTCATTCGCGATGGCAAACCTACAGAGATAGACTCTAAGGACTTGGTGCCAGGAGATCTGATGATGCTGGAAGCCGGGGTGCAAGTGGCTGCTGATGCTCGATTGATTGAGGAAGCCAATCTGCAAGTCCGTGAGGCAGCGCTGACTGGGGAAGCTCTTGCAGTAACCAAAGCGGTAGATGTGGAGCTACCAGAAGATACTTCTTTAGGTGATCGCACCAATTTGATTTTCCAGGGAACCGATGTGGTGCAGGGAAGAGCCAGCGCGATCGTCACCAACACGGGCATGAAAACCGAGCTTGGACGCATCGCCACCCTGCTGCAATCCGTTGAATCAGAACCCACGCCCTTGCAGCAGCGGATGGATCAACTCAGCAAAGTCTTGGTAACAGGGGCATTGGTGTTAGTCGCGATCGTTGTTTTCGGCGGCATCTTGTATCTAGGGTGGGACGCATGGCAAGAGCTATTGGAAGTATCCCTAAGTATGGCAGTGGCGATCGTGCCCGAAGGGTTACCCGCCGTTATCACCGTCACTCTTGCCCTAGGCACCCAACGCATGGTACGGCGCAATGCCCTAATTCGTAAACTACCCGCCGTAGAAACCCTTGGTTCCGTCACCACCATTTGCTCCGACAAAACGGGTACGCTCACCCAAAACAAAATGGTTGTAAAACTCTTGGATACTTGCACAACCTCTCTAAGAGTTAGCGGCGAAGGTTACGATCCCTTGGGCAACTTCTACACAGTCACCGAAAAGCTAGACTCTGCTCTTCCAGTTACCCCAGAAGACGAACCTGAACTGCTTAATTTGCTCACAGCTTGCACAGTTTGTAACGATGCGGTTTTGCAAAAAGAAGCGGGACACTGGGTAATTTTAGGAGATCCTACTGAAGGAGCGTTGCTATCGGTTGCAGGTAAAGCTGGCTTCCAAAAAGATCTACTAATAGATAAACTGCCGCGAAATGCTGAAATTCCTTTTTCATCAGAACGCAAGCGCATGAGCGTGATTGTTGAAGTACTGAACACAGAGCAAGTAGCTACCACCAATTCATCTCACTACATGATGTTCACCAAAGGATCGGCAGAGCTAATCCTAGAACGCTGCACCAAAATTCAGGTAGGAGATGAAGCTCAACCGCTAACGGCTGATCAACGCAGTAGAATCCTAGAGCGCAACAACCAGATGGCACAACGGGGGCTACGTGTTTTGGGGTTCTCGTGCAAACCGTTGACAGCGGTTCCAAACACGCAAAATGAAGATTCTGTAGAACAAGAACTCGTTTGGCTGGGTCTGGTAGGAATGCTAGATGCGCCCCGTCCTGAAGTTCGAGCGGCTGTGGCTCGTTGTCGTTCTGCTGGAATTCGCACCGTGATGATTACAGGTGACCATCAGTTAACGGCAAAAGCGGTAGCAGAAGACTTAGGCATTGTGCAGGTTAATGACCAAGAAACTACTGACCAACCGACGCGGGTTTTAACCGGACGCGATTTGCAAGCCATGTCTGATCCTGAAATTGATCAGATTGTCGAGCAGGTGAGTGTTTATGCGCGAGTTGCACCAGAGCATAAGCTGCGAATTGTGCGATCGTTGCAGCGCAAACACCACATTGTTGCCATGACTGGGGATGGGGTGAATGATGCTCCTGCCTTAAAACAGGCAGATATTGGCATTGCCATGGGCATTACGGGCACCGATGTTAGCAAGGATGCCAGCGATATGGTGTTGCTAGACGATAACTTTGCCACGATTGTGGCGGCAACTGAAGAAGGTCGAGTGGTCTACAACAACATTCGCCGCTTTATTAAATACATTTTGGGGAGCAACATTGGTGAACTCCTGACGATCGCAGCAGCACCGCTGATTGGTCTAGGAGGTGTGCCACTGTCTCCACTCCAAATTTTGTGGATGAACTTAGTCACGGATGGCTTGCCTGCTTTAGCGCTTGCAGTGGAACCGGCTGATCCCAATGTAATGAAACGTCCTCCTTATGATCCGCAGGAGAGCATTTTTGCTCGTGGATTAGGGGCTTATATGCTGCGAATTGGTTTAATTCTTGCCATTTTGTCAATTGTGCTGATGGTAGGTGCTTACAACTATACGCAGGGCACTCCCAACCCCGATCGCTGGAAAACAATGGTGTTCACTACGCTTTGCCTAGCTCAAATGGGTCATGCGATGGCAATTCGTTCTAGCACTCGCTTGACAATTGAAATGAACCCATTCTCCAATCCCTACGTGTTGGCATCGGTGGTGTTAACCAGCATTTTGCAGTTGATGTTGATTTACGTGCCAGCGCTCCGCAGTTTTTTTGGGACCCACTTTCTCAGCCTGAATGAGCTAGGAGTGTGCATTGGATTTAGTTTGTTGATGTTTGTTTGGATTGAAATGGAAAAATTGGTTTACCGCTGGGTTGCACTCCGAAAGAAATAACGGGCAGAATCGACCGATCGCAAGATTGAGGCAAATCCTTAACACGGGGTGATAGGCTTTGACCAGATTCTAGATCGTTGCCGTTACTCTAGGTGTCATGTATCTCCGATCGCTCCATTTACGTCAGTTTCGCAATTATTTAGACCAGCTAGTGGAGTTTTCGGCTCCTAAAACGATTCTGGTAGGCAATAATGCTCAAGGTAAGTCTAATCTGCTTGAAGCAGTGGAGTTATTATCAACTCTGCGATCTCATCGGACTGTTCGCGATCGCGATTTGATTCGAGATGCTGCCGCGATCGGTCAGATTTCTGCTCAATTAGAGCGGGATCTAGGATCGGTTGATCTCGCCATTACCTTTAGACAGGCTAGTCGCCGTACCGTGTCCTTAAATGGTCAATCGCTCCGCCGCCAGTTAGATTTTTTAGGGACGCTAAATATTGTCCAATTTTCTAGCTTAGACCTTGATTTAGTCCGAGGTGGACCCGACCAGCGCCGCAATTGGATAGACTCATTGCTAATTCAGCTAGAGCCAGTTTATGCGTCCATTTTGCAGCAGTACACCCACATTTTGCGACAGCGAAACGCCCTATTACGTCAAGCAACAGGCGTTAGCACTCAGGTAGCCCCACCAGACCATTCGCCGCCTGCTGCCGAACTTGCTCTCTGGGATGCCCAACTCGCCATTGCCGGAACGCGGGTCATTCGGCGACGATCGCGAGTGGTTCAGCGAATTGCACCGTTAGCAACCTATTGGCATCGCGAAATTAGCGGCAGTACTGAGGAATTAATCATTAGCTATGTGCCTAACGTGGAGTTGCAAAGTGATGATCCAACTACTGTACAGCAGGCGTTTTTAGCCAAAATTCAGGAGCGGGCGATCGCCGAACACTATCAACATACAACGTTGGTTGGACCGCATCGAGATGAAGTGAATTTCAGCATTAACCAAGCCTCCGCCCGACAATATGGCTCTCAAGGACAACAGCGCACCTTGGTTTTGGCATTAAAGCTGGCTGAACTCAAGTTGATTGAAGACGTAATCGGCGAGCCGCCCTTATTACTGCTGGATGATGTGTTGGCAGAGCTAGACTTAAACCGCCAAAATCAATTGCTGGATGCGATTCAAGATCGTTTTCAAACGTTAATCACCACCACTCACCTCGGCGCTTTTGATGCTCAATGGCTGAATTCTTCACAAATTTTTACGGTGAAAGCAGGAGAGGTGAAAGGTGAGGGGTAAGAAGCAAGAGGAAAGAGGCAATTAGAAAACGGCTGTAGTATAGAGAGCAACCCGTTAAGCAGTTCTTACTATGGCAAGACGTTACAAACCTCGCGAATTTGCGATCGATGCATTAGTGATGCTGTGTCTCAGCATTTTGATCAAGCTAACGGCTTCAATGTAGCGTTAAGTGGCGTTGCTAAATCTAAATATGAAAATCGTAGGGGCAATCCCTTGTGGTTGCCCTTATTCCAGCAAGGATAGGCACAAGGCGCTACCCCTACAAATGAAAATCATGCTAAGTAGGTAATGCTGCAAAAAAATTGTTTGATAGTCTGATCAGTTTTATCATCTAAACGGTGCCAATCGACCTCGCCTGTTTCATCAAAAAGAGTGGTGTCGATCGCAACGCTTTCTCCAATTGGCTCATCGGCAGCATGAGAGGTGCCATGGAGTGAGTCGTAATTTTGAAAGCAAATTTGATAACACAAATCCCAAAGGTCAACTGTAACTTGCTGATCGCCACGGGAAAGATAAAGCCAATATCCTGGGAACGGTGCCGGAAGCTGAGATAGCTGCTGTTCGATTGCTTCAGTTTGTTCCTCTGTTGCACCTTCTAGCTGACCTTGAAGCTGCATCACCTTTGCCTTCACATCCTCACTAGTGCCCTCTGCCCAAACTGGCACATCTTGATAATCACCTCTCCAACTAGAGCTTTCAAGCTGTTTTTCTAAGTTGGCAATCAACCGAATAAATGCAGGTTGCATCAGCAGTTCTGCCTGCTGCCATATCTGCATTGTTTGAAACTTAGGCATTTTACCTTCTCAAGCGATCGCGCTAATGGGGCAGTGATTCAGAAACTTAGGGTAGCGAAGCAACAGGCATGACTCAAGTTTTTGTAACAAAAGGACAGGGGAAAATTAAAATCGCGATCGCGGCAAAATAGCTTCATAGCCTTATACATATAGCAGTATCAGGAAAGGTCGAGACAACAACCGTCCGTTATTCCTTACTGCTCAAGGATCTTTGTGTCCTAATCTATTCATCCGTTGCCATACCATTCAAAGCCACCTCATTTACCCTACTATTTAGAAACTCCATCACACAACGTTATTTATGCCTGGTTCACCCCTATCTATCTATGCTTTTCCTAGTTTGATTACGAGCTTGGCACTAGTGCTGTATTCAGTTGTCACCTTAAATGTGGGTCGGGCACGAATGAAATATAAAGTCATGCCACCCGCAATCACAGGTGATCCTGGTTTTGAACGGGTGCTGCGGGTACAGCAAAATACTTTGGAACAAATGATTTTGTTTTTGCCTGCTCTATGGCTGTTTTCAATCTATGTCAGTCCCTATTGGGGTGCTGGAGTTGGAGGCGTATGGGTGATTGGTCGCATTTTGTATGCTTGGGGATATTATCAGGAAGCCAAGAAGCGTGGACCTGGATTTGGTATTAGTTTTCTGAGTGTGGTGGTTCTGTTGCTAGGGGCATTAATAGGATCACTATTAGCGTTGATGCAAGGTTAGCGATCGCCCTTTTCCCTACTTTCACTGACCTCAAAACTTAGGATAAATGACATTTACGTACGTACAACTCCGTATAATTAAGGAGTGATTTCCAGTAAAGCCTCACGAGTTTTTTGTATATTCAGATGCCTTCTTAGCAGGATTTTCACTCATTTTTGTTAGTTCAGCCAGTATGCTTGGGAAAGATAAATGCAGTTCACAGTGAACATTTTTTACTAAGCAACTATCTCTCACCTGATTCTTACAAAGCTGGTAAATTCTATGAATACAATGTTGAAAGTGACCGTTGCAACTGTTGTGGGTAGCGTAGCTGCGTTAGGGATGATTGCGACCTCCAGCGATCGCGCCAATGCTCAATCCCTAAACAGCGGTTGGAACTATCAATATGATGCAATCGGGGACGGTTCCGGCGGCAGTCAATATGACATCAAGGGCATGGCAATGAGTGTCCAAGGTGACAAGCTCTTTGTTGCATTGACAGGTGGAACTCCTTTAACGGGTGTTAAACATAACGGTGCATTAGGCGGCACTATTGGCTGGGGTGACCTATTCTTTAATTTTTCTGGCAAGAACTTCAATGATGCATCCGCATCCGGTCAACTGTTTGGCGTTCGCTTTGCAGGCTCCAATGATTCTAAGGTAGGGCTGGGCGTTTATTCTGGAGTAAAAACCACCAGTGTTGCTGTGCAAAATGACGGTTACAAAAATCTAGACCATTACTACACTGCTTCAGGCGGTGCATTCAACAAACAAAATACTCAAGGAACCGCGATCGCAACTCGTGCGGCGGCTAACAGCTACTATGGTGCAACCAGCAGCATTCAAAACGTGATTGATTCTGGCAACAAAGTGGGTGATGTCAATCTGTTGAGCGCTCAAAACCTATCCTCAATGGGGCTAAGCTTTGGCGGCGGGGCTGCCAATGACAACATTTTTGGCTTCAGCTTCGATAGAGGCGCATTGCCCGGTGGGTCTTTTATGGCAAATCTATTCCTCGAATGCGGCAATGATGCCATCGCATTTTCCGGTTCCTCTGAAGCCGCACCAGAGCCAACCACAATGGCAGGAGCAGCCTTGGGGATTGCTGCGATCGGAGGGCTAAAGCGCGCTCGTCGTCGGAAAGCAGCAGTAAGCTAAGTTTCAGAAGCCAAGTATGAATAGATTAGCCAAATCAGGGTGTTAATAACAGCAATTTTTAATCCTATAAAAGCCAGATCTTTTACCAGATCTGGCTCTTTTTTAGAAAGTTGCGGGGAGCGATCGCTAAAAGCGCTGGATAATCGCCTCAGCAAACTCAGAACACTTCAAGGGCGGTTCCACTGGCGGTTCCATCAATCGGGCTAAATCGTAAGTTACCTCACGGTTAGAGATTGCTTCGCCCAAACCTTTTTTGATCAGGTCTGCGGCTTCTTGCCAGCCCATATATTCCAGCATCATTACGCCCGACAGGATTAAAGAACCTGGATTGACTCGATCTAACCCAGCGTGTTTCGGTGCGGTGCCGTGAGTGGCTTCAAAAATAGCGCAGGAATCGCCAATATTAGCTCCCGGTCCCATACCTAGACCCCCAACGATCGCCGCTGCAGCATCCGAGAGATAATCGCCGTTTAGGTTCATGGTTGCCAAAATGGAGTATTCATCCGGACGGGTTTGAATTTGCTGAAAGATACTATCGGCAATGCGATCGTTCACCATTACTTTTTCTTTCCACTGACCTTGACCGTGGCTTTCCCCAATGTCATCCAGCACTTGCTTCACTTCCTGGCAAACAACCTCTCGTTTTTCCACAGTCAACCCATCAAAGCCAGGGTCAATCATCCGAGCATTTTCTTCAAGAGAAAGCTCTGGATTTTTTCCCTGATTGCCTAAAATCCAAGACTCACGCTCCGTAACGCACTCTGCCCGAAACTCACTGATTGCTAGCTCATACCCCCAGTCGCGAAATGCCCCTTCGGTGTATTTCATGATGTTTCCCTTATGCACCAGGGTCACCATTTGCTTATTTTTGGGCAATCTCAACGCATGTTGCATGGCGCGGCGCACCAATCGCTGAGATCCCATTTTGCTAATGGGTTTGATGCCAATACCGGCATCGAGAGGGATTCGTTTTTTACCATGTTCGGGAGTGCCAGGAATCAGATCCTCGTTGAGAATTTTGATCAGGCGATCGCACATTTCTGTTCCCTGCTTCCACTCAATTCCTAGATAAATATCCTCAGTATTCTCCCGATAGATAATCACGTCTAGCTTTTCAGGCGTTTTGTGAGGCGAAGGAGTGCCTTCATAATAACGACAGGGGCGAATGCAAGTATACAAATCAAAAATTTGGCGAAGTGCGACATTGAGCGATCGAATTCCTCCACCAATCGGGGTAGTCAATGGACCTTTAATTGCCACACCGTAAGTTTTAATCGCGGTCAGCGTATCTTCAGGCAAATATTGATAGGTTCCATAGACTTCGCAGGCTTCATCCCCGGTATAAACCTTGAACCAGGAAATTTTACGCTTTCCTCCGTAAGCAGTTGCCACAGCCGCATCAAAAACTCTCTGAGAAGCGGGCCATAAGTCAATTCCCGTTCCATCTCCCCGAATAAACGGAATGATCGGGTCATCTGGAACTACAGGCTCTCCATTTTTGAATGTAATTGTAGAACCCGTAGTTGGAGGGCTAATCTTTTCGTAAGTCATTGCTGTCGCTCCAGTATAACGGCGGGCAATCATCGGGTCAGTAAGTCACAATCTAGTGACCTGCTTCATGCCGCTCGGTTAGGTTATCTCAAGTTGGGAACTGTGAACTGTCTTTTTTGAGCAGATTATAAAATTTTCTACTAAGAATTATTCTTTGGGGCAAAGTAGATAGGAATACTCAAATTGGTTAGTTAGTTTTACTTTTTGCTGATAAATGGTTTTCCTAAAGAAAAAGTAGCAACCCGCTATTAAAGAGCTATACAGTTTGCGTTTCTTTGGGAATGCTAGATACAGCAACGGGTGAATAGGTTAGGACACAAAGATCCTTGGGAAATAAGGGATAACGGATGGTTGTTGTCTTGACCTTCTCTCGTACTGCTGTAAATCAAGCAAAACAATTGCTTCAATGTTGTTAGTACAGGCTCAAAAATTGCCAGTGAATATGATTTTCGGATGATGTCATACAGGAAATTCAGATGAAACGAGTACTCGTGGTTGATGATGACACGACTTTGCGAATGGCGCTAACGCGCTATCTAGAAAAGCGGAGTTACCTGGTGCAAAGTGTAGGGTCAGCAACAGAGGCATTGAGTGCAGTTGAAGCAGATCCGCCTGATCTGATCGTGTCGGATGTGATGATGCCTGAGATGGATGGGTTTGAGTTTTGCCGTCGATTACGGGCAACCCGTGCTGGGCAATTAGTGCCATTTATATTTCTCTCTAGCAAGGGAGAAGTAGAAGCCCGTATCCAAGGGCATTCCATGGGAGCCGATGACTATTTGATGAAGCCTTTTGAACCCCTTGAACTGCTGGCAAAAATTGAGGCGCAGTTGGAGCGATCGCGTCGGGTTCATTCTGAAATTGTGCGACTGATGCAAAAGTCAGAGTTAGAACCCTCAACAAGTTTAGTGCCGCCAGCTTTGCCGCTCACTCCAGCGGAGGAAAAAGTGTTTTGGGAAGTGGTGCAGGGCTTAACCAATAAGCAAATTGGCGATCGCCTGTTTGTTAGTCCCCGCACCGTACAAACTCATTTGAGCAATATTTTGAACAAACTTGATTTAGAAAACCGTTCTCAACTGGTTCGGTTTGCGTTTGAGCGCGGCTATAAACCCAATAGTACAGAACAAGCGTAGAACTCTAGTCGCTTCTCAAAGCGGAGATCGGATCAAGCTGAGCCGCATTGCGAGCGGGAATGACTCCGGCGATTAACCCAACGGTCGTAGAGAGAGCCAGCCCAGCGGCGATCGCCCAGAGAGAGAGGACAAAGGGAAACCGAAAAAGTTGAGCGGCAGCAAAGGCTAATCCAATCCCTAAAGCGATTCCGATCGCGCCGCCAATGATTGATACGACAATTGCTTCGGTCAAAAACTGGCTAAGTACCGCACTATTGGTTGCTCCGACCGCTTTCCGGATGCCAATTTCACGGGTGCGCTCCACCACCGATACCAGCATGATGTTGGCAATCCCAATCCCGCCGACAATCAGAGAAATCCCTGCGATCGCTCCCACCATAACCGTAAACAATCCAACAATGTTGCCAAAGGCATTGATGATATCAATTTGATTACTTAGCCGAAAGTCATCGGGTTGAGGCGGGTAGATGTTATGCCGAATCCGTAGCAGATTGGTCACCTGAAATTGAGCCGCTTCTAGTTGAGCATCATCTTCAGCCTGAAGCCAAAACCCACTAATGGCAATGCCATTAATCGCGTTGTTCCCCACAATACGAGACGACATGTTGGTCAAGGGGATATACACGCGATCGTCCTGATCCTGTCCACCCACTGACCCTTTCGGCTCCATCACTCCAATTACGGTATAGCTACCGCCTTGAATGCGAATACTGGATCCTAAAGCACTGCGGCTCGATCCAAATAGGTCATCTCGGACTTTGCTACCCAAAACCGTCACGGGTTTAGCAGCATCTAAATCATCCTGGCTAAAAAACTGTCCCGTTTGAGGATGAATGTTCTTGACCTCTGGATAATTCAAATCGACTCCCAAAAGGCTGGTTGACGTGTTTTCCCCCGAATAAACCACTTGAGTAGGGCGCTGAAGATACGCAGTCACAGCTTTAGCAGCAGGAGCTTGGCTAGCCACTGCTTGGGCATCTTCCCACGTTAAGGTTGATGCCGAACCGCTTCCTTGACTAATGCCCCCCGATCGCGCGACTCCTGACAAGACCAGCATCACGTTCGACCCCAAGGCTTGAATTTGCTGCTCGGTTGCTTTTTGAACCCCTTGCCCGACTGACGTGACGGTAATTACGGAGGCGATGCCAATTACGACTCCCAACATAGTTAATGCGGTACGCAAACGGTTACTCCAGAGGGCGTTGAGCGCCATGGTCAACACTTCAAACGCAGGAACGGTCGTCGGGCGAATTCGAGCAGGCTGTACCATGTAATCCTTTTAACGTTGTCGTGAACCGCCGCCCATTCCTGGAAGCACCGAGGGTGTTCTTGATTGAGGACGCTCTCCTGAAGGAAAACTGAGCATGACGCGATCGCCCACTTGCAATCCAGACAGCACCACTGTTTTATCGGCGACACTAACTCCAGTTGTAATGGGGCGAAACTCCGAGCGGCGATTCGTGGAACGTTCGCGACGCGTCTCCGAAGGAGAATCCCCCTGGGAATCGCCTTTATCGCCCTTCTCTCCAGCCATTACCAACACTCCACTGACTCCTTCTTGCCGCACGATCGCCACGGTTGGGATCACCAATACATTATTCAACGTGCCAACTTTGAATTCTACATCCACACTCATTCCGGCTCGAAGCAACTTGGCAGGATCGGCAATAGAAGATTTCACTTCAAAACTGGTGACATTTTGCACAGTGGTAGATTGGGTCGCCAGTTGAATCACCCGTCCAGTGAAAGTTTTGCCAGGAAAGGCATCTACTTTAATCTCAACGGGCTGTCCTAATTTGATCTGGGCAATATTAGACTCTGCCACGTTTGCCATAATTTGATTGTTAGAAGCCAGAGACAAAATTGAAGAGGATGTGGCAGAAGAGACGGCACTTCCAGAAGTCGTTGGGGTGACAAAGGCTCCGGGATCAGCGAACTTTTTGGTGACAACGCCACTAAATGGCGCACGAATCACGGTGTCCTCAATCTGAGTTTGCACTGTTTGCAGGGAACCCTCAGCGGTGGTCACTTGGGCACGAGCTTGAGCAATCTCTTCAGGGCGAAACCCTGCCTGCTGGAGGGAAAGCGCTTGTTTATTCTGGGCAAGTTGGGAGATCGCGCTATCCCGATCCGCCGAGGAATTGTTTAGCTCTCGTTGCGAAATTGCTCCGGTATTAAATAATTGCTGATTCTGTTGAAAAGTCTGCTCTGTTCGCCGCAACAGGGTTTCACTATCTCGAACGCGAGCTTGAGCTTGGGCAATGTCTTGGGCGCGATTCCCGGCTAGCAGACGTTGGAGATTGGCTTGGGCTGATTCAACTTGCCCTCTCGCCTGGGTGAGTTGCCCTTGAAAATTAGAATCATCCATGTAGGCAAGAATTTGATCCTGCTCAACGCGATCGCCTTCTTTCACCAACAGTTCTTTCAGCTTTCCTGCCGTTTTGGGACTCACGTTCACCGAGCGTTCCGGCTGCACTGTCCCATTTGCTGCGATCGTCACGGGCAAAGTGACTTGTTCAACCGTCGAAGTTTTGCCGCGCCGTCTCCCTTCTCTCGGATTGGCAACAGTGACCTGGTTATAAAGTGCATAACTGCCGCTAGCGAATAGACCCAATATCAACAGAGTAATCAGCCACTTGGGTACTCTCAGTTTTTTTAGGTCTTTCATCAGTCTGATCCTTAAATGAGGTCAACAGCATTTTGACCGTGATTCTCCCTCTATCCGATAAGAAAAATACCTATGGCAGTACCAGGAAAAATCAAGACAACAACCATCCGTTATTTCTTATTTCTCAATGATCTTTGTGTCCCAACCGATTCATCCGTTGCTATATCTTCTAGAAAGAGAGGACAGAGTGCCACATAACGCATCTTTCCATTAGACTTTAGCGTCTAAGGAACGGTTCAGGTTCTAGGAATTCATTCGTAATTCTAAACAAAGCGGGTTAGCTGGACGCGGTAGCGATCTTTTTTAGTAATCATAACTTCGCCCACTTCAACTCGTCCCTTACCGCTCACTGCAATTAAGTCGCCTGATTTAATCCCATGACTGGCACTTGAGATGTCTTTCCAGTTAACCCGCACATCGCCCGCAGCGATCAGATCAGTCATTTTACTGCGAGACATGCCAAACCCTGCGGAAGCGATCGCATCTAATCGCATGGAGGCTTCCACGGTCACAAGTTCTTTCTTTTTGGGTTCCCGGATTTTGAGTTCGGTTAAATCTATCTGTCTAGTTTTCACCGGAACAGACCGTACCTGAGTCAAGCTTGCTGTGAGAAAATCGACCAGTTCTGGAACCGCGATCGCTTGTCCGCCTCTTTCTCCCAAAACAATGATATCGCCCACCTTATCTCGAACAATCCCTGTTCCCAATAAGGCACCTAAAAAATCTCGGTGAGTGGCGGGATCAAACAAAAAATTTCCAGCAATTTCTAGTGCTGCAAGTTCAACCTGAGTCGGATCGAGCGAAATGTCTGAGCGGGCAATCGCTAAACGCTGACGTTCTGCTTGAGGATATCCTCCCCAAGCAACAATATGAACTTCTGTTAGTTGGCTAAAAACCTTTTGAACCTCCGCTAATTCAGGAGGCGAGAGAAAATCAGTAGTAACCACTTCCCATGTTTTGATTGCCTGATCGGCTCGATCAATCACTCGCGCGATCGTTTCGCGGTTTTCAACATGCTTGAGCAGATCTTCCCGTGGCAACATGGTCATACAGCTATACAGCCGAAGCCTGACCGTTACTCTCAGCGGCAAGCAATTCTAAGCGCTCTTGCTGATCCTGAGAAATGCAGGTTTGGATCACTGTATCCACATCCCCTTCCAAAATTGGGGGAAGCGAAAAATTTTGATTTAATCGGTGATCCGTGACGCGACTGTCTTTATAGTTATAAGTGCGGATTTTTTCAGAACGTGAACCGGTGCCGACTTGCATTTTCCGAGCAGAACTCACTGCATCTTGCTGTTCTTGCAGTTTTAGTTCATACAGCTTTGCCCGCAAAATTTGCATAGCACGCTCCCGGTTTTGCAGTTGCGATCGCTCTTCCGTACATTTGATCCGAATGCCAGTTGGCTTATGCATTAAGTCAACAGCGGTTTCCACCTTGTTCACATTTTGTCCACCTGCACCACCCGATCTCATAGTGGACATTTCAATGTCTTTTGGATCGATGTGAACTTCTACATCATCTACTTCTGGCATTACTGCCACTGTTGCAGTTGAGGTGTGGACGCGACCTTGCGCCTCGGTGACCGGAACCCGCTGCACCCGATGAACTCCTGCCTCAAATTTAAGCTTGCTATAAACGCGATCGCCCTGAATCTCAAGAATGATTTCCTTAAAGCCTCCCATATCCGCAAGAGACTCACTCACTAGCTTGACCCGCCACCCTTGACCCTCGGCGTATTTCGAGTACATCCGTAACAAATCACCCGCCCAGATACTCGCTTCGTCTCCGCCCGTACCCGCCCGGATTTCCAACATGATGTTCTTATCATCATTGGGGTCAGTGGGTAACAGCAGCACCTTAAGACGACTTTCTAGCGAATTTAGCTTTTCCTCTAATTCTGCTGCTTCTAAAGATGCCATTTCCTGTAGCTCCAAATCGCCGCCCGACTCCTTTAAGATCTGTCGTGCTTCAGCGATCGCGGCTTGCGTATCTTTCCAAATTCCGTAGGTCGTAACAACTTCTTCTAACGAAGCACGAGTTTTTGCGACCTTCTGAAATTCAGTTGGATCTTTAGCAACGTCAGGATCTGCCAGTCGTCGAGTCAACTCGTTAAAAGTTTGTTCGACTGATTGCAGCTTATCAAGCAAGTAGGCTTCAGCCATAAACAGAGTTGCTCATCAAGGTGAGTAGATGTATGAACATTTGCTAAGCAGCCACGCAGTAAAAACTAGTAGACTGCTGTACTACCTAGACTAAGCTTTTTTATCGCTTTCAGCAGGGGTTTGTTCTGTATTGTCCACCATGCCATATTTACGCAAGAATCGCTCAACTCTCCCCTCGGTATCAATCAGTTTTTGAGTCCCTGTAAAGAAAGGATGATTGCCCGACCAAACATCTACGTTGAGTTCAGGCTTTGTAGACCCTACGGTCATAATGACTTCACCATTGCAATAGACTTTAGCTTCCGGATACCAAGTGGGATGAATATCTGATTTGGGCATAACTCGCTCGCTTTATAATCCTAACTACATCAATTCTAACGATTTAGTTTGACAACCAAATAACGTCATACACAAGATCTCGCATCCAAAACCCTAACGTTTTGAGAATTGAGGTGCCTTCCGAGCTTTCCGCAAACCATACTTCTTCCGTTCTTTCGCACGCGGATCGCGGGTTAGATATCCCTCAGTTTTCAAGGGTTTACGATTGTCTGGATCAAGCTGGCATAAGGCACGAGCCACACCTAAACGCACCGCATCTGCTTGTCCAGTCAAACCTCCACCATGAGCATTTACCAAAATGTCATACTCCCCTTCTAGTCCAAGGGTTTCTAAAGGAGCTTTGGTCGCTGACAGATATTCCGGATTGAACTGGAGATAAAGGTCACCAGGCTTCCCGTTAATCGTAAGTTGCCCATTTCCAGGAACTAGGCGCACTCGTGCAACTGCCGATTTGCGACGACCTGTTCCCATATATACAACCCGCCCTTCTGTAGCTTGCATTATGACTCTTCTCCTGGAATGGTATTAATTTCAAGAATTTCAGGTTTTTGAGCCTGATGGGGATGATCCGATCCCGCGTAGACATTGAGTTTGGTGAAAAGCTGCCGTCCTAAAGTATTTTTGGGCAACATTCCTTTGATGGCTTGCTCAATAATCCGTTCTGGAACACGAGCTTGCAATTTAGCAAATGTTTCCGTTTTCATGCCGCCTGGGCGACCGGAATGACGACGATAGAGCTTCTGAGTTCGCTTTTTACCCGTCACGCCAATCTTTTCAGCGTTGATAATGATGACAAAATCGCCAGTATCCATAAAGGGAGTGTAAGTTGGCTTATTTTTGCCGCGCAGTACTCTTGCAACTTCACTGGCAAGGCGACCTAGCCGCTGATCGGTTGCATCGATAACATACCATTTGCGTTCAAGAGTATCGACAGGAGGGAGATAGGTTTTGTTCATGGGGGTCACCTGTAAAAGAGGTAATAAAGAAGACTGCTTGTTAAGTGGCTAATCGCTAAGTGGCTATATTAGAAATTTCGGAGAGCGACGAAAATCCAAAAGATGGCTGGGCATCGAACCAGATTTCAGGAGGAAACGGAAACTCAGTATACCCTACTCGTAAAAGACATAAGCCTTGGGCAGGTGCTGAATATTTCACTTCTTCTCGCCGTTCCGCAGTCCATAAGGTTGTAAAACTACTAGGCGATCGCATTCCCTGACCAACCTGAACCAATAATCCGACTAATAACCGCATCATCCCGTACAAAAAACCACTTGCCTGCACCTCAATTGAAATAAAAGCACCTTGGCGATCGCATTTAGCGGCTTGAACATCGACCCAAGAGTGAGGACGTTTAGATCCGGCTCGATGAAATGCAGCTAAATGATGATGACCAATCAAAGGATCTAGAGCTTCTTGAATCCAAGTTTCATTGAGCGGCTCATGGTAATAATGCCAACAGAAAGGACGAACAAATAAATTTGGATGAGCATCGGTATAGAGCAAATAGCGATACCGCCGCCAAAGCGCTGAGAATCGAGCATGCCAATCATCAGACACTGCTGCCGAAGCTCGAATCAAAATATCTTTTGGCAATCGAGCATTTAAAATATTGGTCCACCGATGAGCTGGAATTGTGACGGGTGCATTAAAATGGGCAACTTGCGCGGCTGCATGTACCCCAGCATCCGTTCGCCCTGCACCGTGAATACGAACTGGGCAATTTAGGACGCTTTGCAACGCCAACTCAATTTCTTCCTGTATTGTGCGATGATTTGGCTGCCACTGCCACCCATGAAAATGCGTGCCCAAGTATTGAATAACTAGGGCAATGCGTTGAGTTGGCTGTAAATCAACAGAAATCATATTGCACACTTACAACAATCAGATCAACTCAATAAATGCCATTTCAGCATTGTCACCCCGGCGATGAACCGTTCGGATGATGCGGGTATATCCACCTTGGCGATCGCCATAGCGATCAGTAGCTTGCTCAAATAAAGCATGAACTAGCTGCTTGTCATAGATATAGCCAAGGGCTTGCCGTCTAGCAGTTAAGGAGCCATCTTTTGCCAACGTAATCATCCGTTCGGCTTCAGATCGAACCGCTTGGGCGCGAACTTTAGTTGTTTTAATTCGACCATTCCGAATGAGTTCAGTCGTTAGCGCTCTTAAAAGAGCCTTACGCTGATCAGCAGGTTTCCCCAGCAAAGGGACATTACAACGATGACGCATAGGACTATGAATGAATAACGATTACTACTCAGCTTGGATATTAATAAAAGATTCTTTGGAAAACTTCTATTAATGATTGTTTTTAGACGATTTTTCTTGAGGTAGGGTAATTCCTAAACGCTGTTGCAAGGCTTCAACGACCTCTTCGGCAGATTTTTGTCCAAAATTCTTAATCTCTAACAAATCTTCCTGAGTGTAATCAAGCAGATCTGCAACAGAATTAATTTGAGCGCGTTTTAAGCAGTTGTACGCACGCACCGAAAGCTGCAATTCCTCAATCGGAATCTGATTCGTTGGATCATTGTCTTCAGCATCATCCTTTTCGGTCGGCTCAAACGTGATCTCCTTTAATGGATTAAATAAGTCCACTAAAATGTTTGCCGCTTGACTTAGCGCTTCTTGGGGAGTCAGGCTACCGTTAGTCCAAACCTCCATGACCAGACGATCCTTTTCAACCGCTTCACCAATTCGTGCATCTTCGACTGAATAATTCACCTTGCGAACAGGCATGAATATCGAGTCGATTTGAAGAAAGTCTAGTGCAGCGGTTTCGTCCCGACTTTTATCAACACCTCGGTAGCCCTTCCCTTTCTCGACTCGGAATTCCATTTCTAGAACAGACCCCGGTGAAAGAGTTGCAATGTACTGGTCTGGATCGACTAGTTCTACATCAGAAGGAAGCTCAAACTGTTCGGCTGTAACAGTTGCGGGACCTTGAATAAACAGCCGCCCAATTTGAGGTTGAGAAGAATAAGTCTTGAGTACAACCTTCTTCATGTTTAGAAGGATATCAAGCACATCTTCTCGCACACCAGGAACGGTTGCAAACTCATGACTAACCCCTGCAATCCGCACAGCCGTGATTGCTGCTCCTTCAAGATTGGATAGCAACACACGCCGCAAAGCATTACCAAGAGTTGTGCCTTGTCCTCGCTCCAGCGGTTCAATTACAAATCGGCTAATCTGGCTATAATCCTTTTCAATCTTTGATTCAATGCATTCAACTTGAAAGTGTGCCACTGAGCGTCCTCTCCTTCTAAACTATGAAGGTTAATTCCTTTGTAAATCTTGGTTCACTGAAACCCGGCGTAATAACCAACCTCGTGAATAAACTTAAGCTAGTCTCATAAAACCTAACTGTTGAAAACAGCACGGCTAAACTCGACGGCGCTTGGGAGGACGGCAACCATTGTGAGGAATAGGCGTGACATCACGAATCAAAGTAATTTCTAACCCTGCCCCCTGAAGCGCTCTGATGGCAGTTTCACGCCCTGCACCAGGACCACTAACCATCACTTCAAGTTGGCGCATTCCTTGATCAGCCGCACGTCGGGCAGCATTTTCTGCTGCTGTCTGAGCCGCAAACGGAGTCCCTTTCTTAGCGCCTTTAAATCCACTAGAGCCTGCTGATGCCCAAGAGACTACCTCACCGTTAGGATCAGCGATCGTGACAATAGTGTTATTAAAAGTAGATTGAATGTAGGCAACACCGCTTGGAATGTTTTTCTTCTGTTTACGCGAACCAGTGCGTTTTTGTTGTCTTGGTGGCATTTCCTAATTCCTATGTCAACCTAACTAGTGAATACTTGTCATGCTGTTAGGGCAGTAACGATTTACATTCTGCCCAGAGTTGGCATTGTGAAGCTGTTTTTTGCAGGTGAGTTGATCGCACGAGCAGTAAAAAACCTTGAAAATTATTTCTTACTAGGTGCTTTTTTCTTACCGGCCACAGTACGACGACCACCTCGACGAGTTCGCGCATTGGTACGGGTTCTTTGTCCTCGGACTGGCAATCCTAAGCGATGACGGCGACCTCTGTAGGAACCAATGTCCATAAGACGCTTAATATTCATCGCCTCTAATCGGCGCAAGTCCCCTTCTATTTGATAGCTACCCTCAACCTCGGCTCTTAAAGCAGCAACTTCTGCATCACTCAAATCTTTAACGCGAGTGTCAGGGTTTACTCCAGTTACCTTTAAGACTGATTGAGAACGAGTAAGTCCAATCCCATAAATATAGGTAAGACCAATCTCTATTCGCTTGTCTCGAGGTAGGTCTACTCCGGCAATCCGTGCCACGCTATTCTCCCCTACTGATTAAACTAACCTTACTGAACTTAAACTCTCAACCTCATAGAGGCGAGATAAAACTATCAGCCTCTAACCTTGACGTTGCTTATGCTTCGGGTTAGGACAGATAACCATGACTCGCCCTTTACGACGAATGACACGACACTTCTCACAAATCTTACGAACTGATGCTCGAACTTTCATCTCTCTTAGCAGCGCTACAAACTCAATATATTAGCAAAATACTAGTGCAATTGTCAATTGATTTGCGTTTTATGTGCCGATTGTGCAACATGACGTTATTTTTTATTACGCAAACGGTAAGTGATTCGCCCCTTGGTTAGGTCGTAGGGAGTTAACTCTACTTTTACGCGATCGCCCGGTAGAATCTTGATGTAATTTCGCCGAATTTTTCCTGAAATATGGGCTAATACATTAAACCCATTGTCCAAATCAACACGAAACATCGCATTGGGAAGGGATTCGGTGACCGTGCCTTCCATTTCGATTAAATCTTGCTTCGACAATTGAACTCTCCTGCTTTAGTTAAGATAATGACTAATTAACATCTAAAAATTAGTCATTCCATCTTGAGTCTAGACTATCTAACAAAAACTCTCTTCAAAAGACAAGTGAAACGCCTAGTGGAGTTATTCCTGGCGAAATGCTTAAAAGGCTTTTCCAAGCATTATTCACCTTCACTTTTGATGAGATTCTTTAATTCTGCTGTAACGCCATCCATAAGTTGATTACCGTTCACAACAGCAAGTTTCTTACGGTTTAAATAAAAATCAATTAAAGGAGAAGTTTGCTCTCGATAGACCTTTAATCGATTAAGAATCACTTCCTCTGTATCATCCGTCCTTCCCCTCTCCAGCATCCGATGAGCTAGAACATTATCAGGAACCTCCAAGTTCACAACATAATCGCAGACTTGATCGATCTCATCCAGGAGGGAGTCTAAAAATTCTGCTTGAGCCACATTACGTGGAAACCCATCTAAGATCCAACCCGCTTGAGCATCAGAATTACTTAATCGCTCTTGAATCAGTGCAACTACCAGTTGATCAGGCACCAAATCACCATTAGCCATATATGACTTTGCTTGGAGACCTAAAGAAGTCTGATTGGCAACAGCGGCTCGGAGAATATCTCCTGTAGATATATGAGGGATTTTATAAAGATCCGCTATCAAATTTGCCTGAGTTCCTTTGCCTGCTCCAGGAGCACCTAGAAAGATTAATCGAGGCACTATTGGTTCACCATTCCTTCATAACGCTGGGAGATTACGTAAGTTTGAATTTGCTTTGCAGTATCAATTGCTACACCAACTACAATCAAAAGGGACGTTGCTCCAAAACCCTGAAACGTCGTCACGCGAGTTGCACTTTCAACTGCTGTTGGAACGATCGCAACTAAACCTAAAAAGATTGCACCTAGAAAGGTCAACCGATTTAACACACGCTCAATGTAATCACTAGTTGCTTTTCCTGGACGAATACCCGGAATGCTGGCTCCCATCTTTTTCAAATTCTGAGATAAATCGACAGGATTAATCGTCAATGATGTCCAGAAGTAACTAAAGAAAACGATGAGCAGAAGATAAAAAATCACATAGACCCAGGGAGCTTGCCCATTGGGACTTAAGTAGTTCGCAACCTGACCTAAAAAAGGGTTTTTAGTAAATTCAGCTAGGTAAATTGGTAAGAAAAGAATGGCAGAAGCAAAGATGATAGGCATTACACCGCTAGAGTTTAATCGAAGCGGTAAGTAGCTACTGCGCTCAAGATAGGTTTTGCGCCCCACTTGGCGGCGAGCCGAAATGATAGGAATGCGTCGGGTTCCTTCTTGAACAAAGACAATCCCTACGATCATGACTAGAAAAACAATAAGGAGCATAATTACGCCCCCCACTAAGCCGCGATCGCCGGTCTGTGCCAATTCCAAAGTTTGACCCAACGAACGGGGTAATCCAGAAACAATGCTAATAACAATTAATAAAGAAGCTCCATTACCAATGCCACGCTCAGTAATTAGCTCACCAATCCACATCACCAGCATAGAACCAGCCGTTAAAGCCAGCGCAGTAGACGCAATGAATGGAATTAATGCTGTAGGACTGATAGACACACCCGCTTGCGTTGCAAACGAAAACCCATTAGAAGTCCGCTGAGCAAGAATTAATTCTCCACCTACTCTTGCTGCACCGCTATTAATCACCCACCAAGCGAGTCCTATACTCTGGATAATTGCCCAACCCAGCGCTACATAGCGAGTAATTTGAGAAATCTTGCGCCGTCCAGCTTCTCCCTCATTCTTCTGAAGATTTTCTAAGGAAGGAAGCGCAGTCGTTAAAAGCTGCAAAATAATGGACGCATTAATATAAGGTAAAATGCCGAGCGCGAAAATACCAAGCGCAGATAACCCGCCCCCTGAAAAAATATCCAAGAAACTGACTACAGGGTTATTCTGAACGCTCTGTGCAAATGCAGCTCGGTCAATATCAGGAATGGGTAGAAAAATACCCAAGCGCACTAGGATCAACATCCCGATGGTCAGCAAGACACGCCCCCGCAATCCAGCCGCTTGCGCCATCTGAGAAAACGTTTCCTGTGCACTGGGTGCTTTGTCTCGGTTAACAACCATGGGAAAACTCTCCTAACACATACTTTCCGTAGCAGGTATGCCACTGCAATTCCAAAAGGAAATTACTAAGAAGCACATCAAAAATTTTTAAGATGAACTATTCATCACCTAGAATTTTGCAGGTTCCCTTTGCCGTCTCAATTTTAGCGCGAGCGGACTTTGTAAAGGCAGCAGCTTTCACCGTCAAAGCAACCGTTAGCTCTCCATCGCCCAATATTTTTAGCGGTCCATCATCAGTGGTTAGAATTCCAGATTCGAGCAAAGACTCCAAAGTCACTTCAGTATTTGCTGCAAGCACTGATAATGCACCCACGTTAATAATAGTAAAGTTTTTAGGATTTACTAGTGTAAAGTGCTTCAGCTTTGGTAGACGACGGTACAGAGGAGTTTGTCCACCTTCAAAACCAGGACGAGTTGGACGACCCGACCGAGACTTTTGACCCCGCATACCAAAGCCACAACTTGCACCTTGCCCAGCCGCAATTCCCCGACCAACACGACGGCGGCGGCGTTTGGAACCTGGCTGGGGCGCTATATCGTAAAGTCTCATGGTTAATACTCTCATTCAAGATCAAGTCATTAGAAATTTACTATTACTACTAAATCAGATGAAAGCTAATGTAACTAACTCTGATTAGGCGTATAAGTTCTCAATGGAAATACCTCTTTCCTCAGCAACTTCAGCAAATGTTCTCAAAGTGCCAAGCGCATCCACGGCTGCTCTTGCATTATTAAGAGGATTATCAGAACCAAGCTGCTTAGCCAAAATATTCTTAACGCCTGCTAGCTCAAGCACAGTTCTAACTGCGCCTCCGGCAATTACTCCGGTACCAGGAGCCGCAGGACGCATCATTACTTTTGCTCCTCCCCCCTGACCTGTGGTGGGATGAGGAATAGAATTATTTTTGGTTAAAGGAACTTCAACAAGATGCTTTTTACCATCTGCTACTCCTTTCTTAACGGCTCCAATTACATCCGCTGCTTTGCCAACTCCAACTCCAACTTGTCCACGTTCATTGCCAACAACAACGATCGCCCGAAAGCTGAGTTTTTTGCCACCTTTGACAACCTTCGTGACACGACGAATTTGGACAACTCGTTCTTGCCAATCGGTTTCCTTTTCGCGGCTTTTCGTATTCTTACGACCCTTCGCCATAATGATTATTCCTTAAAATTCCAGTCCGGCTTCACGGGCAGCCTCAGCCAAAGCTTTGACACGACCGTGATAAAGATTACCACCTCGATCAAATACTACTTGTTTGATTCCTTTTTCAAGGGAACGCTCAGCAATTAGTTTTCCAACCTGAGCCGAAGCACTACAGTTTGATCCTGTCTCTAGATCTTCCTTCAGATTTGAGTCTATTGTGGAAGCAGATGCTAGCGTATGATGCTGGGTATCATCAATTAGCTGAGCATAAATATGCTGGTTAGAGCGAAAAACAGCTAGCCGAGGACGCTCTGATGTTCCAAGTACTTTACGACGCACACGCGAATGGCGACGACGAGTTGACTCTCTGCGACTTGTTTTCATAATTACTTCTTACCTGCCTTACCCGCTTTACGCTTAACAACTTCTCCCGCATAGCGAATCCCCTTGCCTTTATAAGGTTCAGGAGGACGAACGGCGCGAATCCGCGCTGCTGTGTTGCCCACAATTTCTTTATCAATACCGCTAACTAGCACATTTGTAGTGCCTTCTACAGCAAATTGAATGCCGCTTGGGGGTTCTATTTGAACTGGATGACTGTATCCCATGTTAAGGGTCAAATTTTGACCTTGCACTTGTGCCCTGTATCCCACACCAATAATCTCTAGTCTGCGTTGAAAGCCTTGGGAGACACCTTCAACCATATTAGAAATTAGGGTTCGGCTAAGACCATGGCGCTGGCGTGCTGTGCGTGAATCATCACGCTGTTTAACGAGAACGGTCTCTCCTTCCTGCAAGATCTCAACCTCGGCGGGCAAGGTGCGAGATAATTCGCCTTTGGGACCCTTAACCGTGACAGACTGACCGTCGATCGCGACCGTCACTTTGCCGGGAATATTGATTGGACGCTTACCTATACGTGACATAACTGCCTACTCCTACTACTGCGATCGCTGAAACGATCTGATGATTTTATCCTCAAGGAAACTACCAAACGTAGCAGAGGACTTCACCACCTAAGCCCTGCCGACGGGCTTCACGGTCGGTCATAATACCGCTTGAAGTTGAAATGATGGCAATACCGATGCCACCTAAAACGCGAGGTAAATCATTTCGGTTTGAGTAAACTCGAAAACCTGGCTTACTGATTCGCTTTAAGGAATTGATGATGGGTCGTCTACTTTTGCCCTTGTACTTTAAGGAAAGAACTAAGTTCTTCTTAATCCCTTCGCCAGTTTCTTCATATTCAGTGATGAAACCTTCATCCTTGAGGACTTTGGCAATGTTGCGAGTCATCTTTGTGGATGGGACTTCGGTGGTTTGGTGACGTGCAAGATTCGCATTACGAATCCGCGTCAACATATCTGAAATCGTGTCGTTTACCGCCATAGTATTCCTTTGATAAACCTGCCTTAGTTGTCCCGGAAGGGCATACCAAACTCTTTTAACAAGGCTCGACCCTCCTCATCGGTGTTTGCTGTTGTGATGATGGAAATATCCATCCCACGAATTTGATCAATGCTGTCATACTCGATTTCTGGAAAGATAAGCTGCTCGCGAATTCCCAAAGTATAGTTCCCGCGCCCATCAAAACTTTTTGGGCTAATTCCTCTAAAATCTCGGATTCGAGGTAGAGCAAGATTAATAAACCGATCTAAAAATGCATACATCCGATCCGATCGGAGAGTAACCATAATACCGACTGGCATCCCCTGACGCAGTTTAAAACCGGCGATCGCTTTCTTAGCGCGAGTAACAACAGGCTTTTGCCCAGTAATGATCCCAATCTCAACCAATGATGCTTCCAAAGCTTTAGCATTTTGAGCCGCTTCGCCTAACCCACGGTTCAAGGTAACCTTGACCAATTTGGGAACCTGGTGAAGGTTTGTGTAACCAAACTGTTCGGTTAGCTTCGGAACAATTTCTTGCTGATAGCGAACTTTAATTTTCTGTGGCATATGAGTCAGTGTCCTTAAAATTCCTGGGCTTTGTCAGGAAGATAAATAAAGTTAATCAATGATTTCTCCAGTTTTTTTCAGCATTCGCACTTTGCGACCATCGGCATCAAAGCTATAGCAAATGCGACTAGCAACTTTTTGCTTTTCAGAGTAGATCATGACATTGGAACTGTGGATGGGTGCTTCACTGGTAACTATTTGCCCAGATTCGCCTTCTTGTTGAGGTTTCACATGCTTCGTCCGAAAGTTCACCCCTTTAACCAGAACTTTGCTTTCCTTTTGTAAGGTTTGCAAAATTTCTCCAATCTTTCCTTTATCCTTTCCAGAGATAACTTGAACCGTATCTCCTTTCTTAACATGCATTTTGTAGCGAACAACTGCTTTAGTCTTTGCCATTACAGCACCTCCGGAGCCAAAGAAACGATTTTAGTAAACTCCTTATCGCGCAGTTCACGCGCAACAGGACCAAAAACACGTGTTCCACGAGGGTTCTTATCTTTGTTGATTAGTACAGCAGCATTATCATCAAACCGAATACTCATACCATTATTACGACGTAAGGTATGACGGGTTCGAACAATTACTGCGGTTACCACATCGGATTTTTTGACCGCCATGTTAGGAATCGCGTCTTTGACCACCGCAACAACGATGTCACCAATACCTGCATACCGACGGCGACCCCCTAAAACGCGGATGCACATTAACTTACGGGCACCACTATTGTCTGCGACGTTGAGATAGGTTTGCGGCTGAATCATGAGTCACCTTCCTTTAAGCTTGAACGGATGTCGTTAAAACATCGATCACTTGCCACCGTTTGGTGCGGCTCAAGGGACGAGTTTCTTGAATACGGACGCGATCGCCAGTTTTACATTGGTTGCCTTCATCATGGGCTTTGTAGCGCTTAGTCCGAGCAACAATTTTTCCATATTTTGAGTGAGCAGAACGACTTTCAACTGCCACCACTACTGTTTTATCCATTTTGTCACTAACGACTAAACCAACTCTCTCTTTTACTGCCATCTCATCTACTCCGTCGAGGCTATAAAACTATTTGTAAATCGAACTCTGTCTATCACGAACTGCCTATTACTTAGGAAGATGCCTTTTGTAATTGACGTTGTCGTTCAACAGTCATCAATTGAGCCAGTCGGTGACGGGTATGTTTGAACTGATGAGATTTTTCGAGTCTACGAGTGCCTTTTTGAAAACGCAAGTCAAATAACAGCCTTTTTGTGGCTACGATCTGCTCATCCAGTTCCTCTGCACTTAAATCTTGAATTTCGCTGATTTTAGGTAATGACATCGTTATGACTCCTCCGCTTCACGAGTAATAAACTTTGTCTTAATGGGCAGCTTGTACTGAGCTAGTCGCATCGCTTCACGGGCTGTAGCTTCTGGAACTCCGGCAATTTCAAATAAAATCCGTCCAGGCTTGACAACCGCGACCCAATATTCCGGTGCCCCTTTACCAGAACCCATGCGAGTTTCTGCGGGACGCATGGTAATAGGTTTATCGGGAAAAATACGAATCCAGATTTTGCCGCCCCGACGGATATAGCGGGTCATGGCACGACGACTTGCCTCAATTTGACGGGAAGTAATCCAGGTCGGTTCTAGGGCTTGCAAACCAAACTCGCCAAAGTTTAGGTTGCTCCCACGAGTTGCCAGACCTTTCATGCGTCCGCGCTGCTGTTTACGAAATTTTGTTCTTCTTGGGCTTAACATGGCTCACTACCTTAGAGAGTCAAAAGTTGGAGGTTAAATGACAGAAAAATAAATTATCTTTCTTTCTTTAAACTTCATCCTTCATTCGATCGATCTTCAAATTGCTGACGACGACGTTGTTGACGACGCTTGGGCTGATTGTTAGCAGGTACAGCTTTCTCTTCTTGTCCAGGTATAATTTCACCCTTAAAGACCCATACCTTGATCCCAAGTGTGCCGTAAATGGTGCTAGCAGTGCAGTAGGCGTAATCGATATCTGCACGGAGCGTATGCAGAGGAACCCGCCCTTCCCGTGTCCATTCAGGGCGAGCAATTTCAGCCCCGTTCAGACGACCACTGACTTGAATCTTAATGCCTTCAACCCCAGCTTTTTGAGCGCGTTGAATAGTTTGACGGACAACACGGCGGAAAGAGACACGACGCTCCAATTGTTGAGCAATGTACTCACCAATCAGTGCAGCCTCTGCGTCAACTCGCGTGACTTCGACTACGTTAATGCGGATTTGGCGATCGCCACCGCCCAATACCTTTTGCAGTCCGCCTCGCAGTTCCTCGATTCCCTGTCCCCCACGACCGACGACCACACCAGGACGAGCCGTATGAACTTCTAAATCGATTTGATCTGCTTTTCTTTCAATCCGAATTTGGGAAATTCCAGGACTTTCCAATCCCTTCAGTTTCAAAGGATTTTTTTGAAAGAAATGTCTGATTGTATAATCTTCCTGAAGTAGCTCAGGATATCGGCTAGTATCAGCAAACCAACGAGAACGATGTTCTTGGGTAATACCTAAACGTAAGCCGGTTGGATGAATTTTTTGTCCCACAAAATGCTTCCTTATACAAATTCAACAATATCGATTGAAATACAAATTATTCGTCTCCAGCGCCCGGAGCAACGGAAATTGTGATGTGGCAAGTCGGCTTGCGGATTTGATAAGCCCGACCTTGAGCGCGAGGTCTAAACCGTTTTAATGTTGGACCTTGATCTGCATAAGCAGTACTCACAACTAAATCTGCCCGGTCGTATCCTTGATTATGCTCAGCGTTTGCCGCGGCAGAGCGTAGCAACTTCAACACAGGTTCACAAGCACGATAGGGCATGAACTCTAAAATAATTAATGCTTCTCGATAGGACAGACCCCGAATTTGATCAAGGACACGACGAACCTTGCGAGGGGACATCCGAATGTAGCGAGCGATCGCCTTTACTTCAGTTGTAGTCTCAACAGCCATACTCATTACTCCTTAACTGACGACCACCAGCCTTAAGCCAGTAGTAAACTCCCTCTCTTATCGACGTGCCTTTTTATCAGTACCAGCGTGTCCTTTGAAGGTGCGCGTGGGTGAAAACTCTCCTAACTTATGTCCGACCATCTGTTCATTGACATAAACTGGCACATGTTGCTTCCCATTATGAACCGCAATGGTATGTCCAATCATTTGAGGCAAAATTGTAGAAGAGCGAGACCAAGTTTTGATCACTTGCTTTTCACCCTTTGCATTTAACGCTTCAATTTTGCTCAGCAAATGATCCGCAACAAATGGACCTTTCTTTAACGAACGAGACATACTTTTAATCCCTTATCACCTATGAATCCCGACCGCCACGACCGCGCTTAGAAGACTTACGACGACGGCGAATAATCAGAGCGCTGCTCAACTTGCGCTTGTTCCGAGTTTTATAGCCCAAAGTTGGTTTACCCCAAGGAGTAACGGGTCCAGAGCGACCAATCGGCGCACGCCCTTCACCTCCACCATGAGGATGATCCACTGGGTTCATAACGCTACCGCGAACTTGAGGACGACGACCTAAGTGGCGTTTCCGACCTGCTTTTCCTAAACTGGTGTTGCGGACATCGGCATTCCCAACCTGACCAATCGTGGCATAGCACTCACGACGAATCATGCGAACCTCGCCAGATGGCAACTTCAAAGTGACAAAGTTTCCATCTTTTGCGGCAACTTGAGCGCTGGCTCCAGCCGCCCGAACAAACTGTCCACCGCGCCCAGGGGTAAGCTCTACATTGTGAACGGTTGTACCTAAAGGAATATTGCTGAGCGGTAAAGCATTACCAATTTCAATGGGTGAATCGGCACCTGCAATGACTGTTGTGCCTACTGCAAGACCTGCGGGATGCAAAACATATCGCTTCTCACCGTCTCTGTAATGCAACAATGCAATTCGAGCATTCCGATTGGGGTCATACTCGATCGCTGCAACCTTAGCGGGAATGTCACGCTTGTCGCGCCGAAAATCAATTTGTCGATAAAGACGTTTGTGACCACCACCGCGATGGCGACAAGTAATCACACCGCGATTGTTGCGACCTTTATGCCGATGGCTCGACTTGGTCAACGACTTTTCGGGTTCACTCCGAGTAATCTCAGCAAAATCTGAAATGCTGCGTTCACGAGTACCGGGGGTATAGGGTCGATAAATACGAATGCCCATAACTTAATCTCTTAAATGCCTTACCAAATAGAAAAATTAAACTTCCGGGAACAGAGCGATCGAATCGCCATCTGCCAGCGTCACAATCGCTCGTTTGTAGATTGGACGAAAGCCGATAAACTTACCAACCCGTCGCTGTTTGCGAGGAGGATTAATGGTACTGATCCCAACCACTTTGACTTCAAACAATGACTCAATAGCAGCTTTAATTTGGGGCTTAGTCGCTTTAGGAGACACTTCAAATGTGTATTGATTGTTCTCCAAAAGCAATGTTGCTTTCTCAGTAATAATTGGACGACGAACCAGATCCATCAAATTACGAGGATTAAATTCAGTCACCGTACACCTCCTGGATTTTTGCGATGGCAGACTGCGTAATCACAATGCGATCGGCAGATAAAAGATCAAAAACGTTCAAGTTAGACGCAGAAATCAAACGGAGTTTAGCAACGTTGCGGGCAGACAAATAGACTGTTTCCTGACGCTCTGCCAAAATCAACAAAACTTTTGATTCAGGTTGAATTCCCCAGTTTTGCAATGCTCCAACTAACTCTTTTGTTTTAGGGCGAGGGAGCTTATCAGCAAAATCTTGCACAACGATTACATCTTCAATACGGCTTTGAATCGCCGTTCTCAAAGCCAGTCGTCGTTCTTTGCGATTCATCTTGAGAGAGTAATCTCTGGGTTTCGGTCCAAAAATTACCCCACCGCCCCGCCACAGGGGAGAACGGTTAGAACCAGCACGGGCGCGCCCTGTACCTTTTTGCCGCCAAGGTTTTCTGCCACCCCCTCTCACTTCTGCACGAGTTTTGGTGGATACTGTCCCTTGACGAGCATTTGCCATCTGGCGCACTAATGCTCTATGGACAATATGAGCCGCGCTTTTTTCACTTGCTACTTGCAAGTCTAAAGAAGCACTACCAACCTCTTTCCCACTCCAGTCTTTAACTGCACAATCCGCCATAATCATCAACCTTATTCAACTTTCGCAGGCTTTAAAGGCTAGAAATCAAGAAAATCTCAATTTTTTGCGACTTAATTTTCTATTTAGCTCCAACAATGGTTGCAGGAACTACATTGACCAGCGCGCCCGGCTTACCAGGAATAGCACCTTTGACCAAAATCAAATTTCGTTCAGGATCAATCCGAATGACTGTCAATTTGCGAATAGTGACCTGACTGCCACCTAAACGACCCGCCATTCGCTTGCCTGGATAAACCCGCCCTGGGGTTGTCCCTGCGCCTGTGGAGCCAGGGGCACGATGGTTTTTGGAGCCGTGGGACATTGGACCGCGTTTGAAGTTATGACGCTTTTGATAGCCTGCGAATCCACGACCAATACTGGTGCCAATGACATCAATAGTTTGACCCACCGAAAATGTATCTACTTTGATTTCCTGACCCAGTTCAAACGAACTAGGACTTGCCAAGCGATACTCATGCAGATGACGCATGGGAGCGCAGTTGGACTTTGCTAGATGACCCAACTCAGGCTTACTAAGTGCCTTCTGCTTGACCTCGCCATAAGCAACTTGAATAGCTGAGTAGCCATCTGTTTGAGTTGTTTTGACTTGAGTGACAATACAAGGTCCTGCCTGGATGACAGTGACTGGAATTGCTTTACCTGTTTCGTCAAAGACTTGAGTCATGCCAAGCTTTGTGCCGAGAATACCCACAGACACGATGAATGGTCTCCCTTTCGTACACACTTTAGAAAAACAGACAACCTTCGATTGCCTGCTTAACTGATTAATAGGTTGTGCTTCAAGATTTCGGTTGACTTTAAAGCAAGGACGCGATCGCGCAAGACTAAAAATCTAACTATTCTTGTAAACAAGCTCTAAACCCTGCCAAGTTCAAAAGAAACGTGCAAAATCAGTTTTGTTGAGTGCCAGCTAAGGACTTGAATGGCAAGCCGTTCAGTATCCGCTTCAGAGATTCAAGAGGTAATTTTACAGCTTTCAACAAGCTTCATTACTCAAGAACCATCTGCAATGAGCATTTAGGCAACAGCTATCAAATATAAACCAATCTACTTGGTTCTGTCTAGTGCTAAGACAAAGTTTTTTGGGTGGGCTGCCAAAATGCTTTTTAGGCGGGATAGATTCGCAGCCGTCGGTTAGGTTCTTCGCCAAAACTGCGAGATTTGAGATGATAATGCTCAACTAGTTCATGCTGCATTTTACGCACGATCGCAGAGCGGGGCAGCAATTCTACTGGTTGCCCTTTAGGAATCACCAGTTGTTCAACTGCAAGTCTAGCTTCCTCTAAAGCCTCCATCTCATCATCGTTATCAACTCTTAGTAAGTCAAAATCAGTAGCATCAGGGATTCCAGGGTCATCCATATCCAGCATTCGGCGCAAGCCACGAGCAATTTGAGGAATGCTGCTTGCTTTAATAGTGTGGATGGGAACTTGACGAGATTTTGCAAATTGGCGCAATTTTGAATGATTTTTGACATGCGATCGCAACGCCAAAACCGCATCTGCACTATCAATATCTTTCGTTAAGATGACTGGCAATTTTAAGGTGCGAACCACTTGATCAAGCTGATGACGACTGACTCCATAGGGATAAATGTATAAAATATCTTCCCCATTTGGACCTAAGCGACGCTCTTGTTTGGCAGTTTCCTCAAAGTCATAGCCATTTCTTTCTAAAGAGTTCTGCAAAAAAGGTTCTACGGTTTCATCAGAAAACAATGAGGATTGTAAAGACTCATTCAATAAACGCTCAAATTGCTGCTCATCAGGAAGTTTGCTCAGTGCCGTATCGGTTGACAACGGGCGCATTTGCCCCGACGATCGCCAACCCTTTCCGGGAAGTTCTGAGCGACTCGCAAAAGGGCGAACAATCAGTGAATTGTCTCGCTGCCCAAAATCAATGGAGGGCGATCGCGGTCTGCCTGTTCTAGAAGCCGCAAACTCATCACTCGATAACTCATGGGTCACAATGACGTTGCCAGTTTCACTCACTGCTCTTACTTGCGGATTGGGTTGACGACCGCGCAATAGGCTATCAACGGTTTCTGCCACCTGTTCATGCACGACCCAACGCTGCCGTTCCATCATTTCCACCGCAATATCGAAAGTGGGAGGCGCTTTTCGCTCCAAAACACTTTTCTGGCTTCCTCGGCGACGTGCTTCCTCATCTCCCAACGTAACCGATTGAATGCCACCGACTAAATCTGACAGAGTTGGATTTTTGATCAGATTCTCTAAACGATTGCCATGGGCAGTTCCCACAAGCTGTACTCCTCGCTCCGCGATCGTCCGAGCCGCCAAAGCCTCAAGCTCCGTCCCGATTTCGTCAATCACAATCACTTCCGGCATATGGTTTTCCACTGCCTCAATCATGACCTGGTGTTGCAGTTCGGGGCGGGCAACTTGCATTCTACGAGCACGACCGATCGCCGGATGCGGCACATCTCCATCCCCCGCAATTTCATTAGACGTGTCAATGATGACAACTCGTTTTTCCAATTCATCCGCCAAAACACGAGCAATCTCTCGAAGCGCAGTCGTTTTGCCGACTCCAGGACGACCCAACATTAAGATAGATCTACCGCTTTCTACCAGATCACGAATCATGCTAATCGTGCCAAAAATAGCACGACCCACCCGACAGGTTAGCCCAATCACCTCGCCCCGCCGATTCCGAATAGCGCTAATGCGATGAAGAGTTTGCTCGATGCCAGCGCGATTATCGCCGCCAAAATCACCGACGCTTTTAATACATTCGTTCAGATCATCTTGGGTGATCGGAGTTTCAGAAAGATACTCTGCTTGACCCGGAAAACGAGCCTCTGGACGACGACCTAGATCCAACACTACTTCAATCAGCATATCGCGTTGAGGGTGCTGCTGTAGTTGAAACTGAATCGAGGCTGGAAGAATATCAAGCAGTTTGTTTAAGTCGTCTGTAATGAGCAAGTCAGCCGATACGGTGTTATCCATCTTGGATGTAGTTTCTGAAGAGCGCTTAAGGACAATTTGAGATGAAGCCGAAAACTGATGCTGGAAACCTATGAAGCATTTTAATTGCTGCTCCTGAGGGTGCCAATCAAAAAACTTGCAGGTGTTGGGAATTACCAAGTCGAGTGGCATCATTCACGCGAATTCGTAAAAGCAGTGATAAAAACGTTGAAACCTTAAGATAATTCATGATCAAATTGTGGTGTTGCGCGAAACGGTTTGAGTTGAGACACAAGGGAATGGGCAAGCGTTACGGCTTGTTGTAGAGATTTAGGAGCCTGTTCTAAAAGAATCGGCTGAGGCGATCGCAGAGCTTGCGATCGCCCAACTGATGGCTGATCTCCTTGATGAGCCAAACCAGGTAAACAGGTTTCCAATCTTTCCGGAGCTTCCAACTGTTCCAAAAGGGGAGACAACAGCCTTCGAGCGTAGCTTCCATAGGCAACTCCTGAAACGTATGAAGGTGAAAACGGTTGCATCGTTTGCGCCATTGAGCGATCTCTAGAAGGATGAGGTGCTAGCAGATTTAGCGATCGCAGTTTGGGTACAGTGTAATCGTTTGTGCCGCCTGCTAACTGAATATGTCCTGGCAAGCCTGCCGCTATCACTTTTTGTCCTAACCGAATAGCCGCTCTAGTCGCACCATTACCAATATCTCCACTCATCGGACGACCATCAGTTTGCCAAATTAAAGGGCAGGGCAACGGCGAAATAATATCGTACAGTGCCCACAGATAGTCGATTAGATTCTCACCATCAGGACAACTAATTGCAATGAGTTGAAGTTGGGGCAGCCATGGTTTAATCGCTGACCAGAGGCGTTGAAAATCTGCAAGCCGTCCAACTTGGGTATGAATCTCAATCGCATCAATTCCCATTTCTAGCACTAAGGGCGCGATCGCCTGAGCCGTTGAAACATAAGAGTGGGCTGAAATATGTTGAATGGGGCAAATCGGCAAGCAGCGCCCACAGCCATAGCAGCGATCTTCAACCACCCCATAACTTTTGATTGCCCCTGCCGGACAAACCTGTTCACAAGGACGAGGGCAATCTGGGGGGCAATTAAGCGGTAAAAATGTTGCCTTACGAAAATGTGGATCTTCACCATCATTGAGGCTGACCATGAGCAATGGTTTTTGAATCATCGAAGAATTCTGTTGGCGATTCGTGAAACGTTCGTGAAGCTTTCCGCAGGACTCCCTCTGGAAATCGCAGCGGCTCATGTCCATCGCTACTTGAATTGCCTCTTTTGCTGCAAGCACCACGGCGGGATCAGCCGCAATGTCAACACAATCCACACCCGCTAGCGTATATGCCAACGTCAGGTTACGAACAGCGGGAAGATGCTGGAAACTAGCTCCACAGATTAGTTTAAACCAGTGCCCTTCTCTTAAAGATTGCAGCGGATAGTTTTGTTCACTCACCCCTTAATGCTAATGCGCTATGAGAAAAATTAGGATCTTAAAGTAGAAATATTTTAAATTTCAGGTATGACGCAACGTCCGCAGCAACAGATCCGCAGCAACAAAAAAGACGCTCTGATGGAGCGCCTCTTAACATCACCAACCTTAAATCACAGACCTGAACACGCTACGCAGACATTACAGCTTGCTTCAAGGGTTGCCAACGGAAGTAGCGATCGCCGCCCAGTTCCACAGCAATTTTAACCCGTGGCTCTGTGGCAGGTAAGGTCGTCAAATATTCAATCTCCTGGCTA
The DNA here is from genome assembly GCF_040830845.1 of Sivoneniella epilithica UHCC 1019. NCBI lineage: Bacteria > Bacillati > Cyanobacteriota > Cyanophyceae > Leptolyngbyales > Leptolyngbyaceae > Sivoneniella > Sivoneniella epilithica. The sequence goes on from NZ_JBFPDP010000001.1 coordinate 231,119, forward strand.
GTTAGGATATGTCCCTCAATAATCCATAACAGAAGCCCCTTAGAGCTAGCCGGCAGCTTTTCCAACTCATAGGGAATGATGGGTGGAATGTAATAGCGATACCCAACCATTGCCCCGGTAACCGTGCCGCTCTTTTTACCTAGATGAGGAGGACGAACTCCATGAACCTCGGTTAAGTAAGCTGCCACATCTCCTAATCCTCGCGCCGTAATCGTCAGAGAATGATATCCAGCAGCACGAATTCGTCGCTGATAACGTCCTTCAAAACCGCCTTCCAGCGGAACATGCAGACCCAATGAACCATATAGCTCTAGATCTCGAATCAACTTTTTGCCAGTTGTAATTAGCGGCATCGATTTCTCTCTAACTATCAAAAGTTGCTAAAACAGTGCAGTCAAAGGCAACACAAACGACAGTGCAATGCCTCGATCGCCTAACCCATACTCCAGCAATAGTCTCTCATACTCTATAAAAAAGCTCCAAGATCGGATGGATAGAGTTTTGCTATGGCTAGAATAGGAATAAGCAGGGATCTTTTTCAATCCACAAATTTTTCATTTGCAAAATAGGTTAGCCAGAAAGTCTACTCCCTTGCCTCAACAGGTTAACGGTTTGCGGCAACACTCCAACCATTAAAGCAAAAGCTTCATCAGGAATTTTAGCAACCGTGCTAGAACCAAAGTAATTGTCAAATTGATTTAAAATCATCTGCGCCCTTTGCGATGGAATGGGGTTATCCGTCAGTTGATGAGTCAATCGAATCCACTGTCGTCGGATGAGATAGGCTTTTTGTCGCTCTTCTTGATCTTCAGGGCAAATTAAAGACAGTTCTCCTACAGGCAGTACTTGATGGGAATCTACATCAAAAAAGCTGCCCACTGCCGCTCCAGGACCAGCAAATTCTGCGTAGAACTGCTTATAAATGATCAGTCCATTTCGCCGTCTACTATTGACCATCCAAAGCTGCCCACTCGTTAGCTGACCAAGAACAAGGCTGTTATCTTGCTCTCCAGCAGAATTAGGAAAGGATCTTAGACTTTCATTCGTCATATTGCTGTGATCAATCAACCAGTTACTCAGCCTGCTAGAAATGGTAACCCCTTAAATCTGAAAAATAAGCATTGAAAGAGTAAACAGCACGATTATTTCAGTAAATTCCGTCTTTACTTTTCAGGTAATTTATATTGTCTTACAATGCGCTTGGCGTATTCGGGAACGTGGGCTTCTAGCTTTTCGGGATAGTTGCGCTGGACATAGAGATAGTTGCGCGTGAAGTGTGAGTCGATCGAAAACCGGGCATATTCTAGTCCTTTGGGTCCAATACGCTCAATCACTACGCCCATTAGTTTAGCTGCCCACATGGGTAAGGTCACGCCCTTATCGTAAGCAGGAATACTTTGCTGAACGGCATTTTTGCGATCGCCTTGGGACTCCACAGGCTGAGTTTCAATTTGATCCTGAATCAGATCCAGCATTTCCTGACCGCGATCGTTTCTCACCGTGATCCATTGCCAGCCAAACGGCGCACCCATATAACCGACGACGATATCCGCCAAAGAATTCACATAGTCAAAACAACTCATGCAGGATGGCGCAAACACATCTTTGAGTTGATTGGTTTTTAAGCCAAAAAATGGAACCGTTTCAGTGGAACCATCTTCATGCTTAAAGTGAACGCGGAAATCTTGCATGAATTCGTAGGAAACGACGGTGGAGGGCGATCGGCTGGTGGTATCCAAAAACTTTTGCAGTCCAGCGCGAGTCACATTATCGACACAGGGAGTTCCCAACACATACAGCTTTTCTAAGCCCAATTGCTTTTCTACCGTCCGTAACGCTTGAATTTGACAGCCAACTCCAATCACTAGCAATCGCTTCATGCCCGATTGCTCAATTTGTTCTAAGACGGATAAATTAGGAGAAAGCGTGGGTTTGTTAACTCGCGCTGCCAAAATTTCTTCTGGGGTGCGGGCAATAATCGGTTGAGGCTGAAAGCGGTCTTCCTCGGTATTTTGCACACAGACGACCCCTTCCACCATGCCGCAAGTCAGCATTTCAATTGCAATACTACTGACTATCCCCGTCCATTGGGCACCGGCGATCGGCTCGGTTTTTCGGGCTGCGGTCATACTTTGATGCACGCCAAAGTACCACTCATCTTCGTTCTCCAAATTGCGGCTGCGATCGTGGGTTTCTTCTTCCAGTTCGCTAATGTGCTGAGTTAGAAAAGCGCAGGCTTCTTTGACGTAATGAATATAGTAGGTATCACAAAGCCCACATTCACTGCACAATTCCTTTGCAGGGCGGCGATTGGAGGGTTTTAGAGCTTTGGCTTTTTGGTGGGAAGGAGTGGCGGTCATGTTTAAAGCAGCGCGATGATAAAATTTTTGAAAATATGTAGAGCGTCTTCGCAAGTTATCGAGACGATTCATCGAATTTGCTAGATAGCCTGAATCCATTCTTTCACTTTATAGTCAGTCCAAATGCCGTTTTGCCAGTAGGGATCAGATTCAATCAGGTGGCGGACGACCGCTTCATCGTCCGCTTCATAAATGCCAAAACACTGGGTCAGGTCTTTCGTGGGTCCAATGGTGATTAGCACTCCGGCTGCTTTTTGCTGAGCGAGTCCATCTAAATGAGCTTGACGGTAAGGAGTGCGTTTTTCTATAACGTCGTCGCAGTAGGTGCCCCAGAGAATATATTTCGGCATATAAAGATGAAGGTAAACGTTAAAAGTGAAATAGGGTCAGGATGGTCTTGAGCGAACTATTGCTGAAGTGCAAAGATTTGATCAATGGTTAACTGCCAGGTTGGGATGAAGGGCGATCGCAATTGATTTTCTCCCACAAAAACCGTATCTTCATACTGACCTTCCACCCATTGATAAACCGTAATTTGCCAAGTTTCGGGATCAACAATCCAGTATTCCAAGATTTCTCTGGCGGCATATTCCGTGCGTTTATGGCGATAGTCACGGGTACGGTTGGTGCTGCCAGGACTGACGATTTCGATGACTAATGCAGGAGGCGGCAGATCGCGAGTCAGGATATTTCGCTTACTGTCAATTAAGGCGGCTCTTGATTCCTCTGTATGAACCACCAAGTCAGGTAAACGGCATTTTGCCCTGCGTCCAGTCACTTCAATTTCAAGGTCTTTGTAAGCTAAAAGAGGCAAGGGAAACAACTTTAGCAGTTCAATCAGCAAAAATCGTGCGAGGTCGCAATTTCCTTGACTTTCTGGCGGCATTTCAACGAGTTCTCCATTCACCAATTCGTAACGGGTATCGGTGCCATCGTCGTAGGCAAGATATTCCTCCATCGTCATTAGTTTTTGGGTGGTGGTTGCCGCCTGACTCATGGTGTTTTTCCCCCTTAAACTCGGTTAACTTCTCAAATCGACTCTAAATTTTTCCACTAGAGTTTCGCGAACTTTTTGCTGGATGGGATTGATATCATCTTCGGTGAGGGTGCGATCGCTCGATCTATAGACCAACCGAAATGCCAAACTACGCTGTCCTTCGGGCACGTTTTGACCGCGATATTCATCAAATAAGTTCATGGAATCTAGCAGGTTGCCGCCGGCAGTACGAATCGTGCGTTCAATATCTGCGACTGAAAATTGGATAGGAACGAAGAAAGCAATATCGCGATCGGAAGCTGGAAACGCAGAAAATGGCTTGAAGGTAGGAACCAGCAGTTCATCTTGATCAAGCTGGCTTAGCAGGACATCCAGATCTAGCTCAAAGGCATACACTTCATCGGGAAAGCCGCGCTCTAGCCGAAGCTGTGGATGCAGTTGCCCAAACGTGCCCAAGCGATTTCCACGTACCCAAAGTGAGGCAGTGCGTCCTGGATGAAGCCGCTGATCGCGTAAATCGGGCTGATATTCCACAGCGAGGTCGAGTCGGCAAAACACATTTTCCAATAGTCCTTTTGCTTCAAACCAGGTGATTGGTTTGTCACGTCCTGCCTGTACCCATTTCCCGTGAACAGGGTCGCCGCCAAAAATACCCGCGATCGCGTCTGCTTCTTGCAATCCTTCTTCTTCAGACCAAAAAATACGTCCATATTCAAACCCCTGAAGCGCCCCATTCCCCTGCTCTAGGTTGTACTGAAATGCATCAATTAATCCTGACAGCAAGTTCGTTCTGAGGGCTGAATAATCTGGAAAGAGGGGATTGGATAAAACGACTTGGCGCTCTTCGTTAGGTTTTACTAAAGAATAATGAGCAAGTTCAGTTAACCCGACAGCGCGAAAGGCTTCGCGAACTTTGCGAGTAAGCTGCTGCTCGATCGATAAATATCCGGCTTCTGTTTTCTCAGGTAAGGTTTCAGAGAAATTGTTGTAGCCATATAGACGGGCAATTTCTTCGATGAGATCAATTTCTCGTTCCAAATCACGATAGCGGTAAGGTGGCACGATAACGTTCCAAGCTCCTTCGGTGTTAAGAGCAGACACTTCACATCCTAACGCTCGTAAAATTCGCTCAATGTCCGCAGGTTGCAGTTCGCCTAGCTCATCGCCCAAGGTGATAGGACCTAAAATTTGGTTGACGCGCTCCAGCCGTAGCGCAATCGATCTCGTCATGCTGGACTGATTGCGCGTATCAACACTGCCTTGGGATGCGATCGCCCCACCTGCTAATTCTGTAATTAATGCCAACGCACGACGACAGGCAAATTCTAGCTCTGCCTGGTTGACTCCGCGTTCATAGCGGGCTGAAGCTTCGGTGCGTAAACCTTGAGAGCGAGCAGACCGCCGAATGGTTGCCGAGTCAAATAATGCCGCTTCCAGCATCAGGGTTTGAGTGCCCTCATACACCTCAGAGTCTTCGCCACCCATCACACCCGCCAGCGCTACCGGTTTGTCATTGGCAGTAATCAATAAAGCTTGCTCTACAAACGATCGCGTTTGCCCATCTAGGGTTTTTAGGGTTTCTCCGGCATTAGCAAACCGCACTCCCATTTGCAGAGGAGTTTCTGGAGGTTGATGGCTGCCTGAAAGCAAGCGATCGCGATCGAAGGCGTGTAGCGGTTGCCCCCACTCCAGCAGCACGTAGTTGGTAATATCCACCACGTTATTGATTGGACGAACCCCAGACGCTTGCAAACGCTGCTGAAGCCAAACAGGAGACGGGGCGATTGCAATTCCTGTCACTTCGGTTCCAATATAAGTCGGACACGCTTGAAGTTCAGAAATTTTGATCGATAAGGTGCCTGTATCGGCTGGCACTTTTAGCTCCGGCACTTGAGGTAACCGTAGATCAGCACCCGTCAACGCCACAATCTCCCGCGCAATTCCTACCAAGCTTAGGGCATCTGCTCGATTGGCTGTCGAAGTTAAATCCAAAATCACATCATCTAACCCTAACAACGGGCGCACATCTACCCCTGGCTTAAAAAAATCACCCTCAAACTGATGAATTCCCGTAGATTCTTTTGCCAAACCTAATTCCGCGAGAGAACAGATCATTCCTTCAGAAGCGACCCCGCGCAATTTAGCAGGTTTGATTTTGAGTCCCTTTTCTCCTACTTTCGGCAAAAAGGTGCCTAATGTAGCGACAGGCACATATAAATCCGCTTGAACATTGGCGGCTCCACAGACAATAGTGGAAGGATTTGCCTGACCAATGTCAACCGTACAAACGCTTAGCTTATCGGCATTGGGATGGGGTTCTCGCGTTAAAACTTTGCCAACGACCACCCCTTCAGCCCAAGTCCGGCGATCTTCAATATCCTCCACCTCAAAACCTGCCATCGTTAGCATTTCTGCCAACTCTGATGGAGTCATAGCAATATCAACTAGTTCTCGCAACCAGTTCAAAGAAATACGCATGGATGCTTCAACCTAACTACATCCGCTATTCTACCGCCTTACCTCCTTCCCCTTACCTCTGAAGCCTTCTCATTGGTCTAACATCTCTCTCTACGGAATCTTGTTTTTGGGGGAGGTATTATAAACATTCGCATGATTTCAATTTCTCAAAGGATGGTATTGATAGGATTGGGGATATGCTTTTGTTACAGAGTGTTCGATTGTGGGCATATTAAAAACAACGAAGCTACGTCCTGACAAATCATCACAGTCCACGAATACTGAATACTATAGATATCCATCACTGCTTGCAGTCAAAACGTCAAAGCTTAGTGCTTTTTTGTGAAACTACCGTAAGAATGCCAGCCCAATTTGGTGTTTGTGTTCGGATAATAGAAAGTAGCGTACCGAAATGTCCTCAGCAGTTGAAATTAGAGCGAGTGAAGCTGAATGAGCTACTGCTTGAATCCAGCCTGTCCTAGTCCTCAGAACCTTACTCACACTGAATTTTGTCAGGCTTGTGGTTCTAAGTTGTTGCTGCGCGATCGCTATCGCATCATTCAAGCCCTTGGACAAGGGGGTTTTGGGGCAACGTTTTTGGCATCCAATGAAAGTCTGCCTGGTAAGCCAAGCTGCGTGATCAAACAACTGCGCCCCAATGCCACCGCTCCCCATGTGATGGATATGGCACGAGAACTGTTTGCACGAGAAGCGACAACTTTGGGGCGGATTGGCAACCATCCCCAAATTCCTTCTTTGCTAGATTACTTTGAAGAAGATGCAATTTTTTATCTGATTCAAGAATATGTGAGTGGGCTAACGCTACAGCAAGAGATTAAAGCGTCTGGACCTCGCAGTGAGAATCAGGTAAAAATGTTTCTCAGTGAAATTCTGGTTATTTTGGAGCATGTTCATGGGAATCAGGTGATCCACCGGGATATTAAACCTGCCAACATGATTCGACGGAACCAGGATCAAAAGTTGGTGCTGATTGACTTTGGGGCGGTGAAGAACCAAAATACGCAGCAGCAAAGTAGCGCTTCTGATCAAACTGCATTGACCTCTTACGCGATCGGCACTCCTGGCTTTGCACCGCCAGAGCAAATGGCAATGCGTCCCGTTCCTGCCAGTGATATCTATGCTCTGGGTGTAACCTGCATTTACTTATTGACCGGGAAGTCGCCTAAAGATCTTGATTATGATCCCTCAACGGGTGAACTGCTCTGGCAAAAATACGTTGCTGTGAGTGATCATTTTCAAGCCGTGCTAACCAAGATGCTTGAAATTTCAGTCAAGCAACGCTATCGAACGGCAATGGAGGTGTTTCGGGCACTGGATTTGGAAGACCATTTGGAAATGTTGGAAAACAGCATGACTTCGGTTAAACCGGGTGGTGCTAATACTGGACGTAAAAATCCAGATTATCGAGGTGCAGATTCGACCGGAGCAAAAGTTTCGCCTCATGCTCGGATGGCAATGGCGATCCGGACCCGGCAACAGCCTCGCCAAGATTCGACTAATCTTCACTCTGGTTTTACCCGTGGACGATTGGCAGATTCAGACCGGTTAAATTCTGGCATTGCTTCTAGAGGTAAAAATTCTGCTGGGAAAGGGCGAGATAACTCAAACGATAAGAAACCACCTTTGCGGTTGGATGCGGAAGGACTTCAAAATTACTACGCCAAAGGTAAGCGAGATTTTGCTAGTCACGATCTGCGATCGCTTTCACTGGTAAAAGCAAACCTGGCAGGTGCAAACTTTCATCAAGCGAACCTCAGCAAAATCAACCTACAAGGTGCGAATTTGTTCAATGCCGATTTTGGCAAAGCAAACCTGAATCAAGCCAGTCTGCGCGATGCCAATCTGGGTAAAGCCTATATGAGTAACGCTGATTTGGAAGGGGCTGATCTGCGGGGAGCCGATCTAAGCGGGGCTTATTTGCTCAACGCAAATCTACGGGGTGCTAATTTATGCGGCACAAACCTATCAGGTGCCAAGGTGACCGAAGAACAGTTGGCAATGGCGCGGATTAATTGGATGACCACTCGACCCAATGGCAAGCGGGGTATTTGGTGATTTTTGAGTTCGGAGTTTGGAGTTGAGAGTGCGAAGGACTTGGGATGAACTTTAAAAGCAGAAAGGCTTGAACAGAGTTAAATTGTTCAAACCTTCCCGCTGGATGCTGTTGTTGTAAACTCTATCGCCTCAACTCCAGCGCTACCTCACTTGCACAGGATGCACTCTAGCACCGGGCACCCGAAAACCTGAACTCCTAGACCCGCACTGCCGACGAGTTAGCGGTCGTTGTGATCAGGCTGATCACTTGCGCCGGAGTCAGGGTTGGATTGGCGCTCAATATCAGGGCAGCCAAGCCTGATACATGGGGAGCCGCCATTGACGTACCAGATAGATAGCCAAAAGTGCCGCCTGGAAGGGTCGAGTAGACATCTCGCGACTCTTGCCCCCGGATTCCCGCCCCACCCGGTGCCACCACAAAGTTCAATGGAGTCGCTCCTGCCCGGTTGCTGTAGGAAGCTAGCCGTTGAGTATCCCCGACGGCACCGACTGCAATGCCTGCTTGAGTGGCATATCTGGCTGGATAACCGGGCTGAAATGAACCGTTGTTACCGGAAGAAAACACCACCACAGCGCCCCTCTGATTGGCATATTGCACGGCTGACAGAATTTCAGATGAGGGATAGGGACCACCTAAACTGAGGTTGATCACTTGTGCTCCATTATTAGCGGCATAGCGAATTCCGGCTGCAACATTTGAATTGCTGCCTCCATTTTGACCCAGTACTCTCACAGGCATGATTTGGGCGTTGTAGGCAACTCCGGTTGCACCGATGCCATTATTGTTGGCGGCGATCGTTCCTGCTACATGGGTGCCATGCCCATCAAAATCGAAGGGTCTGTTATCTCTGCCGACAAAGTCCCAACCGCGCACATCATCAATAAAGCCATTGCCATCATCATCTCTGCCATTATTGGGGATTTCTCTGGTGTTGACCCAAATGCGCCCAGCCAGATCAGGGTGGGTGTAGTCTACTCCCGAATCGATCACCGCCACAATCACCCCTTGCCCGGTGTAGCCTTGTGCCCAGGCTTCTGGAGCGTTGATCAGGTTTACGCCCCAGTCAGTGGCTCCGCCAAAGGTGGGCTGATTGGGGAAGGGTGAAAATTGCCCAGTTGCCCGTGCGACTGCTGCTGCTGCATCTGCCAAGCCATACCCATATTGGGAATTGAACGGATTGCTGGCGGCAGTGGCAGACAGGTTGAGAGTGTAGGTGGTGTTGCTGTCATCAAAAAATGGATAGACCCGGATGAAGTAGCTCCCTGCTCCTAAGTTGAGGTTGATGGACTCAGAGGACGTGCCTGGTAAGTCAGAGATTCGCAGCACTTCTCCAGCATCGACCAGACCATTTCCATTCAGGTCGCGGATCAGTTCTACGTCTGCGTCATCGGTTAACCCGCTCAGCAACAGGTTAAAGTTAGTGTTGCCTGTGAGCGCAAATCGGTAGTAGTCATTGCGATCGCTTTGTCCCACAAAATCCTGGAAAGTGACTGAGCCAGTCAGATTGCCGAGGTTGCGGGCGGTTGCTAGGGTGTTGCCTGCACCATCAAGGGCGATCGCGGTAGTCGTCAGGTTTAGACTATAGCGGGTGTTGGCATTATCCGAGGGCAAGACTCGCACAAAGTAGTTCCCTGGATTAAGCGTGGCAGCAAGAGACGAAGAGCCAATATCGCTAATATCGCGAGTGGTAGCTGCCAAAATCTCATTGCTGTCAATCAACCCGTTGCTATTCAAGTCTTGAATGATCTGAGCGTTGGCGTATGCATCCACTCCATCCAATTCCAGATTTAGCCGACTGCGGGTGTTGAGGCTAAAGCGATAGATGTCGCTGGGGTCGATCTCGCCGATGACATCATTCACCGTGCGGCTGCCGGATAGGGTGCCCAGATTGGCAGCGGTGCCCAAGGTGCTGCCTGCACCATCCACCAGCGGAGTCAGAGTGAGGGAATAATTGGTGTTGCCGCTAAATTGCAAAACTCGGACAAAATAGGTGCCTGCCGAGAGAGTGTTGAATATCGCTTCTGATGCAGATCCAGCGCGGATTGATTCCGCTAACACATCGCTACTATCGACAATGCCATTGTTATTGAAGTCTCGGATGAGTTGAATATCGGCATCGGCAGATAGCCCGTCGAGAAAGACACCAACGCTGCGATCGCTGCTGAGCGTAAACCGATAGAAATCATCAGCATCCGTATTGCCCACAAAGCCTGTCACCGTTCTGCTGGTGGTCAATCCGCCCAGATTGGTCGCCGTGGGCAGCGTATTGTCTCCTACGGCTATCGCACCCAGCGAGAGGCTGTAGTTCGTGTTGCTGCTTAAAAAAGGATAAACCCGCACATAGTAGCTGCCAGCCGCCAGCAGGCGACTCAGCGTTTCAGGGTTGGTGTCGCTATTGATCAAACTAGCCAGGATTTCTCCATTATCCACACTGCCGTTGTTGTTCAAGTCTTGAATTAACTCCACATCCGCATCGGCGGACAAGCCACTTAAATTGAGATTAAAGTTGCTGCCAGTGTTGAGATTGAAGCGGTAGAAATCATTGGTATCTGCCGCTCCGACAAAATCATTAAATGTGAGGGTGTTGGTCAGGGTGCCCACATTCCGCGCCGTGCTGAGGCTATTGCCAGCGCCATCAAAGGATGGGCTAGCCGACAGAGATAGGCGATAGTCGCTGCTACTGCCATTGAAGGGATACACCTGGACAAAATAGGTGCCTGCGGTCAGCGATCGCGCAATGTTTTCTGAGGTAGTGCCGCCTTCAATGGAAGAGGCGATCGTAGTGCCTGCACTATTCAATAGGCGAACATCCACATCTGCCTCTAAACCTGTTAAATCTAGGCGAAAGTTGCTGGTGGTGGGTAAAACAAATCGATAAAAGTCATTAGGGTCAACAATACCCACAAAATCGTTGAAGCTGCGATCGCCGACCAACGTTCCTACATCTCTCGCAGTTGCAGTCGAGTTACCTGCCCCGTCTTGTGGGCTTGCCGTGATGGTGATTTGATAGCTCGTAGCAGCATTACTAAACGGATAGACCTGAATAAAGTAAGTTCCAGCATTAAGTTGACCGGATAAGTTTTCAGGTAAGGTGCCAGAGCGAATTGAAGATGCGATCGCTTCACCAGCATCCACAATGCCATTGTTGTTCACATCCTGAATGATTCGTAGATCCACATCCGAACTCAACTGGGAAAGCCCAATGCTGTAGTTACTCTGGGTCAGCAGGGTGAAGCGATAAAAATCTTGCGGATCGCTCCCTCCTGCACCAGACACAAAGTCATTGAAAACCTGAGTTCCTGACAGCGTGGTATTCAAGCCGTTGAGTTTCCGAGCCGTTGCCAGGGTATTTCCAGCATTGTCGTCTAATGAAATATCTAAGTTCAGCCGATAGTCGATGGTGCCGCCATCAAAGGGCGTAATGCGGACAAAGTAAGTTCCGGCTGGAAGCGTGCTGGAAATTGAATCATCGGTAGTGCCAGAGCGATCGCTACTCGCCAACACCGCACCCAAATTATTCAAGATTTCCACATCCGCATCCGCCGTCAACTCCGTCAGCAGCAGATTGATATCACTGGTATCGTTTAGCTCAAATCGATATAAATCGGCTGGATCATTAAAGCGATTCACACTACCAACTTTGGAATGGGAAATGTAGTTATATCCTCCCAAATCAAACGCCGTGGCTAGGGTCGTCCCAGGTTCTGGAACCGTTCCTCCACTGCCTGCGATTCCGAGCGTGTAGTTGGTAATCGCATCGCCATAAGGGGTAACGCGAAGATAATAAACTCCGGCGGCTAACGGCGCGTTGATCGACTCAGCATCGGTGCCAAAATTTGCCGATGTTTGCAATACCTGTCCACTGCTGTTGAGCAACCGCAAATCTGCATCGGCTTGCAAATTTGTTAATGAAACGGTGAGATTGCTCGACGAGGACAGGCTAAACCGCAGATAGTCGCCCAGATCAGTGCCCCCGACAAAATTTGAAAACGTTCGATTGATCGAGCCGCTCTGGTCTCCTAGATTCAATGCAGTTGCTAGTGTGCTACCGGGATCAACTGGCATAGGGTAGTGCTCCTAAAAGTGGGACTAAGGCTTTATCAGTCGCAACTTTAAAGATTATGCAGGATCACTATTAACTTCTGTTGCTGATAACTAGCAACAGGAGGAAGAAAACAAATAAAATCTCTCCAAAGTTTTGTAACTCATGGAGAGACAGAAAAATGCTTGGTGAAATTATAGCGATTTATACCATCACCGATGACCTGCTCAAAGCGATCGCCCCTCACTCCTTCAATCCACTAGCAAATCACGCAAAAAGTAGAAGCGATCAGTCTGCAAACTGGTTCCTTGAACTCTACCCAAATAACCTGCTAAAGGTGAAGAAAGTTCTATCAAAAACTCATGAACAATTTGATTATCTAAACTGCTCCCATCATGCCTTGAGAAAGCAGCATTATATTGAGCGCGGATCTCTACGACCTCAAACTGTGTCCTATGTGGTTCTATCTCAACAAGCTGTTTAACGGCTTCAATAATGTGTGATCGAACTTTGATTCCGTTCCAAATTTTATCAACATATGCATTTACTTTTATATCAGCAGCTTCACCAAATGGTTCTGACTCCAAACAAGGCTTAAGTTCTACCAAATTAATAGAGCCGTGATGCATCGCTTTTAGTTCAACCAGTTTTTGTAAGGTTTCAGGACGAATGACATTCATTTTGTTTCCAACAGCGGTTTGTTTTGCATGAGCGTTCAACTCACCAGCAGCCATGATTATTTTGATGCACTTTTCATAGTCTTCCTGAAGATGCTTCAAACCTAACTTAACTAATTGTGCTGGTGTACCATCAGGTACGGATTCTGTTTTCGTTGCTTTACACTCACCTACTACGGGGTAAGGTTCTTCACAGTAGAAATCTAATCCTCCCGCTCCTCCACAGCCGCTAGGATCAAGGCTTGCCTGAGGATTAGTATTAGAGTTCTTGAAGCCTAGCTTTACGAAGCTTTTGCGTACCAGCTTCTCAAACAAATCTCCATCACTAGAGTTACCTACATTTGAGATCGAGATAATCCATGTCATATCAGAATCAGTTTGGATCTTCTTCGAGTCATTAACCCAACCTAAAAATACTCGAACTTCTTCTTCTAATAGTTTGGCTGCTGGGTTAATGCTGACAAATTGAGAAACTATACTTTGCAATTCTTCTAATTCGGGATGAACTGACGGGCGTAGTTCATCCAGCTTCCGAGTGTGTTTCGTGAACTCGTTTTCACTCAAAACAGGTGAGTATACCGAAACCATAGTTGGCTCCTTCAAAGGCAAAAACTCACCTTTTGCCTCTGTCACAACTTGAATCGGTTGGGGTATTTCATAAACACGCAGGTATGCTAAAAAGAAAAAGTCTCTTTCTAGCAATTTGCCTTCGAGTAGTTGCTTTTTCCAGATAGTGAGATTAGATAAAGCGTTTAGCAATTTCGGATTATCTATACTTTTACAAAGCTCGCATTTAGCCCAAAACCGCGCATGAGTAGTGTTTTCACCATGAGAGTAAAGAGCGAATGATTGCCCTGGAGAAAGAAAATTCCAAGGCATTGCTGTAATCATCTTCCCTTGTACTAAAGCCTGTAAATCAACCAAGGGAAGACAAAGCGCATTTGCAAGGAAAACAGTCTCAGTCATGCGCTTAATACCGTGAGGAGTTCATCCGCATCCATTAAACTTTCTGCTGAATCTGTTGTGGCTGTAGTGATCAATTGATCTTCATCAACTATACTGTCAGGAATTTGCCCAGATGGGTCGCTTAGAATCTCACGAATCAGATAGTTACTCTCAGCAATTTTTCTTTCTTGCATGAATTCAAAAATTTCCTCGTCAGTTACTTCATATTCCTCCTGAGAGTCGCATACAGCAAGGATTGCCAGCAGGGGTAGAAGATCTTTGCCTTTTAAGGACACCCATTCCCCATTCAGATCAGAAAGAAGAGTATTAAGATATTGACTACCTAACGTATTGGCTTTAACTGCCTTAGACCGTACTAAGCAACCACGAGTAAGATCAAATTTTTTGTAGTCGATCAGTCGTTTAAGACCAGCGCTAACATATTTTGCACCAGACTCTTGAAGAACTGAAACTCCTATCTTGACTTTCTTTTTGTTTTCCTTTCCGATTACTTTAAAGTTAATGTAGCCTTTATCAGCAGCCTTTGCTTCAATTTCTTCAACTTCTTGAACTTGAAATCCTTCAAGAGTTTCCCCGGTTAAGCTGGCAAAGCCGAGCCAAAGTGCGTTAGCGATTAATTCACTATCTTCTAGATAATCATTGACGTTGCTATCGAGAGCTAATAGTTGCTCATTGAATGCCACTTCAACTTGACGGAGGGGCTTGCTTTCGGAACTCGAATGAGTTGGCTGTTCGGAGTCTGCACTTGAAATTTCAGCTTGAATATTGCTTTGAGTTGACGCTCCTACTTCTTCAGGAATTTTCCAATTATCACGACACCACCCTAAGATTTTTCTGACAATTGGCTTCTCTTTGCCCAATTCCCTCAATTCAGATTCATCAAATGGATAGGTAGAAGTCGGTGGAGTCAAACCTTTCTGTTGATAAAAGTCTTGGAGCCAACTTGAAACAAGAGAAACTACATCATCAGAATTGAGATAGTTGAGGTCAAAGTCTTTCTCACCAATTCGATCTACGACTGAATCTGCTTGCGGCATAACTTTTACCTCAAAAGTCCAAGTTCGCGGAAAGATAGCCATCATGAGTACACCACGCTTAATCTTGCTGTACAGATCTTTCGCAAGAAGTGCAACAACTTGTGGAGTAGTTAGCCCTTTCGCATTGCTAGACTTTGGTTCAACTTCATCAAAGCAAATGACGATTGATCGATAATCTCCGATTAAGTCTAAAATTTGGCTTGCAGTCCCCAAAGCCCTAGATTCGCGATCGTCATCTTTGGCAACTGGTAATCCCATGACATCCGCTTGTACCTGCGTCAGTTCTTTTCCAGATAACCAGTGAATAGCATGGATTGCTTTGTCCTCTGCAAGTGTCCAGAAAATAGCTTGAACCACGTAGGGATCTGTGATGTGGGGGTTGCTCTTACAAATTTTTTCGGTCAGCTTGTTGACCAGCTTCGGATCTTTAGCAACTGACCCAGAAAATCGTTTTAGAAGATCTTGAGGAGATAGCTTAGAGTTACGAATTTGATTAATTAACTCAGTTCCTAATTCTTGCCACTGAGTTACGCCCTGACTCCCTTCCTGTTTCAAGCTCGATGAAAGAGTACTCAAAAATTGGGAGTTGATTTTATTCAGGTCGCCGTAGTCTGTTTCACTCATGTAAACAAAGAAACAACCACCCGCTGCTTTGAGATGATTGCGAATCCTGCTGATTAAATGACTTTTTCCTAGTCCTCTCTCCGCCTTGATTGTAATTCCAAGAACTGAACGCTGCCCCTTGCGGATTTGTTCGATTCCGTGAAATACAGCATCAGAAATATCTTTGTTAATAGAAGGAACATCAGGAAATTTTTGCTCCCATACATCATGGCTTCTGACAGTGAGAGATCGATCAAAAGGATTTTCGCTCTCAATCAATTTATGGAGATCTGAAATAGCAGACGTTGAGTTAATTATTGCTTCTGTAGACATGAGATACCTGCAAACTCGTAAATGTTTGATGAGACTTACAAAAGATGGGCTCGACCCTATAAACGTTTGGCATAGCAGCGCAAACCGCTAATTTTTGTAGTGATAGAATCTTCAATTTTGTCAGGGGCGCTATCTTCTACACTGCCCTCTAGAAGTTGGAAAACATCATTTGATTGCAGTTCCAATAACCATTCGTCAAAGTGAGAGCGAGAAACCTGATCGCCAATTTCGCGGCGGATACGATAAATCGGTACTAGGTTGTCCAGGTTGTAGTCACGGTTGAGGCGATCGTAAACTTCAAGTGCAACTGATTTAAATTCTTCGTAGGATGCGATCGCAGTTTTTGCAGCCTTACCATTCGTGGAAGCGATCGCGGTTACAGTCTCCATTTGTTGCAGCCACTTCAACAAACCTCTTGCAAGCCAAGCACCTGTTGTTCTACCGTCCAGTTTAAAATCAACCGTTTTAAGTCCTTCAGCTAGTAGCTCTTCACCTTTCTTTTCCAGCAAGTACGACTTTTGCTTCTCGCCGTTAATCTCTTTGAGCTTAATTGCTTTTTCTGTCACTAAGTAGTTGAAAACTTTTGTAGGTCTCTTCGCGCGATCGGGCAATTCTCGCTTTGTGAACGCTTTCTTATCTGCTCCCAACTCCCACAGCGCTAACAGTAGACGAGTTGTTTCCTGAGTCTTCGGTGGAGACTCCTTTTCTTCGGTAGAGATTTGAGCCGTCATAAAAGTTGATCCTGCATCCGCTAGGTGAAATGGCTTACGCCTTTTTCATAGTTCCCTGCTCAATCAGCAAGATCACGATCGCACGCCATAAACTTCATCAAATCACTACGCTTTGCCCTCAACGCTCAAGCCCCAGCATTGGCTCAATTTCTCTGGGATAAATCAGCCAAGCGCGTTCGTAGGGTTGGGTTAGGGTTTGGACGAGGGGTGAGAGGTCGCTAATTTGCTGTAATCCAGTGGGCATCTGAATTTTTATGCCCTTTTGGTATAGCGTATAGCCTCGGCTCAGGGAAATCCGAATGCCGCTGTAGTAAGGCGCATCAAACTCAGATTGAGTTAGCCAATGCTGTGTTTTGCTGAATAGCGTTTCTCGCTGCGTCTGATCAAGGTGGGTAATGTCCAAGCCTTTGAACAAATCGCGATCGCAAAAGCGACGGCAAAGATCGGACAATACTGGGTCTGGGTGCTGCTGCCAGCGTTGAAGATGATAAGTGAACACACCATCATCGGCGGCAAGATAGGCATTGAGCGAAATGCGATCGCAGTCGCCAGTCAACCATGCGGTCACGGTATCATCGGCGATCAGATTATCGGTAGATAAGAGCGATCGCGCCCGGTTAAATGCTTGCTCCAAAATCCAGGTGGCGGCAATATTTTTAGGATGGTTATAGACTTGGGCATACATAAAATACCGGACGATTAAGTAATGCTCAACCGCCGCCATGCCTTTTCGAGAAACCACTAACTGCTGTGAAACCGGGTCATAGCCCAATGCCATCAGAATCCGATCCAGGTCAATTTTGCCGTAGGATGCACCTGTGAAATAGCTATCTCGCATCAAGTAATCAAGGCGATCGCAATCCAACTGGCTAGATACCAACTGCCACACCAGCGGTACGGGATGGATATGACGATAAACCTGAAGCAGTTGCTCCAAAAGCGTTGGATGAAAGCCGATCAGCGCTTGCCGAATAGGGTCGGATTCCTGCAAAATCCGCTCTGTCCACTGTTCATGATCACAGCCAAAAATTTCTTCGGCGGTATGGCTAAAGGGACCATGCCCAATATCATGCAGCAATGCGCCACATAGCACCACAGGACGGTAGGGCTTCAGCTGGGGATAGGCTTTGGCAATCCGATCAAAAGCACGACGGGCGATCGCCATCACGCCAATCGAGTGAGTGAAGCGAGACGATTCGGCACCATGAAACGTGAGACTAGCGGGACCTAACTGGCGAATTCGGCGCAAGCGTTGAAAGGCTGGCGTGTCGATTAGCCGAATCATCAGCGCCTCGGTTGGATCGCTGCTATCTAACGCGATCGCCCCATGCAAAGGGTCGTGATAAGTTCGTCCAGAATTAGGTAGCACCAGCAACCATCGATGGGGTAGTCAAAAACTCCACTGCCGCCTCGTATTGGCGATCGCGCTGCGTTCCCAGTGGAGTAATGGCAAGCGGATCAAACGGCACGATTACATCCGGCTGAATTCCCTGTTTGTTGATATCAATATGATCCGGGGTTTCATACTTAGCAACCGTCACTGCCAAACCAGCCCCATCGGATAAATCAAACAGCGATTGAATCAACCCTTTGCCAAAGGTTCGCTCTCCTATGATTGTGGCACGCTGGTTATCTTTCAGGGCACCCGCTAAAATTTCGCTAGCGCTTGCCGTTCCCTGATTCACCAACACTACGAGGGGATCTTGAGTT
This sequence comes from Sivoneniella epilithica UHCC 1019, assembly GCF_040830845.1. Lineage (NCBI taxonomy): Bacteria > Bacillati > Cyanobacteriota > Cyanophyceae > Leptolyngbyales > Leptolyngbyaceae > Sivoneniella > Sivoneniella epilithica. Next base: position 249,109 of record NZ_JBFPDP010000001.1, read on the forward strand.
AAGGCTTGCCCCGTTGCCTCAAAACTGCCTTCAATTCCTTGCCGATTGACGGTATAGACAATCGTGCCTTCATTCATCCATAGCCGCGCAATTTCAATCCCTGACAGCAGCAGTCCACCCGGATTACTGCGGAGATCCAACACGTAAGCTTCGGCTCCCTGTTTCTCTAAAAGATTAATCGCTCGACTTACCTCCGTCGTCGCGTTGGCGTTGAATTGAGCCAGTCGCACATAGCCGATTTTGGTTTTAGGCTGGTCTGCCGCTTGACTATCAGCCACTCGCAATTCAAACGAGACGGGGTTTAAAGCAATGCGATCGCGCACAATCTCTACAGTCGATGGTTCGCTGCCCGTTCGTTGCAGCGTCAGCACGACCCGACTCCCCGTCGCCCCTCGCATCCGTTCTGCTGCTTCATCTAAGCTTAAACCTGCTGTTGCAACCCCATCAATTTTCAAGATGGTGTCAGCAGGCTGCACCCCTGCGCGATCGGCGGGAGATCCTGCGATCGGGGCAATCACTTTCAATACTTTCGTTTCTGCATCCAGTGAGATTTGCAGCCCCACCCCCGTCAGTTCGCCAGACGTATTCGTTTGCAAACTGCGATATTGGTCGGGTTTCAGCAATCTAGTAAACGGATCTCCTAACCCCGCCAGCATATTTTGAATCTCTGAATAGGCAGACTCGTGATCGGGCATCGCATGTTTCAGTGCTTTTTGCCGCACGAGCCACCAGTTCTGATGATTAAAAGTGTCGTCTACATAAGCCCGATCCACGAGCCGCCATGCTTCTGACACGAAACGCTGCTCCTCAGTCAGAGCGATCGCGGGAGATGCCCAGCCTCCAATCGTGATCACTACGACTAGGAGTAGTAAAAGTAGGGGTCTCAGCCGAAATATTTTTTGTTTCATAAAAGCTAAATTCAAACTTGCTTAAGACTTTTTCGCTTTCAACGTTTTAGTAGGAGACTAACTAATTTAACGATTCATAAACAAACTTTATCTTAGCTTAAGAATTTTCTAGCGATGAAGCCACTAAAACCCAGTATTTCTGTTGTTAAGTCAGTGAATTTACAGAAATAGGGATGCTCATTATTGCCCCCTCAACTATAGAACGGCTGTTCCGGTTGAAAATTGGCTCGATGATCTTTTTCTACTCAATCAAATCTCATTTCAGATAGAAACCGCTTGGTGTCTGTGTTACATTCTTGTATGGACAGCAATACATTGTTAGGAATTCTTGCTTCATGTTCACTAAGCAGGTAACCAATTCTAAGGCTTACCAGTGGTTTAACGAGCGTCTCGAAATTGAGGCTCTCTCCGAAGATATCAGCAGCAAATATGTTCCTCCCCACGTCAATATTTTTTATTGCCTAGGCGGAATCACACTCGTTTGCTTTGTGATTCAGTTTGCCACTGGTTTTGCGATGACCTTTTACTATAGACCTACGGTCGCAGAAGCCTTCCAATCCGTTGAATACATCATGAATGATGTGAACTTTGGTTGGCTAATCCGCTCCATTCACCGCTGGTCAGCCAGCATGATGGTGCTGATGATGATTCTTCACGTTTTCCGAGTTTACCTGACAGGCGGCTTTAAAAAGCCCCGCGAATTGACCTGGGTGACTGGAGTTGTGTTAGCAGTGATTACCGTTTCTTTCGGTGTGACTGGCTACTCGCTCCCCTGGGATCAGGTAGGTTATTGGGCGGTGAAAATTGTGTCTGGAGTTCCAGAAGCAATTCCTGTAGTTGGCGTGTTAATTGCCGATCTGCTACGGGGTGGTTCTAGCGTTGGTCAAGCGACTTTGACCCGTTATTACAGTGCCCATACTTTCGTGTTGCCTTGGTTAATTGCGGTCTTCATGTTGCTGCACTTCCTGATGATTCGTAAGCAAGGTATTTCGGGACCGCTCTAATATCTATCTACAACAGATGTTGTGTATTCATCTCTGCTGTGTGATGTAGGGCGATCGCTTAAATTCCCACTCATTTTTCGCCGACCTTCTAGACTAAGGAGTGCCTTTAAATATGGCAACAATTAAGAAGCCGGATCTTTCTGATCCAGATTTACGCGCCAAACTAGCCCAAGGCATGGGTCACAATTACTACGGTGAGCCTGCTTGGCCAAATGACTTGCTCTATGTATTCCCCATTGTGATTTTGGGAACAATTACTCTCTGTGTAGGTTTAGCAGTGCTAGACCCTTCTATGACAGGTGAGCCTGCAAATCCTTTTGCCACTCCTCTGGAAATTTTGCCTGAGTGGTATTTATATCCTGTGTTTAACATTTTGCGCGTTGTGCCGAGCAAGCTTTTGGGTGTAGTACTCATGGCTTCAGTTCCGCTAGGTTTGATCATTGTTCCTTTTATCGAAAATGTGAACAAGTTTCAAAATCCTTTCCGCCGCCCTGTTGCAACTACAGTATTCCTATTCGGAACATTAGTGACTTTGTACTTGGGTATCGGTGCCACAATGCCAATTAGCAAAGCCTTAACCTTGGGTTTGTTTTAAGATTTATCATTGATTAGATAGCACCTGTCGAATCCTTGAGCAGCTTTAGCTTCTATGGATTTGATGGGTGTTTTCTATTTAGATGAAGACATTTTAAAGCAGGGCTATCTATAAGGAGGTTTTCCACCACTTGAATAGGGAAATCTCGCCATTAGATTCTTGGCGATCGCGATTACGATAGAATGATTAACTCAAAAGCAGATTAGGAGACGGCTGTGAATCAGAACAGCTTAAAAGATCTTCAACTTGGATTAGCAGATATTAGCCGCCTGCTGCTTCCGTTCATGATCATTTGGCTATTGGGTGCGATCGGGCTAGGTTGGTTAGTTAAATCACTATTATTTCTATTGGGTCTGCTGCTCATTGCTCCAGTCGTAGCTTTTTTGGGCTTTCGATGGTGGCTCAAGCGCAACGTGATTCAATCGGAATGTCCGGTCTGTAGTTTTGAGTCTGTGAACTTAAAAGGGGTAGAGTTTCGCTGTCCTAACTGCAATGAACCTCTCAAAGTCGAGGATAGACGCTTTGTACGGCTTGTTCCTTCCGGCACGATTGATGTCAGCGCTGTTGAAGTGGATACTAGTGCTGTTGAAGTTCCGATGAAACGCATTGAGGAACAATAAGCAGCAGAGTCGCGCAGACACTCTATCGCTTATGGTAGGAAGACAATTTAATGTTTGAAATTCAGATGAACACGGTTTTAATTTCGAGCAATCTGCAAAGTATAAGAATGTTGACCATTGGCGCGATCGCCGACAAAAACTGAGTAGGTTCCTCTACGCCAGCGTCCTGGAATTTCCACCTTACCGTTTGAGTAGCTATCTGCTGGAACGCAAAAATTTTGTCCACTTGAACTACGAATCAACAATGCGGGTTCTCCATTCCCTTGCAAAACGAACCTTAGATCCACATCCTCAGTGACTTGAATAACATGGTTAGGAGTGGCTGCAATGAATCCGGCGCAGCCCCCATCTTTTTGAGCACCACCCGATGTTCCATTCATTTGAATTGATGGAGAACTGGGGGTTACAGTCACCAATTGACTCAAAGCAATTTCAGCACTGCCGAATAACGCGATCGCTAGACCCATCGGCACCATGATGTAACGCTTCAAACCTTTCATTTTCATTTCTGTTACCGAAATTATATCTATCCTTAAAGTATGGCAGGTCTCTAAAAAATCGCTTTTTAGAGAGAGACTGTTCTCAAAGTGGCACTTTATTTAGCTGTCATAGTGTTTAGCTGGCAGTTGACTGTGCTTCTTAGAATTATCTGCTGCCTTATATACTCTAATCATGCCTAAACAACGACTAGATGTGCTTTTAGTAGAACGCAACCTGTGTGAGACACGACAGCAGGCGCAGCGGGTGATTCGGGCAGGTGAGGTGAAGGTCAATCAGCAGGTGGTGGATAAACCAGGAACAGAAATTGATCGCTCTGCTGTAGTGGAAGTCCGACAAAAACCGCCCTATGTTTCTAGAGGTGGGGAAAAACTGGCAAAAGCGATCGCCCATTTTCAGATCCCTATTGCCGATCGCATCTGTCTAGATGGCGGTATTTCCACAGGCGGCTTCACCGATTGTTTGCTACAAGCCGGAGCCGCTCATGTGTATGGCATTGATGTGGGTTATGGGCAAGTTGCCTGGACTGTGCGCCAAGATCCACGAGTTACCTTGCTAGAACGCACCAACCTACGGCATTTGAAACCTGAAGACTTGTATATCGGCGATCGCCCTGTTGCGGATTTAGGGGTTCTTGATGTGTCGTTTATTTCAATCACTAAAGTGCTGTATGCACTGTATTTCCTATTGCAACCGCCGCGAGAAGTGATGCTGTTGGTCAAGCCGCAGTTTGAAGTAGGGCGCGATCGCATTGGCAAAAATGGGGTTGTGCGTGACTCTAGTGATCAAGCTACTGCCATTCTGCAAGTGTTGCAAGCCGCCCAGTCATTAGGATGGATCTATCGTGGGTTAACCTGGTCGCCGCTGGTCGGTCCTGCCGGAAACATCGAGTATTTGCTGTGGCTGCGAGGGGAAAACACTGACTTAGAGAACGAAGGCAAGAGAGAAGACGCTACTTCACCAAAATCCTTGCCCGATCTTCCAGCTCTCAAACAGGTCACCCGCCAAGCTCAGCAAGAACTCACTAAACGCGCCCCCCAGACTAACTCTTAAACTACGTTAGCGTCGAGAGTGCAGAGTTGAAAGTGCAAAGTTAGGAGTGCGGAGTTCAAGATGTGGGCACTTTCTATTGAAATATCAAGCAGGTTTGACCAAAATTAGGATACAATCATAAATCCTTGCTTTGTAAGTAGCCGCTCAGCGAAAACTAGACTCTTGCCCTCAAAGGCAGCGCGATCGCTTTTTAGCGGGGTCTACTTATAGAAGCCGTCTAGTCCGTAAGGAGATTTCCATGCCTCAACTGTACGAAACAATGTATATCCTGCGCCCGGATGTAGGCGAAGAAGCGGTCGGTCAAGCGATCGAGAAATATCAAACAATTTTGAAAGATAATGGAGCCGAAATTATCGAAACCCAGCATCGCGGCAAGCGTCGTCTGGCATACGAAATTAATCGGCATCGAGAAGGCGTTTACATTCAGATGAACTATCACGGCAGTGGTAAGGAAATTGCGCCTCTAGAGAAGGCAATGCGTTTGAGTGAAGAGGTAATTCGTTATCTCACCGTGCGGCAAGAAACTCCAAAAGTAGAAGCGGTTGAAGAAGTAGAAGAATAACGGGTTGCAACCCAATTTTGCCCTACTGCGAGATTGTCCAATTGGGGACTATCCAGGCGGTAGGGCTTTTTAGTGAGGAAATTTTAGATTTCAAGCCTGAAATTCAAGCAGTGCTTAGCTTCCAAGTTTTTTTGGTGCCTTACTTACTGAAGCAGCGGCGATAGTTTAGACTTTTATTGTTAATTCTTTGTAATAGTTGATTGAAAAGAACGGATGAATCGGGTATCAATTGCGATTGCAGATGATACATTAGCTGCAACTAAAGTAGATAACACCGTTGATTGTTTCTTGGCTTCTTTTCTGAGAAACTAGGCGAATTATTCTCAAGCTATTAACACTGGAGTAATGAAGCTGTGACTGAATCGATTGGAATAAATGTAATTGATCCTCAAGCAGAGGTAGCTCGTCTACGGGAAGAGTTACAAATGCGAGACAGCCTGGTACAGCAGCTTTCCCAGGAGCTATTTCGTTTGGTGAAAGGGAATGCGGCTTTTATGCCAAGTCCAGAAGTATCTGAGCGGCATTTAGTGGAAGTGCGGGCGCTGCGAGAGCAATTGAAGGGAGTTGAGGAACAGGTTTCGTTTTATCAAGGACAAATTAGCGATCGCGACGGAGAAATTTATCAACTGCGCCAGTCTGTCCAAGAATTAAGCGATCGCTCACGGATGCTAGAACAGGTTGTAGAAGAACTGCCCAAAATTTACCGCCAAAAGTTTGCAGAACGACTTGCCCCAGTCAAAGAAAAGGTTGTGCAAATTCAGCGAGAAAACCGTCAACTGCACGCCGAACTGCAAAGCGTCAGCTATCGGTTAGCCGTGAGAAACCGTCGCCAAACTCACCTGGATCTGCCCAACTTCCCCCGTCCAGGAATTATAATGCCGAGTTTTGGGAATGCCTAATGTCCTGATTTTAGTCGATTCAAATCACGCGCAGTCTTCAGATTTCTCTGCGGCAACCCCCATGATTGCTGCAATACAAACGGCGATTAGAGATGGAACAACACCTAGCGCTCAGGCTTTAGGCAGCGCGTCTTGGCAAGTAGACGTTCAAGTTGCCGCCACCTTAACCCCCCGTCAGTTTAAGAGTGACAGTCTAGAAAATGCTATTTTTTGTCCTTTAACCCTAGCTCTGCCGAAATGGTTAGCATTTCCGGCACAAGCGGTTTATCAAGCTTGTCAAGATGTTGAAGGTCTGCGACAACGAGTTTCGCAGTGGAAGTATCAAACTGGCGAAGGCAATGGTTGGTTGCCGATTGTGTTGACAGATAAAGGTTCTTTATACGCGGAAGCGATCGGCGCTCAAGGGAAACCAGATGCGATCGCATCTGACCTTAACGCCTACCAATATTTTCAGCCGATTCATTTGGTGGATGTGCAACGACAGTCGCTTTATGGCTTAGCCCAACGATTGCTGCGATCGCTCATAGCTCCTCCTGCAGTTTATCTTCTGCAATTCGGTTTTCATGGAGAAACGCTCCAGTTTGATCGACTGATTCCTTTTCCAGCCGCCCCCGCGATCGCTAGCATCAACCTGCAAGAACCGAACCTTTTTGCTTGCCATTGGCGCTGCCTCACCCATCAGCCTATTCTAGATCTCACTATTTCTAGCGGATCAAGCGCTTAAAGCCCTAATGCAAACGGTGTAACCTCAATCCTTAGAAATATCGTTATGCCACAGCCAGTACTTTTGATTGAATTCGGCTGAACAAGCTAACGATTTCTTGAGAGCTTCTCGCGCCACTTTGGACGATTTCAAATACATGATCCAATCGAGCAATTTCAAGTACCAAACTCACGACTTGTGGAGGATTATGTAGAACAAAGCGACACTTGTGCCTGTCAGCAGAATTTAAACTAGAAACTAAAGCAACCAATCCAGCACTGTCCATTAACACCACCTGAGCAAGATCAATAATCCAGGTCGTATATTGGGTTGGTTCAATCGTTGCAATCTCTTGTTGAAGCAAGGAACCCTTCTTGAAATCTAGTATTCCTTCTAGCTTGAACAAAACATACTCATCTTGTTGGTACGTAATCATAAAGGCGAACTCGGTAGATAGTGACTTAGCTGAAAACTCCCCACTCTTTCAGGAATGCACTGACCCCAGGTAAAGGAGCGTCATAAAACTTTGGGATGTTTGAAATATAGAGATAACTCCGTGAAAGCCGCAGTATTCTGAGATGAACTTTACAAAAAAAATACAACAACCCCCAATCTGTAAGAACGTTTAGTAAAGTTTTCTTGTGAGTATATCAATTAGTATTAAGAAATACATCAAGTGGTTTGAATTGACAGAATTTGCTGCGACACGCCAGAATTGTGACATTAATGACTTTTTGTTAAGGCAGCATAATGTCCCTGGATTTCATCTCCCTTGAATCAATTGAAGACCTAGCTCAGCAGTATGGATATTGGGTTATCTTTTTTGGAATTCTGCTAGAGAATATTGGAATTCCACTTCCGGGCGAAACAGTAACCCTAGCAGGCGGCTTTTTAGCAGGGAGCGATCAGCTAAATTATTGGCTTGTTTTGGGGTATGCGGTGCTAGGTGCTACTTTAGGTGGCAATATTGGCTATTGGCTGGGTCGATATGGCGGATGGTCTTTGATGCTAGGTATTGGGCGGATTTTTCGAGTGCCAGAATCACGTCTAATCACCATGAAAAATCAGTTTGGTGAAAATTCAGCAAAAGCGGTGTTTCTGGGAAGGTTTGTCGCATTACTGCGCGTGTTTGCTAGTCCCTTAGCAGGGATCGCTGAAATGCCTTACCCACAGTTCATGCTATACAATACGCTAGGCGCTGCGACTTGGGCATCGGTCATGGTAACGCTGTCCTACTTTGCCGGTCAGTTTGTGCCCTTGGAAAAGGTAGCGGCTTTGGCAGGTCAATTTAGTATTGTGGTTTTTGTGATTGTGGCAGCCTGGATTGTAATTCCACTATGGCTAGAATCCCGCAAAGTTGCTCAGGAAGTGGCAGCAGCGACTCTTCCTGAAGAAGATTCTACAAAACCCCAGGAATCAGGCAGTTAGTTTAAACTGCTGTTGTTGGGGCAGATTTAGCTAGAAATTTAATAGTTCTGAGAGCAAATCCAATTACAAAATCTGCCCGTACAAGAGACCTCCTGCATAAATCATGAGGCATGTGCCAGTTCGTAGTTCAACAAGCCAGCGATGAGATTTAAGCGTAAGCCAAACCGCTTTCTACGATTACGATAACGTCCCGAAAAGATGCGGAAGATTTTGAAGCGGCGAATCACATGTTCAATTCGCACCCGCAATCGTGCTTTTTCTTCCTTTAGCAACGACTGCTTACGAGGCTTTTTGGTTGGAGTACAAGCGCCGGCATTTTGAACTCAGCACCCGAAAGAGACTCTAACGCCCTATACGCCATGGCTATTCCTCCTAGACTTGATCTTTGCCTGCTTCTCTATCCTTGTCTAACGACACGATCGCTAACTGGCACACTGTTTTACTATTCGTGCAGGAGGTCTAATATCTCTACAGTTTTGAGGTGGAGGATTCGACTATTATTGCGATTTACAAAAAGGGAGAACAGCATTACTATCTCAAACTGCCAAAAACGGCTCCAGATGCAACGCCAGAAAAAATTCCTAGTTTCAATTTTAGACCCGCTCGATCGCCACGCATTTATCAGGCATAAGCGATCGCTTTTCTCACGTGTCTGCAATTCCTCCCCAGAATATAAAACCTAACTTATGTCAAAATCGCGCCACCCATTAAGCGTTGATAGCGATAATCTAGTTCTTGCTGCATGAGTGCCCATTGGCAAAGGGTTTCGTCCTCAGCAATCACTTTTTCAGCCGCTTCTCGTGCTAGTTCCAGTACCGCTTGATCGTCGATCAGACTGGCTAGCGCAAAATCTGGCAACCCTGACTGGCGTGTACCTAACACCTGACCTGGACCTCGAAAGCGCATATCCATCTCTGAAATGAAAAATCCATCCTGAGACTGCTCCAGCACTTTCAACCGTTGACGAGCCGTTTCACTGCGAGAGCTACTCATGAGCAGACAAAATGCTTGATCGGCACCCCGACCCACCCGACCCCGCAACTGATGCAGTTGGGATAGCCCAAACCGTTCGGCGTGTTCAATCAGCATAACGGAGGCATTGGGCACATCTACGCCCACCTCAACGACTGTTGTGGAAACAAGAATTTGAGTTTCATTGTTGCGAAAGAGACTGATGGCAGTATCTTTTTCAGCAGAACTCATGCGTCCGTGCAGCAAGCCCACTTGAAATTCGGGAAAAACAACTTCTTGAAGTTCTTGGTGTTCTGCGATCGCCGATTTCAAATCTAGCTTCTCCGACTCCTCCACTAGCGGCAACACGACATACACCTGTCGTCCCTGGGCAATTTCTCGCCGCATCAATTCATAGGCTTGCATCCGCTCTTTTCCAGTCAGCGCCGTAGTTTGAATCGGTTTGCGTCCCGGTGGCAGTTCATCAATTTGGCTAACATCCAAGTCGCCGTGCAGTGTGAGAGCTAGGGTGCGCGGAATCGGCGTAGCGGTCATGGTTAACGTGTGGGGATGCTCGCCTTTTTGTTGCAGTCGCGCCCGCTGCTGCACTCCAAACCGATGCTGCTCGTCGATTACGACCAACCCCAATCGCTGAAAAGTCACGGAGTCCTGAATCAAGGCATGGGTTCCCACCAGCACCGATAGTTCGCCCGTTTGTAGCTGAGCATGAATTTCTCGGCGTTTAGCGGCTTTGGTCGAACCGGTCAACAGTTCCACAGGCAGATGCAGCAGGTTAAACCAACCGACCAACTTGCGATAGTGTTGCTCGGAAAGCACTTCGGTCGGAGCCATCATTGCGGTTTGATATCCTGCTTGAATGGCTGCCAGCATAGCCACTACCGCCACCACTGTTTTGCCCGACCCAACATCCCCCTGAATCAGACGATTCATAGCGGTCGTTTTTTGTAGATCGTTCAAAATATCGTTGACAACGCGCTGCTGAGCATTAGTGAATTTGAACGGCAGCATTGCATAAAATTCGTTAATCAACTTGCCAGTGGGCGCAAGAACGGCGCTTGCTTGGATCTGTTGTTGAGTTTTGCGGCGTTTAAGCAAGCCTAGTTGTAGGTAAAAGAATTCGTCGAATACTAGCCGATGACGAGCCGCGTCGAGAGCAGCATGGTCAGGAGGAAAGTGAATATGGGCGATCGCTTCATGAATGCCCGCTAATTTATACTGCGATCGCACAGAATCCGGTAACGCTTCTTGAAGTTGCAAAATGGCAGGCAAAGCCGCCACCACTGTCCGCCGGACTAAATCTGCGCCCACTCCTTCAGTTAGCGGATAGACGGGCACTAACCGCCCCACTTTTAAGGAACCAATCTCATCGCCAGAATGATCCAACACTTCAATTTCGGGGTCTTCAATCGTGATGCCTTCCTTGCCGCGTTTGACCAATCCTGAAACTGCGATCGCTGCTCCAGGCGGATATTGCCGTTTTTGTTGCTCCTGCCAACCACGATTGCCATACCGACTCCCCGCATAAAATCGGCTCAGTTTCAGTTGCCCCGTTCGGTCTTTCACTACCAAATTGAAAATCGTTAATTTTGGATTACGCGGACTGCTAAAACAAGTGCATTGCTTCACAAACGCGATCAACGTTACCGTTTCGCCTTCTTTTAACTCGCGAATATTGACCTGACGGGCATAGTCAAGATGATCACGTGGGTAATAATAGAGCAAATCTCGCACCGTCAAAAGTCCCAGTTTTGCTAGCTTTTCGGCATTTTTAGACCCTACCCCTGCTAAATAAGTCAGCGCTTGATCTAGGCTCAGAAGTGGGGAAGAGTTTTGAGTTTTGAGTTTTGAGTTTTGAGTTTTGAGTTTTGAGTTTTGAGTTTTGAGTTTTGTCTGCGTTGTGTTGCCTCCGCCCCCTGCGCCTCCTGCTCTGCCGATTTTTTCGCTGCTTTGCTCCCAGTTTTGCCGTGCCTGATGCAAAAAACGGCGCGTATCTGCCACAAGGTGCTGCCGCTGGGCGAAGCTCATTTCAGAATAGGTTGTGAACTGGCTACTGAGCGTCTGCCAACGACGCTGATCATCGGCAGAAAGCGGGTCAGGGGGCTGATTCAGGGAAAGGCAAAGAAATTCACTGAACCGATGTTCTTTGCCTTGCAGATCATTAAATCCGCGATCGGCTTCAACTGACAGTGCTTTTTGCAAACGCAGCCAGTCGGGTGGATAGGAAGGAACATGCGGGGAAGCGACACCTTTGTTATCGTGATTCATGCAAAAGGCGATCGTGCAACAAGATTACGATGAAACCATCCATCAGTAATCTATCCTACATAATTCAAATTAACTCTCTGGGTCATTGGAATTCATTAACAAGTTTTCTACCCAATCAACGTCCGCTTAAAACGACTTTTAGGCTAACTTAGCCTATATTAGGATCTTAGCTATTTCTTTTAGAAATTCTTTTGAAAAGTTAAGAGGATAAAGCTTTCACAAGATTCTAGTGGTAGTAGAAAATTTCTAAGTACAGGACAAAAGTTGTAGGGATTGCACAAAGTCAGACTCATTGGACAGGGATGGATTGAGCACCAAATGGCGCAAATAATCGAACCCTAAGCGAAACAGGCTTTTGGCGCGACGACCATGTTTTTTAATCTCAATGGGCTGCCATTGATGCAACCATAACCCAGTTTGCATCGCCCAATATAAGGCTAAAGTCAACAAAGCAAACAATTTACTCAACCGTTCATCATCGGTAAAGTGGGTCGCTTCCAGACAGAACCCACGAGTTTTGAAAATACCAAACAGCGTTTCCATCCCCCAGCGCAAGGCATAGTCTTTGACCAAATCTTGCGCCTTGACGGGAGCAATCACCACGAGTGACTCCCCATCATCAAGTCGTAGCGCTTCAACGGCAACTGGGTAGCCCCAGACTCGGCAGGTGCCTGTGAGTTGTTGGGATTGACCGGGTTGCAGATGGGCAAAGACGACCCGCGCCGCCAGCACCCTGCCATCATGCTCAATCTGGTCACTGCTGCGAATCCTTAAGCGAAAGGCGAGGGCAGGTTCGAGTAGAAGATAGCGCACCCAGGCTTGCCCAATGAACTCGCGGTCGGCACACAAGTAGTTCACTCTAGCGGTGGGGAACCGTTTGGCAAAGGTCTCCATTAACCGCATTCGCTCGTCACTGTTGGAATTCCCCCGCTTGTCCAACAGCCACCACAGTATCGGGAAGGCAACTCCTTCATGCACTATGCCCAAAGTCAAAATGTTGTACCAGTGAGTGCCAAATTTCTAGGTGGTGCGATCCACGCTCAACACCCAGTCCCCCGGAATCTGCATCCAACTCACCACGACGCTAGCCAGTTGAGCTTCGCCCTCGCGCAAACCCTCGGAAAAATCGCTGCGATCGCTTGTAGCTCGATTGGGGCAATGCCCTACCACCAAAGCCTAAACACAGTTCGCTCAAGTTCACTGTCTTGACTTTCAGCAAAGCTAACAAGAACAATGCCAGAAATGAAATCCTCGCTCCGTGCCAGTTCAATTGTGCTTGGAGGACTTGCTTTAATTCGCTATTTCGCTATATTGACTCATAGGGTTTCTCATGGGTGTGGTAATTCTGATGAAACCCTACCCTGCTCATCCTTTCAAGCTTTTTGCCCCGTACTGAGAGAAAATTTATGTCGATACTACTGATCTAATTTGCCGCAACCTCAAAAAACAACTAAAAAATAACCACCAACTGGGTTTCTACAGATTGTTTCATGGGTAAATTCATAAAGCGATTTGTGAGAGTTTTTACTTAGGTAAAGGTACTGTAAAGAGTTTTGCAAGACCTTTGCAGTAGACAATCTCTGCATATATATTCTAATCAATGTATAAACAAATCGAGAATAAGCATTTAGGAGGAAAGCAAGTGCAAGCATTTACATAGGGCATTGATAAATATTTATAGATGCAACTGAGATACGCATAAGTTAGCACTTTAATATTTTTAGAAATTGCTAAAAATTGATTATTTATCAAAGTTCTATGTAGACTGAAAGCAGCTTTTTCCTAATATCAAAGTTTCTGAAATCAAAGCTTGATTGCTGAAATTGCGTTACTACTTTTTGCGATCGCAGCTAGTTGGTCAAGCATTTAACTGATTTATACATTTTGTCGTTTATATAAATTACCCATGTCCAATACAAATATACCTTTTTCTCGACTGCATACTACTGGCAATGAGCTAGATTACATTCAAAAAGCTATTTCTAGTGGACAGATTGCGGGTGATGGTACATTTACTAAACGGTGTCAAACATGGTTAAACCAGCACCTCGGCAGTCAAAAAGTATTATTAACAAATTCTTGTACAACGGCATTAGAAATGGCTGTCATTTTGGCTGATATTCAGCCTGGTGATGAAGTGATTATGCCCTCTTATACGTTTGTTTCAACAGCAAATGCAGTCGTTTTAAGAGGCGGTATTCCCGTTTTCGTTGATATTCGTCCAGATACTTTTAACTTGGATGAAGCCAAAGTTGAAGCCGCTATTACCTCTAAAACGAAAGCTATTGCTCCCGTCCATTATGCTGGCGTTGGGTGTGAAATGGACTCCATTTTAGAGATTGCTAATCAGCATGGACTTTATGTGATCGAAGACACGGCTCAAGGCTCATTTGCAAGCTACAAGGATAAACCGCTGGGCACTTTTGGGAACATGGCAGCGTTTAGCTTTCATGCAACCAAAAATATTGTTTCAGGAGAAGGGGGCGCACTAGTCATTAATGATCCTAAGTTAGTTGAACGAGCAGAAATCGTTTGGGAGAAAGGCACTAATCGCAGCCAGTTTTTTCGAGGAGAAGTTGATAAATATACTTGGGTTGATGTGGGGTCTTCTTTTCTTCCCAGTGAATTAATGGCTGCTTTTTTATGGTCTCAGCTAGAACAGGGTGAGCAAATTACGCAGCAACGCTTGGAATTTTGGTCGCGCTATCAGTCGGCATTTACGCGGCTAGAGTTTGAACAGGTCGCACGGTGTCCCCTGATTCCGGCTCATTGTCAACATAATGGTCATATTTATCATTTGTTGCTCGATAGTTTGGCAACTCGGACGGTAATCTTAAAGCACCTTAAGGACAACGGTATACAGGCAACGTTCCACTATGTTCCATTGCATAGTTCGCCGGCTGGTTTGAAGTACTGTCGTAACTCTGGAGAGTTGAGTGTGACCGATGATATTAGCGATCGCATTCTGCGTCTACCCATGTCTACTAATATGACAATGGCAGACTGCGATCGCATTATTTCCTTGGTGTTTGAAGCACTGGGTTCGCATTACAGCATCGAAAAAATGTTTTATCAGTCCTATCCAACATCTACGCTTGACAGAAAACCTTGCTCACAGGTAGCAACTGGAATTAAAGCGAATTGAGTGTGACGTTGGATTGAGACCCAAGTAACATTTCAAAGTTTCAAGTCTGTTGTTCATATTTCTTGGAAAGAATTGAGCAACTCGCTTGGATGAGGTGAGAGATATGGAGAGAAGAAACCTTCTCTCCACTTTTTTGTTTTCCACTTTTTTAGAGTAAAGACTTGCCAAGCAGCAGGGTTAGACGTTCAATAACAGCTAGACCTTTTTTGATTATGACCCTATGCCCTGTCAAGCAACCCTAGCTCAGCTTGTTAGTTTGCTCAACGCTACTCTATTGAATTCATTAGATGCTGCTGCGCTAAAAACTCTAGCAACGGGGATCGCCACCGATACTCGCTCTATTAAGCCTGGAGAAATGTTTGTGGCATTGCGTGGTGAGCAATCTGATGGGCATCAATTTGTGACGACTGCGTTTGAGAAGGGCGCGATCGCAGCGATTGTAGATAGCCAATTTTTGAGCGCATTTAACTTTCAGCAGGCTGAACGCCCATTTTTCTTGATTCAAGTGAAGGATACATTAGCGGCATATCAGGCGATCGCCCATTGGTGGCGGACTCAGTTCACAATTCCAGTCATTGCGGTGACGGGTTCGGTTGGTAAAACTACCACCAAAGAGTTAATTGCTGCCGTTCTTTCATATTCCAGCCTCGGTTCACGCAAAGCTTTAAAAACTCAGGCAAATTACAACAACGAGATTGGAGTTCCCAAAACCTTGTTAGAACTGAATGCTAGTCATGATTACGCGATCGTGGAAATGGGAATGCGCGGACGGGGGGAGATTGCACTTCTGTGCAACATTGCTCAACCCGATATTGCAGTAATTACGAACGTTGGCACCGCGCATATTGAGCGGTTGGGGTCAGAAGAAGCGATCGCCGAGGCAAAATGCGAACTCCTCGCTGAACTTCCGGCTGACAATATCGCCATTCTTAATCACGATAATGCTTTACTCCTGAAAACCGCCGCCGCTGTGTGGCAAGGCAAAACCATCACCTTTGGGCTAGAAGGGGGAGATATTCACGGGCACTTGATTGATCAAAATACGCTGCGAGTTGATGGTATCGAGCTACCCCTACCCTTGCCCGGTCGCCACAATGCCCTAAATTATCTAGCAGCCTTAACTGTAGCGAAAGTTGTGGGTTTAGACTGGTCATCACTGACGCAAGGAATCACCGTAGATCTTCCGGGGGGGCGCGCCAAATGCTATGACTTGCCGAATGACATTGTGGTGTTGGATGAAACCTATAATGCGGGGCTGGAATCCATGTTGGCATCACTCCATTTGCTGATGCAAACCCCTGGAAAACGCCATATTGCGGTGTTGGGCACGATGAAAGAATTGGGGGAGCGATCGCTGGAGTTTCATCAAAAAGTGGGGATGACGACGCAACAACTCCAAGTCGATCACCTGCTAATCCTCGCCGATCCAGCCGAAGCAGCAGCCATGAAAGCGGGCGCTGTGGGAATTCCGGTTGAATGCTTTACCAGCCAGTCCACCTTAGTAGACCGATTGAAAGTGCTGGCGAAAGAGGGCGATCGCGTTCTCTTCAAAGCATCCCGCGCCGTTCAACTTGATCAGGTCGTGAATCAATTCTGTCGCGACCTTGGCAAATAATTTTGGACATCCCAACTCAAAACTTCCTACTGGGTGCGTTTCGCTGCACTCAAAACACCCTACTCGGTTTGGAAACTCAACATTCAAAACTCAACGCTCAAAACTCTCTTCTCAACTCTCTCCTCCTCACTACCGTCTTCCTTTGCCTAACCGACTGCCAACCATGATATTACGAGAACCCCCTCGATTGGGATAGTCGCTTTCATCGTAAATTTCGCCCACCAATTCTTCCAAAATATCTTCTAATGTGACTAGCCCAACCGTACCGCCGTATTCATCCACCACGATCGCAATATGCAACCGTCCTTGCAGCATTTCCTTGAGTAAATCCGTCAAACGCTTGGTATCAGGCACATAAACGGGCGGGTCCATTGCTTCTGTCACCAATCCATCTTGCTGCCCTTCCTTGCGCCGAAGATTTAGCTGTTGCAGTGCCCGCTTTAGGTTCACAACTCCCACAATTTCATCCTTCGACTCTTCTTGCACGGGCACCCGCGAATAGCCAGTTTCCAGGCATAAATCAATCAATTCTTGCAGAGTTGCCTCTCGCGAAATGGTTCGCATATCCACACGCGGCTTCACAATATCTCTGGCGCTAAGCTCGTCCAGCATGAACGTTTTATTCAAAATATTGTGTTTATTCAAATCAAGATGCCCTTTACCACCCAAAATCTCAATCATTAATTGCAGATCTTTAACAGACTCGCCTTCTTGAACAACACCGCCTTGAAAAGTCCGAATAGCAGACTGAGTAATGGTTTCAAATAACCAAATAATGCCTAAAACAGATAATATCTGCGACATCCAATAAATGGGTCGCACCACTACTCTAAATAGGGGAATGACGTTATTAATTGCCAAGGACTTTGGCACAATTTCACCAAAGGTGAGCGTCAAAAAAGTAACGACAAAGGTAGCGATCCCGATCGCCTGATTGCCTAACCACAGCGTAAACAGGTTGCTAGTCAGAATGGCAGTCGTATTATTGACCAAGGTATTGCCGACTAGCAGCGTGGTAATGAAGCGTCGCCGTTTGTGAAGCACCAGGGTAAACAGTCGATCGGGATCGCCCTGCTCTTTAATCAGCGATCGCAGTTTGAGATTATCCAGTGCCGTAATCACCGTTTCGGAGCCAGAAAAAAAAGCAGACAGCAGCAGGGTTAATAGGACAACCGCCACATCAACGCGAATGTCTCCTAAGAGAGGAGCGCTATCAGAAATTGCTAAGAGCGGGGACACAATGGATAAAATCACAGGCTGCCATAAGGCGACATCAACTCAACCAGGTAGATTGTTCTTCTGTGATGATAGCTCCCTTATCTCTACCCATTCATCAGACTTTCTGAACAATTTGGATTTTGACTCGATTGGCTCTAATTTTTTGCCCATGCATATTTTGTAAATAGTCCATCGTAGTAATGAATGAAATGCAGAAACGCGATCGCCTCACTCAAAATCGGGTGGGGACAAACGGGGCGGTGAACTACAGTAGTTTTACAGTCCATCAATAATTTGTGACGGGTGATCTCCCTATGCCATTGGAACAGATGTTTTTCTCGGCGGCAGCCTTAACGATTGGCTCTATTTGTAGCCGTGTGTTATGTGAAGGGGGCATCCGGTTTGCCAGTTGGGTCGAAGCACAAAGCAGTGACGATGCCGCACAGATTATTCAAAAAGCATCGGAGCAATATGCTTGGAACTACGCTAAACGTCACGGCATGATGAAAGTGCTGGGAATGCGAGAACCAGTCCCTTTGGAGTCGGTTTATACGGCGGTGCGATTTTTGGATCGAGAGAGCATTAGTCGATTTGACTCGATTGAAGAGCTAGAAAAAGCATTTCGCGAACAGGGCGATCGCCGTTTTCAGAAAAAGACCAAAAAAATCGATGGGCTACGAGTTGCCAACGACAAACAATATTTGATGGTGTTGGGTGGTCCGGGTGCCGGCAAATCGACTTTTTTGCGCAAAATGGGTTTGGAAGCACTGAAGGGTAATAGTCTCGAAAATGGCTATGTGCATGAGTGCATCCCCGTGTTGATTGAGTTGAAAAATTTTGCCGCAAATGAGATTGCGATTGAGCAGGCGATCGCCCAAGAATTTCGCATTTGCGGCATTCCATCGCCAGAGATTGTCACCACCAAACTGCTAGAAGCAGGCAACCTGCTGATTTTGCTAGATGGGCTAGATGAAGTGCCCAGCAAACAGATGACCCATGCTATTCAACAGATCCAAAATTTTGTGGATCGATACGACAAAAATCGGTTTGTGGCATCCTGTCGCCTTGCTGCCTATCGCAACAACTTTTATCGATTTACCGATGTGGCAATGGCAGACTTTGACCACGAGCAGGTGAAGCAATTTATTCATCGATGGTTTCAGTCGGAAGAAGACCTGAAATTGAATACGGCGCAGCGCTGTTGGCAATTATTGCAGCAGCCAGAATATGCCGCCACCAAGGAACTTGCTCACACGCCCTTACTCCTCACCTTGCTGTGTTTGGTGTTTGATGATTCCCAAACCTTTCCCAAAAATCGAGCCGTGCTATATGGCGAAGCGCTCGATGTGTTGTTGAAAAAGTGGGCATCGGAACGGCGAATTCAGCGCGACCCGATTTACCAAGATCTCAGCATTGCTTTGGAAGAGATGATGTTGGCAGAGATTGCCTACAAACACTTTGAGGCAAATCGATTATTTTTTACGAAGCGTGAGGTGGTGGAGCAAATTCGGTCTTTTCTGGCAGAAAACCTGAATGCACCAAAGCATTTGGATGGAGAAGCGGTGTTGGAGGCGATCGCCATTCAGCAAGGCATCATCGTGGAACGGGCGCAGGAAGTTTACTCGTTTTCTCATCTGACCTTACAGGAATATCTGGCAGCACAATACATTGACGATCACCAACTTACCCAAACTTTAGTAGAGGAACACTTGACTCACGAGCGCTGGCAGGAAGTGTTTTTGCTGGTGGCAGGCGTGATGCGAGGGGGCGCAGATGCGCTGCTGCTGGCAATGGAGGCACAGGCAAACACGTTTATCAATACGCCCAAGTTGAAAGCGTTGCTGCAATGGACTGAAGAGATCACCACAAAATCGATGGGAAGTCTTTCGCCTGCGGCTAAACGCACGACTGCTCTATTTTTGGCGTTGGTGAACCATCGTGCTTTGAATCTAGCGCGGGTGCTTGATCCCAATCTAGCAAGTACGCTGGAACTGGCGCGTACCTTGGCAAATATTCGCACTTTAGAATCAGCGCATACTGAAGATAATACTCCCGCTCGATCCGCGATCCCCACCCGTGCGTTGGCGATCGCCCTAACGCGATCGCTGCCCACTCGCTCCATGGGGCAAGCAATCACCAAAACCTTTACCAAAACCTTTACTGATGAACTTGCCAAGCTCCAGACATTTCAAGAAGCAACCCTTCAGCAATTGGTGACGCAGTTAAAAGCATTGAATCTGCGATCGCCCGATATCCGCCAATCGGCAACCGTGCTACAAGACTTCCACACGCAAGTATTTCACACTTGGTTTAGCATTCTCAAACTGAATCCCACCTGGATCAGCCTTTCCACGGAAGAACTGCGAAAACTCGATCGCTATCTCTACGCCAATTGGCTGCTGGTGCGCTGCAAACAAGCGGCTGTCAGGGTTTCTCCCCGCGCTTGGGCAGGCATTGAAGAACGCCTTTTGCGAGTATCGCCCTAAGGGAGTTTTGAGTTTTAAGTTTTGAGTTTTAAGCAAGTAGGCGTATTTCGGTTGTATGGCTAGCAAGTTTACAATAAGAGGCAATAGTTTACTCTTACGGAAGCCAGCAAGCTAATCTGTTATGCCCAATTGCATTACTCAAATAATTGAATCGGAAGTGAAAGATTTGGGTGGCTTTGAAGTGCGGCGCATCCTCCCTAACGGCGATCGCCAGATGATTGGTCCCTTTATCTTTTTTGACCATTTGGGACCCGCTGTTTTTCCCCCCGATCATGGAGTGGATGTCAGACCGCACCCCCACATTAATTTAGCCACCGTCACCTATTTGTTTGAAGGAGTTTTGCTACATCGTGATAGTTTGAACAGCGTTCAAGAAATTCATCCTGGAGCAGTCAACTGGATGACAGCGGGTCGTGGGATTGTGCATTCTGAGCGCACACCTGCAACAGTTCGGAGTCAGGAGGCAAGGCTGCATGGCATTCAAACTTGGGTGGCTCTTCCCCAAGAAGATGAAGAAACCGAGCCTGCGTTCTATCACTATCCAGCCGCCGATTTACCCACATGGCAAGACAACGGCGTATCGTTTAAGCTGATTGCCGGACAAGCCTACGGCTACACATCGCCCGTTAAAACCTTCTCACCGATTGTCTATCTGGATGTGCAGCTAGCCTCTGGAACGCAATTCATATTGCCCGATGGTTATAGAGATCGCGCTATCTACAGCGTTACAGCAGGTCTAAAGGTCGATGATCAGCCACTTGAACAGTATCGCTTAGCAGTTTTGGCGGCTGACACCCCAATTGAAATCTCTGCCGAAGTAGAAGCCCGCTGCATCATTATTGGCGGGGAACCTGTAGGCGATCGACACAAATGGTGGAACTTTGTTTCTAGCCGACCAGAGCGCATTGAACAGGCAAAGCAAGATTGGCAGACAAATCGATTTGCCAAAGTACCCCAAGAGACAGAATTCATCCCGCTTCCAGAAAATGCCTCTTAGCAATGTCTTCAAGGATTCTCTTACTCCACCACAATACGCCATTCATATAGCTTGTAATGAACACATGCATTGATCACCAGCGGATCTTGCGCCACGATCGCCTGCGCCTCATCCATCGAAGATGCCTCAAACAACAACATACCGCCACCCCGACAGCCCCAGTAGCCAGTTTTTGCCTGATGTCCCTTCGCAATTAGCCTTTGCACAAATTCCTTATGGGCAGGAACATAGTGATCAAAAATTGCCTTATCAACAATCCCTTCCTCGATCTTCACAAACCAGGGCATGACAATGATTCCTTTCCTCACAAGGCATTTATTACAAGTAGTCTGCTTATTTATTCTGCCTCTAAGTTAACGCTCAAAAAGTTCAAGACATATTTCCTCATACGTCATCCTTTCGTGACTTAACGGTTCAGCAATTTCGCGATCGCCCACAAATCAGCTTATTTATTTTTTAGACTATTACCCACAAGCAAAAATATTCAAAATTTCCCCCTCATATTCCGTACCCAGAACTCCACTCTCCACCCTCCATACTCCCCAATATTTTAGAAAGTATCAGAGCTTACAAAAACTTCTGTTAATGGTAGAATTTTTTTGGATAACTAGGAGCCAGCACCATCATGTCGCTTACGCTGACCGCTGACCAAGCCAAAGCTCAAAACGGACTTCGCATCGGGCGAATTTTAGTGGTTGAAGACGAAGAACTCATCCGTGAAACCATTACCCTTGCCTTAACTGAAGAAGGATACGACGTGGTTGCAGCAGCAGATGGACGGGCTGCGCTTGACTTATTGCATCAGGAAGACGGGGGTGACTTCCGCTCTGGAAAATCCTTTGGTTCAGGACAACTCAACCCTGAATTTGATGTAGTTATTCTTGATTTAATGTTGCCCTATGTGAACGGGCTAGATTTATGTCGCGTTGTGCGGCGTGAAGGCAACAACGTTCCCATTTTAATGCTCAGCGCTAAGGGCAGTGAAACCGATCGCGTCGTTGGGTTAGAAGTGGGCGCAGATGACTATCTGACCAAACCCTTTGGCATGAGAGAATTGATTGCTCGGTGTCGGGCGTTGCTGCGTCGTCACTATCACTTTCAGGCAGAACCAGAGCAACCCCTGCTGAAGTTCGACGAAATTATTCTGTATCCTCAAGAATGCCGCGTCATAGTCCGGGGTGAAGAGGTCAACTTCTCGCCCAAAGAATTCAAAATTTTAGAATTGTTTATGAGCTATCCGCGTCGGGTTTGGTCGCGGGAGCAACTGCTAGAACGCATTTGGGGACCTGACTTCATTGGTGATAGCAAAACCGTTGATGTCCACATTCGTTGGCTGCGTGAAAAGTTAGAGCGCGATCCCAGCAATCCAGACTATTTAGTCACCGTTCGAGGGTTTGGCTATCGCTTTGGTTAAAGCATTTGGCGCTGCTGAATGCAAGTATGATTTCTGACTGTAGGGGTAGGTCTTGTGCCTACCCTGGCGTAGGTGGAGGGCAGCCACAAGGCATTGCCCCTACACATTTCATCCCCAGATTCAGTAATGCCAAGCATTCGTATATGACAAATAACTCCACTGGATTGACCCACTAGATTGATCACTATGCCTAGAGCAAAATCGATCGCCGAGTAAAGTTCAACAATCGCCAGCGATCGCCTAAGATTAGCAGCTTAGAATAACGGTAACCCTAATGCAGGGATAGTCTAGCTGTACTCTATTCGGTCGCCATGGAAATATGGGTTTTGATTGGGCTACTGATGAGTTTGGCATTTTTGGAATGGCGATGGCTGCGGCTTAACGCCAAGCTGTGGCGTATTGTGCAAAAATGGCGACCAGATGCTCCCGTGGCATTTTCGTCTACTTCTCGGCTCACACGGGCGATCGCGGCTTACCAAGAAGCCCACTTTTCTCTCCAAACTGAGTTGCAAAGTCTGCAAGCCCTGTTTCAAGTTGCACCTATTGGATTTTTGCAGGTCGATGAAGATAATCAGCTACTTGCTTGCAATAGTAAAGCGTGTGAACTGCTGAGTATGCAGACTTATTTTCCTGGAAGACCGCGTTTGCTCCTAGAACTCGTGCGCTCCTACGAACTAGATGCCTTGATTGAGGAAACCCGTGACGCTCAACAACCCTGCCAAAGCGAATGGGTTTTTCATCCGGTTGATCCCGACTACGCCAAACTATCGCAAAAACAGCCTCGTCCGCTTAAAGGGCACGGCATTCCTCTACCCGATGGCTGTATCGCAGTCTTTATTGAAAGCCGCGAACAGGTGGTGAGGTTGACCCAACAGCGCGATCGCTGGATTTCGGATGTCGCCCATGAGCTAAAAACTCCCCTAACGTCCATTCGGCTCGTCGCTGAAACGCTGCAATCTCGTTTAGAACCGCCCACTCGCGATTGGGTTGATCGGTTGTTAAATGAAACAATTCGCCTCAGCGGTTTAGTCCAAGATCTGCTTGACCTTAACCAGCTTGGAATGCAACCCTCTGCTCGTTTAACGCTGAAAACTATCGATCTTCCTCGCTTGATCCAGTCGGCTTGGCTAAGCCTAGAACCCTTAGCGCGGGAAAAGCAACTCCAGTTAGAGTATGTGGGCTGCGATCGCCTACTAATTTTGGCAGATGAAGCACGACTACACCGAGTTTTATTAAACCTGTTGGATAACAGCATCAAATATAGCCCCACTCAGCAACATATTCGAGTGCAAGTTTCATTGACTCAAGACAATCAAATAGGTGTAGCCAATAATACAAAACAACAGGTTCATCTAGAAGTAATCGATGCAGGTTCAGGCTTTCCAGAAGCCGCTTTGTCTCAGGTATTCGATCGCTTTTATCGAGTTGATCCCTCCCGCACCCGCCAAACTGGAACGAAAGCACTCGCAACCGATGGAATACTGACCTTATCGACCCTTTCCGGCAGCGCTGCCCCAACCCTCAATCCCCCAACCCTCAATCCCCAGCCCTCTGCAAAAAATTGGAAGCAAGACTTTTTCCAAGCAAACAGCGGCACGGGACTCGGTCTGGCGATCGTTCGGCAAATTGTGGAAGCTCATCAAGGCTCAGTAAAAGCCAGCAACCATCCTGAAACCGGCGGAGCTTGGATAGAAGTATTTTTACCCCTAAAAACCGGGGCTGGAGAGGTGGAATAAAATGCTGACCTTTTAATGCTGAGAATTGTTAAGGTGACAGTGTACTATTTAAGTGTGAATACTTATCGCTTGTCTTAAAAAACAAGAAAACAAGGCATTTGTTAAGACTAAACGCCTAATTTGCAAACGCAAGGCTACGCCAACGCATGGATGAACGGGTTCAAAAAGTACTTTCGCGATGGGGCATTGCTGCCCGTCGTCAAGTTGAGCAATTGATTCAACAAGGACGAGTTGAGATCGATGGCACGATCGCATACCTGGGTCAAAAAGTTGATCCAACGGCTGTCCAAATCTCTATAGATGGTGCTGTTGTCAACCCGGTCGCGTGTCCCCAACGCATTTATCTATTGATGAATAAACCAAGGACGGTCGTTTCTACCTGTGATGACCCCCAAAAAAGACAGACTGTTTTGGATCTACTCCCCCCTGCACTCCGTCATGGACAAGGAATTCACCCCGTTGGACGCTTGGATGCAGACTCAACTGGGGCGCTGCTGCTCACTAATGATGGAGATTTGACTTTTTATCTGACTCATCCCCGCCATCACATTCCCAAAACTTACCAGGTGTGGGTTGAGGGCTGTCCGTCTGCTTCTGTTTTAAAGCAATGGCAACAGGGAGTATGGTTAGAAGGACAAAGAACTCTTCCCGCAGACATTTCTATCCTGAAATCGCACTCTGATCGCCGAACATTATTAGAGATTGTTTTGAAAGAAGGACGTAATCGCCAAATTAGGCGAGTCGCAGAGCAATTAGGGCATCCTGTCCAAACGTTGCACCGAACTACCATTGGATGCATTCGGCTGAAAACGAGCAGCCAATCTCAGCTTGAAAGCGGTCAGTATCGCTCTTTGACAAGCACTGAGATTTGTTTTTTGAGATCCCAGATTGATTTAACATCGAAGAGAACGCTTAGCGTGGGTGAGGAGTGCCGAGCATGAGAGATAAAGCGCTTCAATTGAATACAGAACAAACGCAATTGTTGGCTGAAATTGGTAATTATTTGCGTTGCCTTCGACAAGATCGAAAGTTGTCTTTAGAGGCGATCGCGTCTACAACGCTAATTCCCGTGAAAACTTTAATGGCGATTGAAGAAGCAAATGTGGCTCAACTGCCTGAACCCGTGTATGTTCAGGGGTTTATTCGCCGATATGCTGACGCGATCGGCGCGGATGGCACTGAGATTGCCACTGCATTTCCTGCCCAATCTGATCTCAGATCTCCCAAGCCAACCTGGAGTAGTGCTGCCGAAGCGCAGTTACGCCCCCTGCATTTGTATTTGGTTTACATGCTCCTAGTCATGGGTGCCATCAGCGGCTTGTCCTATGTGCTAAACCGCTCTTCTCCCCAAGCGCTTCGCTATGCTAACTTGCCTCAACAGCCTGGAGCAGGGCAATCGACCACCCAAAAAGTTGAATTGTATGGTCCGCCTTTACCCAGTCAAAAACCGACGGGTGCTGGAGTTGGCATTGTGGGCAAAAAAGCGATCCCCTCCACGGCTGCAATTTCTGATAAGCCAGTTCGGATTGGTTTAGCGTTCAAGGCTCAATCCTGGATTCGGATTGTTGCCGATGGAAAAACTGAATTTGAGGGCGTACTATCGGAAGGCGCTCAACAAGCGTGGGCAGCGAAACAGCAGATCACGGTGCGGGCTGGCAATGCTGGAGGAGTCTTAGTGACCTACAACGAGAGTCCACCAAAACTACTCGGCGAACCGGGTACGGTTGAAGAAAAAACGTTCGAGGCGGAGTCTCAAGCGAGAACAACTCTCTCTGAAAGCCCCATTGTTGCAGTGTCTAATTTGCCTAATTTTTAGCCGTTTGGGTTGGAACGAAGGCTGGAGTGTCTAATGAATGTTCCGCAACCAGTTTTTTGCTCCTCACCTACACTGGAGTTATGGCTGGCATTTACCCCTTACCCACTGAGGTTGTTCATCTAATCGCCGCTGGAGAGGTAATCGACTCCCTGGCGGCGGCGGTTCGCGAACTGGTGGAAAATGCTTTAGATAGTGGTGCCACTCGAATTACTGTATCGGTTTGGGTGGAGCAGTGGCGGCTGCGAGTGGCAGATAATGGCATTGGGATGGATCGCCAAAATTTGGAGATGGCGGCAAGTCCTCACAGTACTAGCAAAATCCGCGATCGCCAAGATTTGTGGAACATCACCAGTCTAGGGTTTCGGGGTGAAGCACTGCATAGTTTGGCACAGTTAGCCCAATTACAGATCGCCAGCCGTTTATCCTCACGATCGCCGTCTAGTGATGTTGATCCCAAAGAGAATGAAGGCTGGCAAATTACCTATGATGCTCAAGGATTGCCGATTGCAATGGAACCTGTGGCGATCTCGACCGGCACCATCGTTACGGTTGATCATCTGTTTGCCAGCTTGCCCACTCGTCGTCAAGGCTTGCCTTCTGTTGCCCATCAACTTAAAGCAATCCAAGCCACAATTCATCAAATTGCCCTGTGTCATCCCCAAGTAACCTGGCAAGTGCAGCGGGGCGATCGCGATTGGTTCACCCTTTTTCCTGGCAACACCGCCCGTCAAATTGTGCCCCAGCTTTTACGAGAAGTGGAAGTCAGCGATTTGCAAGAGGGTGAGCAGGTGTTGAGCGTTGGGAATCAGGGGACAGGAGACAGGGGCAAGGGAAGAGAGAACAGGGAACAGGGAACAGAGGATCAAAACTTAGAACTCAAAACTCAAAATATCTCCTACGGAGACGCTACGCGAACAAAACTCAAAACTCAAAACTCAAAACTCAAAACTCAAAACTCCGTACCTTCTCTTTATCTTTTGCTTGGCTTACCTGATCGCTGTCATCGTCGTCGTCCCGATTGGGTACGGGTTGCGGTGAATGGGCGATTAGTCAACTTGCCAGAAATTGAACAGACGATTTTGGCGGCATTTCGGCGAACGTTGCCCCGCGATCGCTATCCGGTGTGCTTTGTGCATTTGCAGGTGCCTCCAGCGCAAATTGACTGGAACCGTCATCCTGCTAAATCGGAAATCTATCTGCATCATCTAGATAAGTGGCGCGAACAAATTACAGCGGCGATCGCTCAAACTTTGCACCTTAATCCTGACACGCTGCCGGAAACGCTCTACTCTGATCGCGTCGGTCAATTGGTCAAAGCTGCCGAAACTGGCGGCGTATGGAACACCTTGCAACCGTCACGAAATATAGAAGGCGATCAAGATAAATTTCTAGCCCCTACCCCCCCGCCCCTCGTCTTTACGCTCAAAGCCCTTGCTCAAGTTCACAACACCTACATTCTGGCGGAACACCCCACGGGCTTGTGGTTGATTGAACAACACATTGCCCATGAGCGGGTGTTATATGAGCAACTGTGCGATCGCTGGCAGATAGTGCCGCTCGAAACCCCAATCATTCTCAATGGATTGACTACTGCTCAAGTGGAGCAATTGCAGCGGATTGATATCGATGTGGAACCCTTTGGTGATCAGTCGTGGGTGGCGCGATCGGCTCCTGTCTTACTAGTGGCGCGATCTGACTGTGCCGAAGCGTTGCTAGAACTTAGCTTGGGTGGTGATTTGCAAACCGCCCAAGTCGCAACTGCCTGCCGCAGCGCGATTCGCAATGGCACAGTCCTATCTGCTTTAGCCATGCAAACCCTGTTAACTCAATGGCAACAAACCCGTAATCCTCGCACTTGTCCCCATGGTCGCCCTATTTGCCTAACGCTAGAGGAGTCTTCCCTATCACGCTTTTTCCGGCGACACTGGGTGATTGGCAAAAGTCATGGAATTCAATGAGTGCGGTAAATTTGCAGCCAAATTGCAGAATGTGGGCTGCAAAACACTACACTAGGCATTGGAACGATTACCTTTAAAGCATTGAGTTTTAGCCTTGTGCGCGATCGCTGCTTGTGGGTCAAGGCTGCCAAAACATTGACTGCTCCGTTCTCCTCCACTGCTCTGTATAGGAAAAATCACGTTATGACAGCAACATCTGTTCGCTTTCCCATTGATCTGAGTGCTTACCAATCGATAGCGCTAGACCCGACTAAACCGACCTTAACCGATGACGAGCGGGAGGCACTAAAAGCGAATATTCAACTCTGCCGTGATGCCATAATTTTCTTTACAGCGACGGGTGCAGCGCGGGGCGTAGGCGGTCATACAGGCGGACCTTACGATACTGTGCCAGAAGTGGTAATTTTGGATGCACTGTTTCGGGGAGCCGCTGACCAGTTTGTGCCAATTTTCTTTGATGAAGCAGGACACCGAGTTGGCACTCAATATCTGATGGCGGCGCTGCATGGAGAGTTGCCCGCTGAACAACTGATGCACTACCGGGAAGCAAATTCCAAGTTGCCTGGGCACCCCGAACTAGGCTTGACTCCCGGCGTAAAATTTAGCTCCGGTCGGCTAGGGCATATGTGGCCATACGTGAATGGGGTGGCATTGGCAAATCCAGGAAAAGCGGTGTTCTGCTTGGGTTCCGATGGTTCGCAGCAGGAAGGAAATGACGCAGAAGCAGCGCGGCTAGCCGTGGCGCAACACCTGAATGTGAAGCTGATTATTGACGATAACGATGTGACGATCGCGGGGCATCCCTCCAAATATCTCCCCGGTTTCACCGTTGCAAAAACCCTGGAAGGGCACGGAGTGAAAGTGCTAGAAGGCGATGGCGAAGATTTAGACAGCTTGTATAGCCGGATTCACGAAGCGATTAACACCCCTGGACCCGTGGCAGTGATCAACAAACGTCCGATGTGCGTTGGCATTGAAGGGCTGGAAGGCTCGACCCACGGACATGATGTGATTTCGGTGGAAAAAGCGATCGCCTATCTCGAAAAACGTGGACATAGCGACGCGGTTGCCGTCCTGAAAGAGATTAAAACCCCTAAAAATCCTTACAAATTCCTCGGTATTGGCGATAAATGGGATTCTAACCGCAACGTGTTTGGGGATGCGGTGGTTGCTGTTTTAGGTCGCATGAGTGAAGCCAAGCGGAAAGAGAAAGTGCTAGTCATCGACAGTGATCTCGAAGGTTCCTGCGGGTTGAAAAAAATCCACGATGCCCATCCTGAAGTCTTTCTGCCTTCTGGCATTATGGAGCGCGGCAACCTTTCTGCCGCCGCTGGATTTGGCATGGAAAAAGGCAAGCAAGGCATCTTCGCCACCTTTGCCGCCTTCTTGGAAATGTGCATTTCTGAAATCACCATGGCGCGGTTGAACTATTCCAACCTACTTTGCCACTTCTCTCACTCTGGCATCGACGACATGGCGGACAACACCTGCCACTTTGGGATCAACAACTTTTTTGCCGACAACGGTTTGGATGATGGCTACGATACCAAGCTCTATTTTCCTGCCGATGCCAACCAGATGAAAGCCTGCGTCGAGGCGGTTTTCTTTGATCCAGGGCTACGGTTTATTTTCTCGACCCGCTCCAAAACGCCAATTTTGCTGAATGCTGAATGCGGCGAACTATATGGCGAGGGCTACACCTTCACCCCCGGCAAAGATGAAGTGATTCGGGAAGGCACCGCTGGCTATATCGTTGCGGTGGGGGATGCGGTGTATCGGGCATTGGATGCGGTAGAACGCTTGAAGCAAGAAGGGATTGACGTGGGGCTGATCAATAAATCGACCTTGAATGTGGTGGATGAAGCCGCGATCGCTAAAATCGGCACATCTCCTTTTGTCATCGTCGTGGAAGCCTTTAACCGCAAAACTGGTTTAGGCAGTCGCTTTGGTAGCTGGTTGCTAGAGCGCGGCTTCACCCCAAAATATGCCTATCTCGGCACCCACGAAGAAGGCTGCGGCGGTCTGTGGGAGCAGTTCCCCCATCAAGGCATCGATCCAGTGGGCATCATGGCAAAGGTGAAACAGCTTGTAGGTTAGTGACAGTAGGGGCGTAGCATTTGGGCAATTACTTAGCGACTCAACCGCAGATCAACTACCGAATGCCACGCCCTTACTTACGCAAAATGTTACGCGATCGCACGTTGATAAAACCCCTGCATCTCGCCAAACCACTGCTGGCGAGATGCTTCCCAGGTATAGAACATATGCCCACCGGAGTAATGCTTCAGGGTTAAATTGGGGCGCACTTCTGGATTCAGCTTCATCAAATCTGCCAAATAGTTTGAGGCAAAATAGGGCGTGACCAGATCAAAAAAGCCGTGATTGATTGCCACCTGCATGTAAGGGTTCAGCGTCATGCCCACCCGCAAATCATCCACAGCACCCGCGAAGCCCTGTTTCAATTCGCCCTTGGAATCAAACGTCCAGGCTTTAAATACTTCAATATTCAGCAGGTGATAGGTGAGGTTAGTTTCCACACCCAAGGTATCACGCAGATGGCTGTTGATCGCTCCCGTAAACAGGCGATCGACTCCATCTAGCGTTGGATCACAGCCTTCATACAGCAAGCGATCGGGAAAGGGGTCGATCGCCGTCATCGCTGCATCATATAAACCCACTATTTTTTGCTGGTCGCGCAGTAGCTCTCTGGCAAAAGCTTCAATCCCGATGCGTCCGGCTTGGCGCTCTACCAAGGAAACGGGCAAGCCAATCAAATCAGCAAGCTGTTGATAGGTACTTTGGCGTTCATCCGGTGGCACCGTGTCGCCCATCGCCAGCATAGGAATGAAGGTCTTGCGGGAAAACTGCTCTGCGGCACTGATATGAGCTTGCAGATCGCCTGGGTTGCCTGCCCACTGAGCGCGATTGTGATGTGCCGCCGTTGCCGCAAAAGAGGGGATCAGGGTTGCCCAGCCCGTTAGGTTGTAATCATTTGCACCAAATAAACTGAACTCCAACGCTGGCGAAATCAAGATTGCTCCTGAAAGCCCTACCCCAAAATCCTGTTGCAGTTTGCGGGCAAGTTTCGCCACCCGAAAGCCACCGTAGCTTTCCCCCGCAATGAAAATGGGAGACAGCCAGCGCTTTTGCCGCGACAAAAATCCTTGAATGAATTCTCCCAAGGATTTCAAATCGCGCTCAACATCCCAAAAGGCTGCTTCTTTCGGCTTGTCGTTCTTCTCGCCTTCTGGCTTCTCACTCAATTTTTCAGGGTTCTCTTTCTCGGTTGGCAGACTGCGGCTGAATCCAGTGCCAATTGGATCAATGAACACCAAATCGGTGAAGCTCAGCCAGCTTTCCAGGTTATCTATCATGCGGACGGGTGGCTTGGGTAAACTGCCATGGGTGCCAAATACGATGCGTTTGGGTCCCATGGCTCCCATGTGCAGATAAGCAGAGGCAGCACCGGGTCCGCCATTGAAGACAAAAGTGAGCGATCGCCGCGACGCAGAATCCGTTTTTGCCAAATACGCCACATGAAACATCTCGGCGATCGGCTTCTCATTTTCATTCAGCGTTTGCCATTCAGCCGTTGCCGTATAGGGAATCTGGCGATCGCCCAGGGAAAGCGTATGTTCGGTGGTTTTACCTTGACGGGCGATCGGTGAGTTAGGAAGGTCGGGCATAGGAAAAAGGTGCTGGATACTGCAACGATTCTAATATCCTTATCAAGGTATGAATCAGTGAAAAAGCACACCTCAATTAAGGATGTAGAATTTACGGCATTGCTGAATGCAGACATGATTTTCATTTGTAGGGGGAACGCCTTGTGCATAACCTTGCTGGGATCAGGGCAACCACAAGGGATTACCCCTACGAATTTCATATCTAGATTCAGCAACGCCAAATTTACTTCTGGTATTCATATACTTAACGCACTCACCCGGCTGACCCCTTCCCCTACTCCCATAGCAAGTGAAAGGGCGCAAGAGTTTTTCAAAGTCTCCCCCGCTCTGGGAGAGGGATTTAGGATGAGGGCAAGTGGAGCCATGCCGAGTCGTAGAATGAAGGTTTCTAGAGCCTTTTCAAAAAATGTCCAGACTATTTTTAAAGCAGCAGGATTTTTAAGGGAATTTTATAAACTCTTATTGCTTTTTTGCAGGCATTCCAATAGGACATGAGGCTTAGTTGAGCGATTTCTATTTCTATGATGCTGAGAGAGTCGGGCAGATTTCTAGAATGTAAAGATACAATGAGTGTCTCTCTTTGTCTGGTTTTGCAGAGTTTATGGCGCTGTCTTCGATTACTCGTGCTTTAGGGCGATCGCCCCTCACCTCCGAACTGTTAAGCAAACTGAAGCAGCAGCAATGTTTGCAGCTTACAGGAGCATCACGGCTACCCAAAGGATTAGTCAGTTCTGCCCTTGCACAAGCAGATTCTCGCCCGTTGCTAGTCGTTACCGCCACGCTAGAAGAAGCCGGACGGTGGACAGCCCAGCTAGAGGCAATGGGTTGGCAAACCGTCAACTTTTATCCCACCTCCGAATCTTCTCCCTATGAGCCGTTTGACTCAGAAGCAGAAATTGTTTGGGGTCAAATGCAAGTATTGGCGGATTTGGTGGGGAAGGGAACAGGGGATAGGGAACAGGGAACAGAGAATGGTCGGATTCAGGCTCCTCTTTATGCGATCGTTGCTACTGAACGCGCCCTTCAACCTCACTTGCCGCCGGTGGATGTCTTCCAATCGTTTTGTTTGACGTTGCAAAAAGGGACAGAGTTAAATCTTGGAAAACTAGCGGATGAGTTGGCGCGATTGGGCTACGATCGCGTGAATTTGGTGGAAACCGAAGGACAGTGGAGCCGTCGGGGAGACATTGTAGACGTGTTTCCGGTGGCATCGGAGTTACCTGTGCGATTGGAATTGTTCGGCGATGAATTGGATCAACTGCGCGAGTTTGACCCAGTAACTCAGCGATCAAGCGTTGGCGAAGGAACTGTGCTAGATCGCGTAGATCACATCGTAATTACGCCGACTAAATTTGCCCCCATTATCCAGGCTAACCTTTCGCCCGAAAGCACAGAAGCCGTCAAAAATCACTTATCCGACCAAGAGCGAGAAGCGTTTGAGGAAGGGCAACTTTTGGAAGGCTCCCGTCGCTTTTTGGGCTATGCCTTTGACCATCCCGCTTCCCTGCTGGATTATCTGCCTGACAATGTGGTGATTGCTCTGGATGAACTCGATCAATGTGAGGCACACAGCGATCGCTGGTTTGAACACGTTGAAGAGAGTTGGCAGGAGACTATTCCAAAAACACACCGCATCTTTGCTGAATCTTTGGCTGAAGTAGAACAGTTCGATCGCCTCTACCTTTCCGAACTCGCCGAAGAAGTCAATCCAAACTCGCCACTCGCCACTCGCCATTCTGCCATTAATCTTGCCAGCCGTCCGGTTCCCGCCATTCCCAACCAGTTTGGTCGGTTGGCAGAAACCCTGCGGGATGAGCGCGATCGCGGCTTTTCGGTGTGGCTGATGTCGGCGCAACCCTCGCGATCTGTGTCACTGCTGCAAGAACACGACTGTCCGGCGCAGTTTGTGCCCAATCCACGAGATTATCTGGCGATCGATAAGCTGCAAACTCAGCATGTGCCAGTGGCGGTGAAGTATTCGGGGTTGGCAGAACTGGAAGGGTTTATCTTGCCGACGTTTCGGCTAGTGTTGGTCACCGATCGCGAGTTTTTTGGGCAGCATACCCTGACCACGCCCAACTATGTCCGCAAACGACGCAGAGCCGCTTCTAAGCAGGTTGATCCCAACAAACTCCAGCCAGGAGATTACGTCGTGCATCGCAGTCACGGCGTTGGCAAGTTTCTCAAGCTGGAAAGCCTAGTGATTAACCATGAAACTCGTGAATATCTGGTGATTCAGTATGCCGATGGGTTGCTGCGGGTTGCTGCGGATCAGTTGAATTCCCTGTCGCGTTTTCGGGCGGTGGGCGATCGCGCTCCAGAACTGAACAAAATGTCGGGCAAAGCCTGGGAGCGCACCACCAGCAAAGTTCGCAAAGCCATCAAAAAAGTGGCAGTGGATTTGCTCCAGCTTTATGCCCATCGTGCCCAGCAAGTCGGCTTCACGTTCCCAGAAGATATGCCTTGGCAACAGGAAATGGAAGACTCCTTTCCCTACCAGCCTACACCTGACCAACTGAAAGCGGTGCAGGATGTGAAGCAGGATATGCAGAGCGATCGCCCCATGGATCGGCTCGTCTGCGGCGATGTTGGCTTCGGCAAAACCGAGGTCGCCATCCGCGCCATTTTCAAAGCGGTGACGGCGGGTAAACAGGTGGCGCTGTTGGCTCCTACCACCATTCTGACCCAGCAGCACTACCACACGTTTAAGGAACGATTTGCCCCCTATCCTGTCCAGGTCGGCTTGCTCAACCGCTTTCGCTCTGCCCAGGAGCGCAAAGAAATTTTGCAGCGTTTGAAAACGGGTGAACTGGATATTGTGGTGGGAACGCATCAGCTTTTGGGTAAAGGCGTAGAGTTCCGGGATTTGGGACTGCTCGTCGTGGATGAAGAACAGCGGTTTGGCGTAAATCAGAAGGAAAAGATTAAGTCCCTGCGAACGCAAGTCGATGTACTGACCCTGAGCGCCACGCCGATTCCTCGGACGCTCTATATGGCGATGTCGGGGGTGCGTGAGATGAGCTTGATTACTACGCCGCCGCCTTCTCGTCGCCCGATCAAAACCCACCTGTCGCCCTACGATGAGGACGTGATGCGATCGGCGATTCGGCAAGAACTCGATCGCGGGGGGCAGGTGTTTTATGTGGTACCGCGCGTCGAAGGCATTGAGGAAATCTCGGCGCGAATTCGCGAGATGGTTCCCGGTGCTAGGTTGGCGATCGCCCACGGTCAAATGCCGGAAGCGGAACTAGAATCCACCATGCTCACCTTCAGCGAAGGCGAAGCCGAAATTCTGCTCTGCACCACCATTATTGAGTCGGGTCTGGATATTCCCCGCGTCAACACAATTTTGATCGAAGATGCCCAGCGGTTCGGCTTATCCCAGTTGTATCAGCTTCGGGGACGGGTCGGCAGAGCCGGGATTCAAGCACATGCTTGGCTGTTTTATCCTAAAGGCTCTCAATTATCTGACACCGCCCGTCAACGGCTACGCGCCATTCAAGAATTCGCTCAACTGGGTTCTGGCTATCAACTGGCGATGCGCGACATGGAAATTCGCGGGGTCGGAAACTTGCTCGGTGCGGAACAATCGGGACAAATGGATGCGATCGGCTTTGACCTATACGTTGAGATGCTGCAAGAAGCGATTCAGGAAATTCGAGGTCAAGCAATTCCTAAAGTCGATGACACCCAAATTGATCTGAATTTGACGGCATTCATCCCCGCTGATTACATTCCTGATTTAGACCAAAAGATGAGCGCCTATCGTGCCGTTGCTTCCGCCAGTTCCCGCCAAGAACTTACCCAAATTGCCGCCGACTGGAGCGATCGCTATGGTTCCATCCCCGTTGCCGCCCAACAACTCATCCGCGTTGTGGAACTCAAACAACTGGGCAAAAAACTCGGCTTCTCGCGCATCAAACCCGAAGGCACCCAGCACATCGTCATGGAAACGCCGATGGAAGAACCTGCCTGGAACTTGCTGAAAGCTAACCTGCCCGATCACCTCCACTCCCGCTTTGTCTACACCCCCGGAAAAGTCACCGTTCGCGGGTTAGCCATCCTCAACGCCGACCAGCAACTCGAAAACCTGATCACCTGGCTCGGTCGAATGCAAGGCGCAATCCCAGAAGCGATCGCGGTTTAGCTTGGCAAAAAGAAGAGAAGAGCGATCGCCCATTACCCCAAATCAATGCCTAGGAAGCGATCGAGGAAGCGACTGCGCCAGATTGCCCGTAGAATCAGGCACCACTCAAATGCCACAAATGCTAGAAATAGGTAGCTCAAAGGGCTAAGTGGCTGTAGTTCAAAGAAATTGCGAAAGGGCGGCACTGCCAAAATCAGGAAGTAGATACCGAGCAGCGCGATCGCAACGATGGTATAGCGCCAATCGCCGCTCAACGGTTCACCACCTACCCAAAACTGTGTGGGCGGTTTGAGAAACGGGATTAGCAACAGTTCGCCCATAATCAAAATGGTGACTAAGGCGCTGCGCGGTGTGGCGTAATCGACTTGGGCTAAGTTGAGATTGGGCTGCAAGTCGAGAATGGCAACAACTAGATAGAACAGGTAGACCAATAGCGCCACTAGCGTTAGGGTCAGCGTTGCGGGAATCACAAAATGGAGAATTCCGCGTACCATGCTACGACGGGGAATGGCTCCGGCTTTTGCCCACACGGGAATAAACATCGTAGGGAAGCCAACCCCCACCAGCGCCACGATCGCGCTTTGTTTGTTTTGTAGCGGAAAGCTATCGGCGACGATCGCCGTCGCAAACACCAGCAGCGTCACACAAAACGTTCTCACCAAAAACAGTTTCATCACATCTTGAATGCCGTTGCGAATCCGCTGACCCTCCAAAAAGGTGTGAGGCAATGCGGCAAAAGAATCTTTCAGCAAGACGATATCGGCAACGCTGCGGGTGGCTTTACTGCCGCTTTCCATGGCGATCGCCAAATTTGCCTGCTTCAACGCCAGCACATCATTCACCCCATCGCCAATCATGGCAACGTATTTTCCCCGGCGGCGCAACCCCCGCACCAGATCTGCTTTTTGGTCTGGCGTAATCCGCCCAAACACCGTACTCGTCAATGCCGTTTGGATAAATTGCGATTCATCCATTAGCGCCAACTCTTGCCCGGAAACCACCTCAATATCTTCTCCCAACCCGGCTTGCCTCGCTAATGCCGCAACCGTTGTCGGGTTATCTCCAGAAATAATTTTGACCTCAATTCCAGCTTCGGCAAATCCATCCAATGTTTGCTTGGCTTCGGGTCGCAGTTGGTCGCTAAATCGCAACAGTCCGAGTGGCAATAGATCATCAGGTAATTCCGGGGTTGAGTTTTCTTTGGGGATTAAACTCTGCGGAGTGTGGGCAAACATCACCACCCGTAACCCTTGTTGAATGCCCTCTTCGAGGTGGTCAACTACATCTAAACTTAAGACAGCCAAGGATATAAGAAATTCTGGGGCACCTAAAACGTAGGTGCCAGGTGTTAGGTGCTGGGTGTCGGGTGTGGAAATAGAAACATCGAAGCTTAAGGCGCTCCACTTGCGGGCAGAGGAGAAAGGGACTTCCGTGATCGCCTCCATGACAATGCCGGGACAGGTGTTGGCGATCGCATCATTGGTTTTGTTGCCTGCGGTGGTGCTGGCGGCGTAGGTTCCCAGGAGCGATCGCAGTTCCTCCTCGCTCACGCCGATTGGATAAATCTCTTGCAGTTCAATTTGGTTCGTGGTCAGGGTGCCCGTTTTGTCTAGACACAAAATATCTACATTGCTCAACGATTCCACCGCGTTTGCCTGTTGGATCAATACATCTTCCCCAATCATTCTGACCGCGCCCAGTCCATACGCTAAGGTGATCGCTAGCAAAAGCCCCGCCGGAACCAGCCCCGCAATCACTGCCGATCGCTGAATCACATCATTTAACGAATAGGAACGGCTTAAAAAACTAATTGCCACTAAAATCCACAAAAAGCAGGCAATCAGCAGAAACACCCGAATCACCACATTGATCTCATGCTGCACGGGAGTTAGCACTTGGCGAAAGGCTCGTGCGCCTGTCATTAGCTTGTGCGCTACTGTATCAGTGCCGACTTTTTCGGCTTGATAACAAGCCGTGCCGCTGACGCAGAAACTGCCCGAATAAACTGGAGCGCCCGCCATTTTGGGAATCGAATCAGATTCGCCGGTGAGTAACGATTCATCGACTTCAATTTTTCCATCGCCGACGATCGCCCCATCCACCACAATTTGATCGCCGGGACGCAGCACCAGC
This sequence comes from Sivoneniella epilithica UHCC 1019, assembly GCF_040830845.1. Lineage (NCBI taxonomy): Bacteria > Bacillati > Cyanobacteriota > Cyanophyceae > Leptolyngbyales > Leptolyngbyaceae > Sivoneniella > Sivoneniella epilithica. The sequence goes on from NZ_JBFPDP010000001.1 coordinate 286,967, forward strand.
AAATCTCCTAGCACAAGCTCACTGGGGTCAACGTTTTGCTCTGTGCCGTCACGAATGGCGATCGCCTTTGGACGATACAACAGCGCGATTTCATCCAGTTTGCGTTTTGCCCAAATTTCTTGACCAATGTTGACCAATACGCCGCCAAAAATCACAACCGCGACCAAAATGCCATCACCGACTCGCCCTAGCAAAAACATCACCAAACTAATGGTGAAGAACGCCGCATTGATAAAAGTGAATAGGTTCTCATTAAAAATTTGGCGGTAAGGGCGGCTGCTACTGCGAGGAATATTGTTGCCCTTGCCATCCGCCCGCCGAGCAATAACTTCGCGATCGCTCAAGCCCTGCAATTCACCCGTCTGCTCAGTTTCCGTATCACTCATGAGTCAATTTACTTAGCCAGATTTTACTGAGCTAGATTCCAACAGTAGTGTCGATCTTAACCAGGATAGCCCCCTTCCGCTTTCCCTCCGCACAACTTCAAAAAAGTAAAGTAGGATGAGGCAAAAAGAACAGTGGCAATCAAGGTTTGGCTATGGATGACTCTGCATTTACGTTATTTATTGGGTTTGGCGTTCTGTGGACGGTAATGGGCATTATTGCCGTGATCGCCTTGTTTAAAGCCGATGGGCAAAAAATTCGCTTTGGCAAATGGGGCTTAGTGGTCGCAGTGCCAATTATTTTGCCGTTGCTGGCTGCTTTTGCCTTTGCGATCGCCCAACGAAACGCTTAGCCAAATGCAGAGTGCAGAGTACGAAGTGCTAAGTATGAAACTATAAGCTTGGGGCAAGTTTGATCAGCATTGATCGATGAACGTGCGGCTAAACGTCGTGAATGATGCCTGAATAAAACTGGGTCGCCAGTTCGCGAATGAAGTTCAGTTCTTCTGGGGTCGGCGGCTCCAAAGTATCGCGATAGCGCCAACCTCGCTCATAGACATTCAGCATTTCCACTGGAGTCAAAACCGCGATCGCGCCGTTCGTTTGCCAAAGCAGCGATCGCAGGAATGGTAGGTTGCTTGGTAATGTAACCCCATTTTCCATCATTCTGACTCCGAACTCCGAACACACTAATCTCCTATCCCAGCTTGATTGAGTCTCGCTCAATGATACCGCCGCCCAGCAAAATTTCATTGTCATACCAAACAGCCGCTTGCCCTGGAGTGATGCTGGCTTGGGGTTGATCAAACACCACCCGCACCCGATCGCCCTCCAAAGGAATCACCGTCGCAGGAACCGCAGGCGATCGATAGCGAATTTGCACCTCTGCTCGAATGGGTGACTCTGGTGCCGCGATCGAAACCCAGTTGAGCCGCTGCACTGTGCATTCAGAAGCCAAAACAGTGGTGCGATCGCCCACAATCACCCGATTTTGCACCGCATCTAACGCCACCACATACAGCGGTTCACTGTGGGCAATTCCCAACCCTTTTCGTTGCCCAATCGTGTAGTGATGTACGCCCTCATGATGCCCTAGCACTCTGCCGACTTGATCGACAATTTCCCCCTGGTGGGGCGTGATGTATTTGTCCAAAAACGCTTGCATCGAGCCATTCGCTTCCACCAGACACAAATCCTGACTTTCGGGTTTATCCGCCGTATGCAACCCAAACTCTGCGGCAATGCGGCGAGTTTCAGATTTAGGATATTCACCCAGGGGAAAAATAACGTGTGCTAAAACGTCTTGCTCCAGGTCATATAAAAAATAGGATTGATCTTTGGAGAGATCGATCGCCCGCAGCAGTTGATAGCGATCGGTTTCTGGGTCGTGACGGATGCGGGCATAATGACCTGTGGCAATGCGATCGCAGCCCAACTCAGCACGGGAATACGCTAGCATCGGAGTAAACTTCACCGCTTTGTTGCATTGAGAACAGGGCAGCGGCGTAATCCCATCGCCATACCCTGCCACTAAATAATTCACAATATATTTTTCAAACGCTTCTCGGCTATCCACAATATGATGCGGAATGTCCAACTGCTCACACAACTGAGCCGCATCTACCATGCCTTCCGAGCAGCATTGTCCTTTGCCTTTCATGAGCCACAGAGTCAGCCCAATCACTTCATAGCCCTGCTGATGAAGCATTGCCGCCGCTGTTGAGCTATCAACCCCACCCGAAAGCCCGACTACAACCTTATTCATGGTTAATGGACAAAAATATTAAGAATCGCTGTATTTCTAGGCTAACATCCCCACAGAAGATAGGCGCGAAAGACGCAGAGAGACGATGGAGAAATAGGACTGGCATACTTGAAATACATTGATAGCTTGCATAAACCGAAGCGTTTTGTCGTAGTAGCTAAATAGCGGAATGCGGGAAAATAAACTTCCTCAGAGCGTTTGTAGGAGCGGTGGTGGTGGGAAAGCTGGTTGTTTTGAAGCTAGGAAAAGGTGACTTTGATCAGGGTTTTCCTGTGACGCTTCAGATTGGCGAAGAAGGTGCCCCGCCTGCGATCGAACTTACAGGTGAACTGCCGCCAGCGCCAGAGATTCCGGTGTGTCATACCCAATGGCAGCAGATTTATCGCCGATTGGATCTGTCGGGTCGTCCGATTGGCTTACCGAAAGTCGCCACTCCGATCGCAACGATCGCCGACTGTGAAACGGCGGCGGATCAGTTACGCGATCGCTTGAATGACTGGCTAGAGGCGCGATCGTTTCGTCAAATTCGCGAAAAGTGGTTAGAGCAACTTGATCCAAGCGAAATCATTCGGCTGGTGGTGCAAACCGATGATGCCCAACTGCGCCGTTTGCCTTGGCATCTGTGGGACTTGATGGAACGCTATCCCCGGACTGAAATTGCTCTTAGCCCGTTGGAGTTTAGTAAACGTCCGGCTCGTCCGCTGATCCTGAGTCCACATGTTCGGATTCTGGCGATTTTAGGCAATAGCCAAAACATTGATGTTCAAACAGATCGCGCCATTTTGGAGCAGCTAACCGATGCCAAAGTCACGTTTTTGGTAGAGCCAGCCCGACAGGATTTGAGCGATCGCCTGTGGGAACAATCCTGGGAAATTTTGTTTTTTGCCGGACACAGCACCAGCCAACGTGAAGACAACTCAGGACTGATTCACCTGAATCAAACTGAAACTTTGACCATTAGCCAACTAAAACATGGTCTGGAAAAAGCAATGGAGCGGGGCTTAAAGCTAGCAATTTTCAACTCCTGCGATGGGTTAGGTCTGGCGCGAGAACTCGCCTATCTCCAAATTCCGCAACTGATTGTCATGCGCGAACCCGTGCCCGATCGTGTTGCCCAGGAATTTTTGAAATACTTTCTCGCTGCCTACTCCCAAGGAGAGCCGCTTTATTTAGCAGTCCGATCCGCGCGATCGCGCCTTCAAGGGCTAGAAGGAGAATTTCCCTGCGCTACTTGGCTTCCAGTCATCTGCCAACATCCTGCCGAAATCCCCCCAACTTGGCAACAGTTGAAAGAAGAGCATAGGGGACAGGGAATAGGGCATAGGGAACAGTCAAAACTAAAAGCTAAAAACTTAAAACTCAAAACTCAAAACTCAAAACTCAAAACTTCCCCATTCCCTGGCGATCGCTCTCTTGGCTATTTGCCAGCAGCGTGTTGATCACTAGCTTAGTCACCGGGGCACGATTTGCTGGTGTATTGCAGCCATTGGAGCTAAAAGCCTTGGATTTAGTGTTGCAGATGCGCCCCAAGGAGCCACGGGATGCGCGAATTTTGGTGGTGGAGGTGACAGAAAAAGATATTAAAGCGCAAGCAAAACAAGATCCGAGTAAACCTGCCGATGTGTCGCTGTCTGGGCGATCGCTGGCGCAATTGTTAGACAAACTGGAGCCACTTCAGCCGAGTGTGATTGGGCTAGATTTGTATCGCGATCCCGTTGGTAAAGAGTATCCGCAACTGGCAGAACGCCTGAAAAACAGCGATCGCCTGATTGCTGTCTGCTTTACCGCCGATCCAAACTCCAACCGACCTGATGTTGCCCCACCGCCCGAAATTCCCACAGAGCAAGCGATCGCTCGATTAGGCTTTAGCAACGTGCTGACCGATCAAGATGGCATTGTCCGTCGTCACCTGCTGTCGATGGATGGCACCGAGGGGTGTCCTGCTCCCTACGCCTTCAGTACACAAGTAGCACTGCATTACCTAGCACAACAGAACATTAACCTGGAGTTTCAGCCGGATGGCACCTGGAAACTGGGCAAAGCCTTAATTCACCCGCTTGGGTTTCCAACGGGCGGCTATTTCAACCTGGATGGGCGAGGGCACCAGATTTTGCTAAACTATCGCTCTCCCGAAAATGGCAGTTCGTTTAGCTCGCTGGCAGAGGTGGCAGATCGGATTAGTTTAGGGGCGCTGCTAGCTGGAACTTTACCCCCAGAAAGCGTCAAAGATCGGATTGTGTTGATTGGCACGACTGCCCGCACCGCTACTTTCCAGGATTATTTCACCACGCCCTACACCCATCAACCGGGTGGACAAGACATTCCAGGAGTCATGCTTCATGCCCAAATGGTGAGTCAACTGCTGAGCGCTGCATTAGATAATCGTCCGTTGCTATGGACAAGCGCTCTCTGGATAGAAACCTTGTGGATTGCAGCTTGGTCGCTTTTGGGTGGATTGCTAGCGCTGTATCTGCGTCACGTTGCAGTTCTCAGTTTGGCGAGTGGAATGGCGATCGCCACTCTGTTTGGCATCTGCCTAGTGTTATTGGTTCAATTTGGCGGATGGTTGCCGCTGGTGCCCACGGCGATCGCCACCGTTAGCAGCACCAGTATTGTATTCATCAGCCGCCGTTGGATTGTCCGATAGTTCCCAATCTATTGATTTGTAGGAGTCGCCCCCATGAAAGCCCTGATTTATTTTTTGATGTCTGTCTCAGGCGCGATCGCCCTTAGCGTTCCCTCCAGCCATGCTAGCCATCCCACTTGGCAACAACCCACTCTCCTATCCCGCTATAGCCCACCCCGTCCTCCTAGCAAAGGCGCACCCGGCACCAACCGAGGAGCCGCTTCCCGTGGTTGCCTGATGCTGGCAAAAATTACCAAAGATGCAGTGTTAGATAACTTAGGGGCACTGGTTCCGGCTTATCAAGAAAAAGCGACGACTCATGTTTGGGCACGCACCACCGCTGAACGTCCCAAAATCTGGTTTTACAATCCCTACAAGCCAGAGTCCATTGAGTCTATTGAGTTTGTTCTCCAAGATGATCAGGAAACTGATATTTATCGAGGTGCTGTTTCGTTACCGCAAACCGCCGGAGTTATTGGAGTGCAGGTGCCCAAAACTGCATCTTTACAACCGGGAAAACTCTACCACTGGTACTTAAACGTTAAAGGGAAATCTGCTTGCGCCTCACGCACTTCTTCCCGCAACACATCGACTCTAGCCGATGCTCAGACTAATCCCCCGATCGCCGACTCCATGGCTGCTATGGTCTATGTCGATGGCTGGATAGAACGTGTTCTTGTAAATCCAGACTTGAGCGATCGCCTCAAACAAGCAACTCCACAACAACAAAGCGCTCTTTATGGGGAACACGGATTTTGGTATGACGCAGTAACAATTTTGGCAGAAACCCAACTTGCAAAGCTCAACGATGCTGCTCTCAAAACTGATTGGCAAACTTTACTACAGGATGGCGGCTTAGAAATGCTCTCTGCCCAGCCCCTTGTCAACTGTTGCAGTCCTCGATAGTGAGGCTTTAGGTTTCGGGAACTGAAAGTTTTGAATTTTGAATTTTGAATTTTGAGTTTTGAATTTTGAGTTTTGAATTCAACATTCGCCATTCGCCATTCAACATTTGCCATTCGCCATTCAACATTTGCCATTCGCCATTCGTCATTCGCCATTCGCCATTCGTCATTCAACATTCGCCATTCGCTATTCCCTTACCCCCGATACTGAATCCGATAAATTCGTCCATTCGCTTCTTCGGTTAGCAACAAACTCCCATCCGGGAGAGTCAGCAAGCCGACAGGTCTACCCCACACATCAGGACCAGCAGGATTGCTCAGAAACCCTGTCAGGAAGTCTTCGTAATATCCTTGAGGTCGCCCAGTAGCGTTAAATGGAACGAACACAACCTTGTAGCCTGTTCCCTGATCTCGGTTCCAAGATCCCCGAAAGGCGACAAAAGCCCCATTGCGATATTTTGCTGGGAAGGTTTGACCGTTATAAAACTGAAGTCCCAACGCTGCCGAGTGTGCTTGAAACAGCACGTCTGGAGTTTGCGTTTTGGCAACCAAATCAGGACGGACACTCTTGCCATTTTGAACATGGTTAGGATCGAGGCGATCGCGGGTCAAATAAGCATAGGGCCAACCGTAAAACTGCCCTGCCTGAATTTGGGTGAGGTAGTCGGGCACCAAGTCATCGCCCAAAGTATCGCGCTCGTTGACGGTGGTATACAATCCGCCAGTGGTAGGGTGAAACGCCATGCCTACCGGGTTTCGCAAACCGAATGCAAACGTTTGGCGATCGGAACCATCTAATCGCATTACCTGCACCGACGCACGCGGTAACGGTTCTTCACTCAGGTTTGACTCTGACCCAATCGACACATACAGCTTCGTCTGATCCGGCGAAACGATCACATTGCGTGTCCAGTGCTGGTTATAGCCGCCGCCTGGCAAGTCTGTAATTTTTGTGCCGCGTCCGGTCAACTGCTCTTGACCTTTGGCATAAGGAAACCGCAACACCTCAGCACTGTTTCCTAGAAAAAAGGCATTGTTGCTAAACGACATTCCGAAGGGAATATCTAGCCCATTTTGGGACGTGGCAAAGGTTTTTTTGACCTCTGCAACCCCGTCTTTGTTGGCATCTCGCAGGAGTTGAATTCGGTTTTGACGGGTTTCAGTCACCAGCACATCGCCTGATGGTGTTAGCGCTAACCAACGAGGGCGATCGAGTCCTTCCGCAAACACATTGACGACAAAACCCGCTGGCACCTGTAATGTTGGATTCGCGGGAATCGGCAGTACGTTGGGAGATTTAGAGGCGCTGTTGCTGGCATTGGGCTGAGGCAAACTTTCAGGTGTAATTTTGATGGGTTGAGGCGACAGTGTTTGGGTTTTAATTAGGCTTTCTGTAGGAACTTGAGCAACCTTTGGGGCAGGGCTTGCTTCAGTCTGGGCTAAGGTGGGTGCTGTTGGAGAAGACGCTGTTGGAGAAGACAATGTGGCGCTAGAAGTGTCAGCGGTGCGACAGGCAACAAGAATGCACCCTAAAAGCAAAAACGATAAGCGGTACATAGGCAGTGGGTTAACAACTCTATATCACGCTAGCGAATGTTCTTTCAACTTGACACGCTATAGGTGAATACTATGTCTTTAGATAGACTGTCTTTTGCCATCGGGTAGGCGCGATCGCGAATCTCGCTCTTAAAGTAATTCAAGCAACATCAACTTTCCTTATCTTTTAAGAGCTAACTGATAATTAATTTAAGTTTGCTTACTTGAATAAAAGTAAAGAGACACCCCTAGTTTCTTCACAATGTTCTGCATCTATGAATATCCGGGCTATCTCTCTACTCTTAAGCTCTCTAGTCCTTATAGAAGGGCGGAAACAAAATTAACGTTTTGCTAACCGCTTCTCTTTCGACATTTTCCGTAAGCGAATTGATTCTGGAGTAATTTCCAGCAGTTCATCAGGACCAATGTACTCTAAAGCCCGTTCTAGACTCATGTCCATGGGAGCTTGCAGTTGCACGAGTTCTTCGCCGCCCGATGCTCGGTGGTTCGTCAACTGTTTTGTTTTACAAATGTTGATTTCCAGATCTTGAGAGCGATTATTTTCACCCACGATCATGCCTTTATAGACTTTAACCCCAGGCGTAATAAAGAATGTGCCGCGATCTTCTGCGTTTTTCATAGCGTAGAAAGTTGCAACGCCCTCATCAAAGGAAATCAAAACCCCGTTGCGGCGAGACTCAATATCTCCACCTAAGGGGCGATAATCCAAAAAGCTATGGTTCATGATGCCATCCCCACGGGTTAGCCGCATGAATTCTCCCCGGAAGCCAATGAGTCCACGAGCAGGCACAATAAACTCTAGTTGGGTGCGTCCGTTGCCGCCTACTTGCATGTCTTGCATCTCAGCTTTGCGTTGCCCCAATCGTTCAATACAGCTTCCTGAGGCTCCATCGGGCACATCTAGTACGAGAGTTTCAAAAGGTTCGCAGGGGCGACCGCTGACTTCCCGATAGATGACTTGTGGTTGAGAAACCTGAAATTCGTAACCTTCCCGCCGCATGGTTTCAATCAAAATGCCAAGATGAAGTTCACCCCGACCCGAAACCAGGAGTTTATCTGGGGAATCCGTTTCTTCAACCCGTAGCGCTACGTTGGTTTCAAGCTCACGCATTAAGCGATCGCGCACTTGGCGAGAGGTGACAAACTGTCCTTCTTGACCGGCAAAAGGCGAATCATTCACAGAGAACGACATTTGCAGGGTTGGTTCGTCTACTTTGATCAGCGGTAGTGCTTGGGGTTCATTGGGGCAAGTGACCGTTTCACCAATGTTGGCATCGGCAAACCCGGAGATCGCCACAATGTTGCCAGCAGATGCTTCCTCAATATCAATCCGCTTCAAGCCATCAAACCCCATCAGCTTACTGATTTTAGATTTGACGATCGCGCCAGTTTCCGTCACTAGCGCCGCCTGTTGTCCCATGCGGATCACGCCATTGTGAATTTTGCCAATAATAATCCGACCCACATATTCGGAATAGTCCAATGTGGTGACTTGAAGCTGAAGCGGAGCCGTGGGATCACCGATTGGAGGCGGAACATGACGCAGGAATGCTTCAAACAAAGGCTTCATGTCAACGGGTTCATCGTCTAAATGGTCGATCGCAAAACCCGACATGCCCGATGCAAATAAGTATGGAAACTCGCATTGGGCATCATCTGCACCCAATTCTAAAAATAAATCCAACACCTTATCCACTGCTCCATGGGGATCAGCCTGAGGACGGTCAATTTTATTAATTAGAACAATGGGGCGCAATCCCTTTTCCAGCGCTTTCTTCAGCACAAAACGAGTCTGAGGCATAGGACCTTCATTAGCATCCACAATCAAGATGCAGCCGTCTACCATGCCCAGCACCCGCTCTACTTCGCCGCCAAAGTCTGCGTGTCCAGGGGTATCAACAATGTTGACTAAAGTATCCTTGTAGCGAACAGCCGTATTTTTCGACAAGATTGTAATACCGCGCTCACGCTCCAAGTCATTGGAATCCATGACGCAAATTGGCACATCTTCGCCCTCTCGAAACGTGCCCGACTGTCTCAGTAGGGCATCAACAAGAGTTGTTTTGCCATGGTCAACGTGAGCAATGATGGCAACATTGCGAATTGGCAGAGTCATAAAACCGTTCCGCTAAGAGTGAGGAGTCTAAAACTGGCTTCTTAAGAAATTTTTAACAAATTCAAGGTGAATCTTGGTAAAGAAGCCTTAATAATTCTATCTTAGTTACTTGCGATCGTGGAGCAATCAGCAGAATTAACTAGGCGATCGCGATGGGTAATAACACCTCAAAAGTGGTGCCGTTGCTTGAATCGGAGGCAAGGTTAAGGTATCCAGCATGTTTCTCTACAATAATTTGGCGACTGATTGCTAAACCCAGCCCTGTTCCTTTACCAATGGGCTTTGTGGTAAAAAAGGTTTCAAAAATACAAGATTGCAGTTCGGCTGGAATACCAGAACCATTGTCGTGAATGGCGATCGCGACCCATTGCGTTCTGCGATCGCCGGGAATCTCTCGTTTTAGAAGACTGGTCGAGATTTCAATACAGGGTTTCCAATTGGGTTTGGGTGGAAAGTTAGATTCCGATAAAGCATCTACAGCATTTCCAATTAAGTTTGTAAAAACCTGACTTAGTTGCCCTGCATAACAATTGATTGGGGGTAAATCTTCATAGTGTTTAACTACTTCAACGAAATTTCTGATACGGCTCCCTAGAATGAGCAAGGTGTTATCTAAACACTCATGAATATCTGCTGGACGCTGAATGGCTTCATCTACATGAGAAAAATTTCTTAAGGCTGAAATAATCTTTTTCAGCCGTCCCGCACCAATTTTAATACTGGTAACAATTTGAGGCAGATCTTGAATCAAAAAATCAAACTCAAGTTCCTCTTTTAATTCTGCGATCGCTGGAATCAATTGAGGATACTCTTGCTCATAGACTGAAAGTACTTGCAAAATATCATTAATATAATTCTGCAAATATTCAATGTTTCCCCAGATGAAGTTCACAGGATTTAGTAGTTCATGGGCAATTCCTGCCACCATCTCTCCTAAACTTGCCATTTTCTCAGTTTGAATCAATTTAGCTTCAGTTTGTTCATTTAGCAGCTTAATTGTTAGCTCATGGATCTTAGAATGTGCCCACAAAAGATGATGAATCTCTAATAAAAAATAGGAATCGGCAGAAGTTTGAACTATAAGTGGCTCATAGAGTAGAGCAGGTGATCTTAACAATGCCTGATGGATAGCCTCAGCAATTTGGGTATCTCCCGGCAGCACCAGCACAGTGTGTTGGGCGGATTCATATAACGTTTTAATTGATCGCTTTAAAAATAATTCAGGACCATAGGGGCGGCTCAGTAGCTCTAAAAAATGCCGCCGAGAAAGCATTCCAAAAAAAACACCCCTGTTCACTAAAATCACACCAGGGAGAATTGATTTTTCCTTAAGAATATTTGAAATATCAATTCCTAACTTCTCGATCTCAATTGAACAATCATGGAGATGAAGATCTTTAATCTGAGATTGTATCGTTAAACTAACTTCAACTAAATTATCTGAACTCTTTTGAATTTCAAGGATGCTCATATCAAAGATAAAATCGCTAATTAAAGGCTAATTGTTTAATAACAATCTGTGCAGTACAGCATCTAATTGTCCAGGTTTCTTACGGGCTGATAATCCTTTCTTAACCGCAAAATAATCAACCTAAATGATTGGCTTAATCAGTTATCTATTGAGCGGTCATCTAATGATTAAACGTAACATCTCTACGCAATTCAAAACAATGATATGCGTTAATAACGTAATTTCATTTTGAATAAAATTTTGTATGAATCAGGCTAACCCTAACCTGAACTATATTTCGGGAGCCGTTATTACGATATAAATTGAGATAAATGAATGTAGATCTGTCTGTCAGCGCCCAATTTTTGCTCATGGGAAGGGGGACAAATGCGTGCAGCATTTATCTGAACTATCGTCCGAAATCTTGATTGATTACCTTGCAGTACGCTTAGCTCTCATGGGATTAAGCAGTGTTCAGTCGCATGTTGCGTTAACTCCCTCTCAACTTTGCTTGGGTGGGCGGGGAAAAGCAGTTTTCATGGGGAATAGGATTTGGTTGAGCAGGCGAATTTGATCAGCGGTGCCCATGCAGATAAGGTGATCTCCTTGCATGAGAATAGTGTCGGCGTTGGGTCCAACAATGGGGGTGCCATCTAAGCGACGGATGGCAAGGACTAACGCTCCGGATTGAGATCGCAACTTGGCTTCCCTTAGGGTTTGACCCACATAGGGATTGTTTGGGGTAGTTAGCTCAAACTCTTCCATATAAAAGGTGCGATCGCCACTGGACAGAATGCCATCTACAAAATCCATCACTTGGGGACGCAGTGCTGCCGCTGCCATCCGTTTGCCGCCCGTGATATAGGGAGATACTACCGAATCGGCTCCGGCGCGTTGCAGTTTGACTAAAGCTTCTTCAGTGCTGGCACGGGCGATCGCTCGCACTGTTGGGTTTAATGTTTTGGCAGACAAAACGGTATACAGGTTTTCCGCATCGGATGGGAGCGCGGCGATTAAACAAGTTGCCTGTTCAATTTGTAACCGCATTAAGGTTTCATCCAGGGTAGCATCGCCTTGAATGGCGGTATAGCCAAGCTGCTCCGCCATCATGACCGGATCATGCCCAAAATCGGCAATCACAAAGTTGATGCCCTCTGCTTGAAACTCGGCGGCAATCTGCTGTCCCATGCGCCCAAAGCCACAAATAATATAGTGATCAGACAGTTTTTCCATTTGTTGTTGCAATCGCCGCAGTCGCAATCCTTCTTGAAAATACCCCTGGATTAAGGCATCGGTAAACCGATTGACGATGTAACCGATGCTAATTACGCCTAGCAAAATTAGGATGATGGTGAATATCCGACCGCGATCGCCTAAGGGATTCACCTCCAGAAATCCCACTGTTGCCAGCGTAATCACCGTCATGTAAGCGGCATCTAGCCATCGCCACCCTTCCACCAGGTGATACCAACTACTACCCAACAAAAATACACCGACAAGCGACAGCGCCCCTCCGATTAACTCCTGTTGAATTCGGCGAAACTGCTGTTCAACGCGAATTTGAGGATTGGAAAGTTTTCCCGTACTCATCTGAAAAACCATCCAAAAAAGTTAAAGGTAACAACCTATTTTGAGTTGTATAGATTCATATCACTTTTAACACAATGTAATAAATAGATTTTCTCTAAAAAACAGTCTGAAACTCCTTTCTATCCAGGGTTTTCCCTGTAGAAACAAGAACTAGAGCCGCAGGAAAAAGAATTAATAAAGTTCTAACAATTGTAATAAAACTAATTTTCATTAGGTCGCTTTTGTGAGAAAACCTTGCTGAGAAAAGGCTGTAGCTCGTGTGCTTTGTAAAGTAATTCTAGATGGTAGATTGATAAAAGTTTACCTACGATTGTCAAAAATAAAAATAGTTTTCAATATGATGAACTTGGGTAAAACAAAGCCCAGCATTTATTTATTCCGACCTTTTTTAGGTCAATCTGTCCATTTAGCAATTATTAAATCATGGCAACAACTATTCAACGGCGCGAAAGCGGCAATGCGTGGGATCAGTTTTGCGAGTGGGTTACTAGCGTTAATAACCGGATTTATGTCGGTTGGTTTGGCGTATTGATGATTCCAACTCTGCTAACTGCCACTATTTGCTTCATCATTGCATTCATTGCTGCACCTCCAGTCGATATTGATGGTATCCGTGAGCCTGTTGCAGGTTCCTTAATGTTTGGCAACAACATTATTTCTGGCGCAGTTGTGCCTTCTAGCAACGCGATCGGGTTGCATTTTTACCCTATCTGGGAAGCTGCATCCTTAGATGAATGGCTCTACAATGGCGGTCCCTATGAGCTAATCGTTTGCCACTTCTTAATTGGTATTGCGTGCTACATGGGTCGTCAATGGGAACTCTCCTACCGTTTGGGAATGCGTCCCTGGATTTGCGTGGCTTACAGCGCTCCTCTAGCGGCTGCAACCTCAGTGTTCTTGATCTACCCAATTGGACAAGGCTCCTTCTCTGATGGAATGCCGCTTGGTATCTCTGGCACTTTCAATTTCATGTTTGTATTCCAAGCTGAACACAACATTTTGATGCATCCTTTCCACATGTTGGGTGTGGCGGGTGTTTTTGGTGGTTCGCTCTTCTCCGCTATGCATGGCTCCTTGGTTACATCTTCTTTGGTTCGTGAAACCACTGAATCTGAATCGCAAAACTACGGCTACAAGTTCGGTCAAGAAGAAGAAACCTACAATATCGTTGCAGCACACGGCTATTTCGGTCGATTGATCTTCCAATATGCCAGCTTTAACAACTCCCGCGCCTTACATTTCTTCTTGGGTGCATGGCCAGTGGTAGGAATCTGGCTCACCGCAATGGGCATCAGCACCATGGCATTTAATCTAAATGGTTTCAACTTTAACCAGTCTGTATTAGATTCTCAGGGTCGCGTGATTAACACTTGGGCAGATGTGCTTAACCGCGCTAACCTAGGTATGGAAGTAATGCACGAGCGCAATGCTCACAACTTCCCTCTAGACTTAGCTTCTGGCGATTCGGCTCCCGTTGCAATGCAGGCTCCTGCAATCAACGGTTAGGCTGCTAGTTTAATAGCCTGGAAAAGCGCTTCCTTGGTGGAGGCGCTTTTTTGGGTTTGATTCGTATCTTGTTTCTCAGGTCGTGCAAACAATTCGGACGATTTCCTGTTACGGTGAAGTCATGCTGATAGACGCAGAGCAGCTAATTAATTATCAACGCTGTCGTCGAAGGGCTTACTTGGACGTATATGGGAATCTTGACCAACGAGATTCTGCGAATGAGTATGTCTTAAAACTGGTGCAGGACAGCCAAGCAAATCAGCGAACAGTATTATCTAATCAGGCAATTGTGCAGCCGGATCACCCTGCTAGAGATTGGCAGGCGGCGACAGTGGCAACCTTGGATTTGATGCGCCAGGGAGTCGATCGCATTCATCAAGGAATCCTACTAACCAAGACAGAGAACGGAATTACGCTCAAAAGCAATCCTGATCTGCTGGTAAAGCATCCAGGCATTTCTGATTTTGGCGATTGGCTGTATGTGCCAACGGAAATCAAATTAGGCAAGCGTCCCAAACTGGAATATCAAGTAGCAGTCGCGTTTCATGCCATGGTGCTAGCAGAAGTGCAGGGAGCGTGGGCAGAGACGGCATGGTTAATGCTCCGCGATCGCGGGGCTTACTCGGTGGATCTATGGGAAGTGCTGCCCCGAATGCAAGAGATTTTGGCTGAGTGCATTCAAATGCTGGTGCAGCAGCAAGAACCAGAAGTATTTATTGCGCGCAGTCGCTGTAGCTTGTGTCATTGGTTAAGTGCTTGCCACGCGATCGCCAAAACCGATTATCACCTTTCTTTGTTGCCCGGTGTCACCCCGACTCGGTATGTGCAGTTACAAGCTTTGAACTTGCTGACGGTGAAGGCGCTAGCAGAAACCCACCCCAGCCATTTAGAACCCCTGCCTGGATTTGGCAAAGAAGCGGCTCACAAATTAGTGCGTCAAGCGTTCTCCGTCATGCACGATCGCGCGCTCCTGATTGAGGAAGGTCTTCAACCTAGCGATAATAAGGCAGCAAATCATTATTTAGAATTGCCTATCCATCAGGCTTACACTGTCTTAGCAGAATTGCTGCCAACGGCTCCAATTGAACTTTATTTTGATATAGAAGCCGAGCCAACCTTAAATTTAATTTATTTGCATGGAGTGCTAGTTGTTGATCGCTCTGCCAATAGACAAACCTTTCATGCCTTGTTAGCAGAACGCCCTGAAGACGAAGCGATCGTCTGGCAACAGCTATTGGAGTTGTTTAGTCGCTATCCAACGGCACCTATTTTCCATTTTTGCCCGTTTGAAGTGCAAACTGTAGAACGCCTCGCCAAATTGTATGGGACTCCCCATTCTCATATCAAACCTCTCCTGTCACGCTTTGTAGATGTGCATGAACGGATCACGCGATTAGTGACGTTGCCAGTAGAAAGCTATGCCCTAAAGCAGATTGCCCGGTGGCTGGGGTTTGACTGGCGCGATCCCTCTGCCAATGGCGCGCAGTCGATCTGTTGGTATGCTCAATGGCTAAGTACGGGCGATCGCGCTCACCTTAATGCCATCCTCACTTACAACGAAGACGACTGCCTTGCAACCCACCACATCAAAGAATGGCTGGTGGGTTTTTTGATGAAAACCATCGCTGAGCAATCCGCAGAGTTAGCGTGAGCGGGAAGGGGTGGAGTAAAGAAGTAGAGGGATGGAGGAGTGGAGGAGTGATTTATTAAATATTTCTTCAGTGATTGAGGATGAGAGGAGTTTTTTATAAATTTCCTTTCATAGATTGCGCTATCGTACTGTTTACTAGCATTTAGAGTTTTAATGCCGCAAGCAAGGCTGTTGCAGATTTCTCAGGAGCGCAAAAGATCTATGAAGGGTTTGGATTCCACTCAGGTAGAGCAGTTGAAAGAAATTGCTGAGTATTTGTATCAGCAACGTCAATATCAAGAGATTTCCCTTGAAAAGATTGCCAAACAAACCTATATTCCTCAACGTATTTTGCAGGCGATCGAATCAGCACAGCTAGACATCTTGCCAGAACCGGTTTACATCAAAGGGTTCATTCGTCGATATGCTGATGCCTTGAGTTTAGATGGCATGATGATTGCCGATGCTTTTGATGTTGAACCTGCTTCGTTGGCTCATACTGCGCCTGAGATGCAACCTGAGCTTAGTGCAGCGGCTCCACGCCCTACCCCGATGCCAGTAGAGTCGCAAGCCGAACCGCCAGCCGAACGACCCATAGATCGCTCTGATCGCCCATTACGCCAGTCAGAGCGATCGCCCAGCCCCAATCTATCCTTCTTACCTTGGCTAGGCGGAGGAATTGCAGCCCTTGCCTTGGGTGCATTGGCGCTCAGCTTATTGAATCAGCCTCAAAAAAGCGCTATGACCACTCCAACTGCAACAAACGTTCCAGCCACAAGTTCGTCAGCCTCTTCGCCTAACAAGGTTCCATCGTCTGCTCCTACTGTATCTGCTGTACCGGGGGCTAAAAACGAAACCTCAATCGCCGGGACACCGTTGCAAGTAGACCTAAATTTAACCGATCGCTCTTGGGTCGAAGTGACAGTCGATGGCAACGTTGACTATGAGGGATCTTTAGACAAAGGGGAACAGCGAACTTGGAAAGCGAAAAAAAGTATTGTAGTCGTGGCAGGTAACGCAGGTGCAGTGGTCGCTTCTTTCAACCAGGGTGAAGCAAAAGCGCTGGGCAAGACAGGTGATGTGGTAACAGTCGCGTTTCCCACTGAGGAAAAACAACCCTAATTCCTTACACAAAGCACTCAGATGTGAAACTGCCATGGAGTCCGTAGGGAACATGGTGCTTTAAATGTAGACGGGCAACTTGACTCAGATCGCAGGCATCCAGAATCACCACATCAGAGCGATCGCGGGTGGAATCAAATGCCATCACCAGCACCCAGCCATCATCTTCAGCATCAAGTTGTCGGTTATAGGGATTGCGAGGCACAAAAATTGGTTCGCCCACATAGCCCCAAGGTGCCGCACTCCAAAAAGCGCGATTGCCAGATTGAGTGTCTACCTTCATGACCGCTTGCAGCGGCGCATTTCCGGTTGAGGCATGAGCAGCACCCAGATAAGCATAGCGGTACGATCGACCCACCTTGACGGGATGCACCACTGGAAACTCACAGCAGCGATCTTCTAATAATTGGCGATCGACCGTTCCCGTTTGTAAATTGACTCGAAAACGCCACAGATGCCCCGGCGCGATCGCGTCAAAATTTGTCTGGCGAAAATCCCTCTCCGGCTCCACCGTCGGTAAATCTGCGTAGCACACCGAATCAATCACTACGTCGTCACCCTCCTCAAAAGCATTGACATGATGAAAAACGAAGCCAGAAAGGGTTTCAAATGTGCGGAGTTTGGAGTTCGGCGCTGTTTGTTCAGATTTCCTGGCTCCTGCACCTTTCCGGGGAATTACTAGAATCTTGGTGGGTTTGTCTGGCTGAAACTGAATACACTCCGCTGCCGAACGGGTTCCTGCCAAAAAGTTTAGGGGATTGAAGGTAACCGGATTTTGAAAAAAGATGCAGTAATGTGGCGTAATTGCAAAATCGTGGATAAAGGCAAAACCGGGAGCCGAGTGAGCATACTTCCGCAGCAGTTGTCCATCCGTCGCAAATTCATACAGGGTAATGGTGGAAGACAAACCGGGCTTAATCGAGAAGTTGACCAGGCAAGCATCGCCTTCTTTTCCACTAGTCGGATCGATTCGGGGATGGGCGGCAAAGGCATCACCCGGTTTCAACACGCCATCCAAATAATCTAAACCCAAGGTGTTGAGCGTATGGGGATCGAGGGCATGAGGTTCAGCCGCTTCCCACAGTGCTCGCAGTTTGCCACCCCAATACACAATGTTGGTGTTTGCAATATTTTTTAGCCGAAAATCGAGCAGGTTTGCCAACCAGCCACCGGGCTTAGCAGTGCCAAACACGCCGCGATACAAAATCTTTCCGGCTGCTTGTTCTGCGAGATAGCCTTCAGTTTTGACAAAGCGATTGCGGAAGTGGGCGCGTCCATTTTGAAAGGCGATCGCGCAAATCATGCCATCACCATCAAACGGGTGATGAATTTGCTCTCCATTCACTTCCAGCAATCCGGGACCATTGCGAAACAGCGTTCCTTGCAACTCGGCTGGAATTTCTCCATCAATCTCGTCAATCCAATACTCCAACTCTTGCGCCAGAGAATTGTAGCCCCGCTGCCAATCTTCCCGTTGATAGGACTTTTCCAAAACAGACGGGTTCAGTTCAATGCTGGTCATATTATTCCTCTACAGGTTCCGGTTCGCGTGACTGAACAACTAACTCTGTCATTAGGTCAGGCAGAAAGGGTTGGGCGAGATGCTTAGAAGCACCTGAATCTAGCTCTAAGGTTGCCGGAGGTTGGTGATCATAAGAGCCTTCGGGCATATCTTCGCTAGAAGGCAGCCAACCCAAAAGCGGCAATGGTAATAACGTGGTGAGATTGGCAATCACAATCAGGAGCGCCAAATTCGTAAAGTTGCTTTCAGTAATCCCTAATCGGTGCATCAGAAATGCGCCTGATTCATAGGAAACCAGCCCTGCCAAATTCACGACCGACATTAGCAACGCAAACAAAGTCGCTTCTACACCCGGCGGACAAAGACGTGCTGCCAAGACCAAAACGGGCATAAACGCAATTTGCCCCATAACCGTCAAAATCAGGTTGTCTCCAAGGCTAAACCATTGATCGCTAATTCCTAAACTGCGGTTGGCGTGGGTCACTAACAGTAGAGTTGTCATTCCTAAAGCGGCTGAAATCACGGTTGACCAGCCAAAAATGGTGCGAAACGGCACATTTTTGAGAAAGCGCTGAAAGACCCACACGCCTATCAGTGATGCCAAACTAGTCACCAATCGCACTCGTCCTAAAAATTCTGGCGCAAACTTAAGTTCGTTGGTGGTAAAGAAAAAGAAAGCAGATTCTGCGGTGGGCATTGCTTGCCACACAAATAGAAATGCGGTGGGCATCCAAATCGATTTTTGACTCAATGCCTGCCGCAACTGGTGAACCTGATGTTTGACGGCTCCCCAATCCATCCGTTCGGTGACTGGCGTTTCGCTGATGATCCAGGCGACACAGGAGACAATTAGCGGGAAGACCGCTGTAATCGCAAAAACAGTGCGTGTGGTGAAATGCTCTAACAGATAGCCGCTTAAGTAAGCAGTCATTAAGCCACCGGCAGCAGCAGCGCCCCAAGAGAGCGATTGCAGCGATCCGGCTTTACCCATAGTTTCTTTGCGCGCCCGCTCGACTACTAGAGAATCGACAATCACATCGCTAAAGGCAACGGAAAGAGAACTTGCCGCGATCGCTGCAACAGCGGCGATCGGCGTATTCACCACCGTTGCCATTGCCACCCAAGCGAAAGTTCCCAATAGCCCAGACAAAATTAGGTAAGGGCGACGACGATAGCCAAAAATCGGCAATCCATCTGAGATAAAACCAAATAGCGGCTTAATCATCCAGGGCAGGGCAGCCACCCCAACCAGGGCAGACACTTCAACCGGACCTAAACCCAAATCATCTTTAAGAAAAAAGCTCACTGCCAACCGCGCCAAGCCCAAAATGCCCTGCACAAAGTAGACCAGCAAGATCGCAACGAGTTCAGGAGTCGGCTCGTGACCAAAGAAAACCTTCTCTGTCACTGAAGCTTTGAGTTTGGCAAAACCAGAGGAAGAAACAATCATTGATAATTTGTTACAAGTTTTATCAATAGCTTTTATGATAGCGCTTTGATTGCACTACGGTATCTGAGGTCTGCAATTGCCTTTTGAGTAAGAGTAGACTTTCTTCCTAATAAGCTGATATGCATTCAAGTTGCATGGGAAAGGGGCTTAAGCCTCTTGTTGAAAAAGCTTTCCGAGTTTTTAGGACGGCAAACTAAAAAGCAATTAGCTTATGATCTTTTTTTCAAAAACGATTAACCAAGTTTGACAGGTGTATTGGGGAAAACTTGTATTTTATCGAATGTTTTATAGACCAGGGATAGAGAGATATTGATGAATGCCTATCTTGTTAATGAGCGTAGTCAGGCGATCGCCCAAAAGATCCAAGTTTTCTCTCTGGTCATTCCTTCAATTTCTGGCAGAATAATAGCTTCTTAATTCGATTCAGTTCAGTAGGACGTTGCAATTCCTATGGCGAAAATCTTAATTGTTGAAGATGAATCCGCTACGGCTCAAATGATTTGCAACTTTTTAGTGCAGTTAGATCACCAAGTTGCTTTGATTGTGGACGATGGACTGCAATCGATTCAAATCGCCTTTGAAACTCATCCTGATCTGATTTTGATGGATATTCATTTGCCAGGGGAGATTGACGGCATCACTGCTGCCGATCGCATCTATCAACAATTTCAAATTCCAATTATTTACATCAGTGCAACTACGGACGCTGAAATCTTACAACGCGCGATCGCCCCTTCTGCATTCGGCTATCTTGTTAAGCCCTTCAGTCAGCTACAGCTACAGGCAGCCATCCACGTTGCTTTACAACGCCATCGCCTAGAGACGCAATTGGAGCAAACAAAACAATGGCTTGCCACAACCCTCGCTAGCATTGGAGATGGCGCGATCTCCACGGATCAAGCCGGGTTAATCACGTTTATGAATCCGGTTGCCGAAAGTCTCACGGGCTGGCAACTGACCGATGCATTGGGATCATCCGTTAGCCAAATCCTCAACCTGATTCATCCAGAGACGCAAGAGGCGATCGAAAACCCAGTGATTCAAGCCATACAAGCAGGAAGGCGGGTGAATATGCCAGAACAGTGCCTTTTGCGAGGCAAAGATGGATTAGACCGCAGAGTGGGTGATTCAGCCACTCCCATTCGCAACAGCAATGGGGATATTACCGGTGGGGTGTTGGTGTTTCAAGATATTACCCAACGTCACCTAATCGCCCAAAACCTGCGGCTAGAAGCAGAACGAGAACAGTTGTTAGGGGCGATCGCGGAACGCATTCGTCAATCACTTGACCTCAATGACATTCTCAATACCGCCGTCCACGAAATTCATCAGTTTTTGCAAACAGATCGAGTCATCATCTATCGGTTTGAAACCAATTGGAGTGGATTTGTCATTGTTGAAGCCCTCAATCCAGGCTGGGTTTCCATGTTAGGGCTTGAAATATTTGACTCCTATTTTGCCGCTGAAACCTGCCTGCTGCCTTTTACTCGCGGCGCAGTTAGCCGGATTGACAATATTGATGCGGCTGGTTTAGAGCCATGCCATTTAAAGTTATTAGAGCAATTCCAAATTCAAGCAAACTTAGTCATTCCCATCTTGCAAGGAGACGCTCTTTGGGGATTGCTAGGGGTGCAGCAATGCGCGGCTCCTCGACACTGGCAAGAGTGGGAAGTGGGTTTTCTCAAACGCCTTGCCACCAGTTTGGCGATCGCCCTGCAACAAAGTCAGCTTTATCAGCAAACCCAACTTCAAGCCCAACGCGAAAAAGCGCTTTGCAAAATAATTCAAGCCGTTCGAGATTCTTTTAATCTCCAAAACACTCTTAACGCCATCGCCTCTGAAATCGGTACATTGATTCAGTCCGATCAGGCAAACATCCTGCAATATTTACCCCTAGAAAATAGCTGGGTTTACTTAGCCTCTCATTGCCTTGATTCCGATCTTGTGCAGCCTCAGGTTGGGGCAAGAATTTCGGATATAGATCATCCTCATATGGTCTCGCTCAAGCAGTTTGAGATTGTGCGCCTAGATGATAGCACCCGCCTAGAGACTGCATTCAACCAAACGCTGGCTGAAACGTTTTCAGGAGCTTGGTTAGCTATCCCGATTCGGATTGGCGATCGCCTTTGGGGCAACATTGGGCTGGTCAATCACGACCCTACATTTGTTTGGCAAGATTGGCAGGTTGAATTAGCTTGCACCATTGCCGACCAACTCGCGATCGCGATCCAGCAATCAGAACTATACACCGAGGTGCAGCGGCTTAACTTTGAGCTAGAAAGTCAGGTTCTAGAACGCACCACTGCTCTCCATCGCGCCCTCAGCTTTGAAGCCTTGCTCAAACGCATCACCGATCAAGTACGCGATTCTTTAGACGAAAACCAGATTTTGCAAACGGCTGTAGATGCACTAGGTCAAGGCTTAGGGGTTAAATGCTGTAGCGCTGGACTCTATAACTCAACCCTCACCACCTTTACCATTACTCATGAACATCTGGTTGATTTCCCTTCTGCACAAGCACAAACCTTTGTCATGGCAGACCTATCTGGCAATGACTTTTACCATCAGCTTTTTCGGCAGCAGTGCATTCAATTTTGCTTTAGCACCCACAATCCGGCAAGACCCAGAGCAGAACGGCAGAGCATTTTGGCATGTCCAATGTTTGATGATCAAGGAGTGCTAGGGGATTTGTGGTTATTTCGACCGAGCCAACAGGTGTTTAGTGAGCCAGAAATTCGCCTCGTGCAGCTTGTGGCAAATCAATGCGCGATCGCCCTACGCCAGTCTCGGTTATATCAAGCTGCCCAAGCTCAAGTGCATGAACTAGAACGCCTCAACCACCTGAAAGATGATTTTCTGAGTACCATCTCTCATGAACTCAGAACTCCCATGGCTAGCATCAAAATGGCGATCCAAATGGTAGAGATTGCGCTCAAACCGTTGGGCATCCTGGACGGTGAAACGAACAACGCCAGCCGCTATTTTCAAATTTTGCAAACTGAATGTCAGCGAGAAATTAATCTCATTGATGACTTGCTTAATCTCTCTCGCCTTGATGCGGAAACAGAGCCTTTGATTCTATCCACCATTGCGGTGCAACCCTGGATTAATCATGCTCTAGAGCCATTTTACGAAAGAATTGAGACTCAAGAGCAAACCCTTCAAGTAGAAACCTCTGAAAACCTACCCGCCCTCATAACCGATCTGTCTTGCTTAGGGCGCATTCTCTCCGAACTAGTCGATAATGCTTGTAAATACACCTGTAGCGGTGGGATCATCCAAGTTTCTGCCTATCGGGCGATCGCGGGTCTATGTATTGAAGTTGGGAATACTGGAGTCATTGCTGCTGAAGAACTACCCCGGATTTTCGACAAGTTTTATCGCATTCCCAGCAGCGACCCGTGGCGGTATGGCGGAGTTGGTTTAGGATTAGCATTAGTCAAAAAGCTAGTCGCCCATATTGGCGCTGACATTAAGGTGGAAAGCCACTTAGACCAAACGACCTTTACAGTCACATTTCCACCGAGTAGTCTAATCTCTAGCTCTTAGCGTTTGGTTGCTTATGCTCGTAATCGGTTTAATTAGCGGCACCTCAGTGGATGGGATCGACGCAGCACTGGTTGATATTTTTGGCTCCACCACAGACTTGCAAGTCACCCTGATAGCTGGAGAAACGATCGCCTATCCACCAACCCTACGCCAACAAATTTTGGCAGTTTGTGCAGGGGCAGCACTGTCGATCGCCGAATTGGCAGCCCTAGATGACGCGATCGCTCACCAGTTTGCCCAAGCCGCCCTCACCCTCCAAACCAAACACCCCACTGCCGAACTGATCGGCTCCCACGGACAAACCGTCTTTCATCGACCCGCAGGAAATGGCGAATGGCGAGTTGCGAATGACAAAAGTTCCTCTTTGCTCTCCCCTGTTCCCCTCGGCTACAGTTTGCAATTGGGGCGCGGAGACGCGATCGCCCGTCATACAGGCATCACCACCATCAGCAACTTTCGGGCAGCCGATATTGCAGCAGGGGGACACGGTGCGCCCATGGTTCCCAAAATTGATGCTTACTTGTTTGGGCAACCCCATCAAGCCAACTGTGTGCAAAATATTGGTGGCATTGGCAACCTTGCCTATCTGCCTGCAATGAACTCTCAAAAAGATTGGCAAGCACACATTTTGGGCTGGGATACGGGACCGGGCAACAGCTTGTTAGACCTAGCAGTGCAGCATCTCAGTCAGGGAACCAAAACCTACGACCATAACGGCAACTGGGCGGCAACTGGGCAAATTCGCCACTCGTTGGTAGAGCACTGGCTCCAGCATCCCTTTTTCCATCAATCGCCGCCCAAATCAACCGGGCGAGAACTGTTTGGAGAGGAATATCTGCATCAATGCTTGGCAGACTGCGATACAAACGGCATGACTGACGCGGCGGATATTTTGGCAACTTTAACCGAATTAACCGCTGCTTCCATTACCCATAGTTACCAAACTTTTTTACCTTGCCTACCCGATCGCGTGTTGCTCTGTGGCGGCGGCAGCAAAAACCAGCACCTCAAACAGCGAATCCAAACCCGACTCAACCCCATTCCCGTATTAACCACCGATGAGGTAGGGGTCAATGCCGACTTTAAAGAAGCGATCGCTTTTGCAGTGCTAGCCTATTGGCGACTCCAGCAAATCCCCGGCAACCTCCCCGCTGTCACCGGAGCCATTCAACCCGTCCTCCTCGGCGAAATTTATCAGAGTTTTGAGTTTTGAGTTTTGAGTTCACCACTCGCCATTCGCCATCCGCCTATCTACCTGCTAGTGTTGTAGATGCGTGATAGCATTGGTTACCAATTGAATCAGTACTGCATTTGCTGTCGAGTCGAAGGATAACGTTGTGGCTCATACCTTTTTAATACAGCCAGGACGCTGGACAATGCGGGGGCACTGGCTAGAGCGAAACGGTATGCCAATTTCAGTACTCGGTAAAACCTTGGTGGGTTGGAGCCGAGATGATTACTGGTTTACGATGGTGACAAAGTTGACTTTCCCCAATAGTGAACGCGAAGAAATTTCACTCCAGTATCGGGGACGGCTAGATGCAGGAGAGCGGCAATATACCTTTGTTTTGCAACATAGTTTGTTGGGGCGGGTGGAAGGAGAAGGGTGGGTTGCTCAAGAATCTATCGTGCAGCGCTATTGGGTATTGGGCGATCGCCAGCGACGAAGTGGGTTTGAAACGATGTATCGGGTTGAAGAAAATAAATATTATCTCTCCAGCGGCATTATGGCAGGGCATTACTTAACCAGTACGATGGAAGTAACCTTGGAACAGCAGCTAGAGTAAAGACTCAAAGTAATTTAGGAAACAGGCGATCGCTAAAAACTGTCAAAATGAAGCATCAAGCTTGCTTTACGGGATTACTAGCAAATAGAGTGCATTTCAATTCTTAATTGCTTCAATTTTTAGCCAGGTAGTTACTAAATCACTCTATAGCTAGAAGATTATTTTATAAGTTGGCTACACTAAAGCTATTTTGCTCACATTGATCATTTTTATAGGGCGAGGCTTTCATCGTTGGCTGCTCGTATGACAACAGACCCACACATCGGACACTTACTTTCCAACCGCTACCAATTGGTTGAACTGGTAGGCAAAGGAGCTATGGGAAGGGTATATCGTGCTGAAGATGTTTTACTAGGCGGAGTGATTGCCGTTAAGTTTTTGTCTCAAGCATTGATCGTCAACGATAAGTTACGCGATCGCTTCAAATTTGAAGCTCGTACCTGCGCCCAGCTAGGGCAAAAGAGTATTCATATCGTTCGAGTGACCGACTACGGCATTAACGAAGACGACGTGCCGTTTTATGTCATGGAATATCTTCAAGGCTCAAGCCTCAGCGAAATCATTAGCACACAAACTCTGTTGTTGCCTCGGTTTCTGAGTCTTGCCCGTCAAATTTGCCTAGGGTTACAATGCGCCCATCAAGGCATTTTGATGGATGGTCAACTGTGCCCGATCATTCACCGGGATATTAAACCCAGCAATATCTTGGTGAGCCAAAACGCACTCTTAGGTGAACTGGTCAAAATTTTGGACTTTGGCATTGCCAAATTACTGCAAGAAGATAGCGGACAAACTAGTTCTTTTATGGGAACTCTGCCGTATTCTTCTCCAGAGCAAATGGAGGGGCAAGATCTGGATTCTCGCTCGGATGTCTATAGCCTCGGCATCATGATGTTTGAGATGCTGACGGGCAAAATGCCATTGCAAGCTGAAACTCACACGTTTGGCGCTTGGTACAAAGCGCATCACTCCAAATCGCCGCGCACCTTTAAATCAGTGAATCCCAGCTTAAAGGTGCCCAATGCTCTCGAAACTTTGGTAATGGGATGTTTAGAGAAAAAATCAGCGGATCGTCCCCAATCGATCGCCGAAGTTTTGAAAGCCCTTGAACCGCTAGAACAGCGATATAGTGCTAACCAGCAAATTGGGACTCGGATTAGCGAAGCACTGGCGAAGAAAACCCTACCTGAAGGGCGATCTCAACCTGCCACGCCCTCTCCATCCGGCGATATTGTCTCTCAGGCAATTTGGCCCAAAAATAAACCTGTCGCTCAAATTGTATTTCCGCAAATTTTTTCGACTGGCAATGAAAATTTGCCAACGATTTGGGTGATGCTGCCCCAAAAGGAAATTCGTAGCCTGCAAGTGAATCGAATCTATAATCGCATCTACAAAAATTTTCTGTGTTCCATGTCGCCTCATCCCATGGTGTTGTGGCTGACGGCAATTTATAACCGCTTTCATAGCCAAGAACAGGGACCTCGATGGCTGCGTTGTTACCTAGACGTTAAAACTCCATTTGGGCGAGAAATGCTCCGTTTAATGGGTGAAAAAGAACAATATCAAGTGTTACTGTTTGCCTTGGAAGATCCATCTCAGTCTGCCCATGCAATGACGATTACCATTCATCCTTCTCAATGTTCTTTGCTGAAGCAGTGGGCGATCGTTAGTCAATCTTCCCCGTCCGTTGGACACCCCAGCATGACCAAAAATTTGCTTCAAGCAGAATTTGAGAAGCTCAAGCCTAAAATTGTTGAGGATTTAGAAAACACTTCTAATGCTTCACCATGGACATAAAGGAACTTTAAAAGACTTGTGGACAGCCTCATGGCTATCCACAAAAAATGTTTTCAAATTGAAGGTATGGACTGCGTTACTGACAAACTTTTAGCAATTAGGCTGTGCGCTTACGCAGTGCCAATTTCTTACGGTATGCCACAGCTAATCCAGCTAGCGCCATTCCAGCCATTGTTGTAGGCTCAGGAGCAGCTTCGGCAGAAGAAGCAACACCGACATTGTCAATATAAGCGCCTAAGGTGTCGCGAGTTCCTTCGTAATTAAACTGTAGGCGAGTCAGCGCACTGGTCGCCGTCACACTAGTGGTGAAGTTGTTCCAAAGCGTTTGATTTCCGCCTTGGCTTCCTTGAATCGTTTGCTTGAAGCTATCGCCAAACAAGACGCTGAAATTATTTTGAGCCGCAGCGGTGCCAGGACGAGCAGAGTAAGCAAAGGATAAAGTGTATGTCTTACCGATTTCGGTCACCAAGTCTTGGAAGACACCCAGAACCGAGGCATTTTTGTTGTAGTGGTGGCTATCTAGCTCAAGCAAGTTGCTACCATCAAAGGCTTTGCCCGCAGCACCCCGTTGAATTTCAATTTTGCCGCCATCGGTTGCTTTCCAGCCTTCGATCGCGTTATAGGTTGACCAACCCCCATTACTGAGTGGGGTAGGAGTGCTTTCAAAGCTACCGTTTTTAACCAGTTCACCCGCAGACGCAGACTGAGCCACGCTGATGCCAGCGATCGCAGAAATAGTCAGAGCAGTGGCGATAGAAAGTTTTTGGATGTTCATGGTGAGTTCTCGTGAATGGATGAGGTGAAAGGGTGCCAATCAGGTCTACAGGTTGCTTGAGGGCGGTAATGCATTCATGATTGTTATCCTAGCTTTGTCCACTGAGACGTGTCTATCGTATCAACTGATACTTACTGAAGTTCAACACAACACTGGATTTAGATGAATCTTTTATCTATGATGGTGAGTCTCTTCCGGATTTGGGAATTCTAAACCTGTTTATGGTTATCACTATTGCTGATCCGTCAGGATGCCGGTTTCCAGGTGCCGTGGAAGCCGATCGGCACGATCGCGGGTAGTGCCAAGCGACACACGGGTTCATGATCTAAATGGGCTGCATCAAAGATCCACACTTCACTTGTGTTACTAGCAGCGTCATAGACAACCGTTAAAATCCAGCCCTGCTCAGAGTTGTGAGCATCCGGCGCATAAATTGGCTCCATCGGATAGCGCTGGTCGCCCAAATTTGCCTCGGTTAATGTGCCAGTTTGGGAATCAAATCGAGCGATCGCATCATAAACCTCACACTGCATATCGGTTGTTTGCCGATGCACTGAGAGATAGGTGTAGCGCGAGGGTTGCCCTACGTCTTGCGGTTGAGTAACCGGAAACTCACAGCTTCGATCTAGCACTTGCTGATTTTCAAGCACCTTACCGGAGATGGGATCAAGCCGTAAGTGCCATAGGGTCGCCACGGCTGCCGTTTGAACCGAACCCGTAGAGATTTCCTTTAAGCGCTGATTGGTTTGAAAGTCTGGATAGCGGCAAATTTCGATCGCAATAGAGCCATCAGAACATTCCCAGCCATTGCCAAAATGCCACTGATACCAGGGTTCTGTAGTGTTTCTGCTGACGACTTCCAGCGTTTCTTGATCCACGACTAGGATCTCAGTCCCTTTGTCAGCCTGCCACAAGAGCGCATCGCTATAGCTTTTGATCCGGGCAATCAGCGGCAACACATCTAGGCGGACAGGGGGAATGCAGAAGATTAAGTATTTTCCAGCGATCGCGAAATCATGGATCATCGGTAGCCCATTCAGCGGAATTGCATTTTGTCGCTGAATTTTGCCAGTTGCATCACTGCGATACACATTCAAAAAACTTTTTGCACCCGTGCTGATCCCAAAGTTAAAAATTGCCCCCGTTTTTGGATCACGTTTAGGATGAGCCGAGTAAGGGTGCTGTGCCAATCCGCCTAAATCATCCAACCCAATGGTTTCCAGGGTATCCAGCGTCAGCGCATGGGGTTTTCCGCCTTCCCACAGCGCCAGCAGTTTATCGGGCAGAGCTAGCACAGACGTATTGGCTACATTTTTCACATCCTTATTAAACCGCTGCCAAAGTGGACCCGCTGGCACCATGCCATAGCTAGCCAGAATCAGTCGCCCCGCCTTTTCTTCCCGTTGATAGCCAGCGGTTTGCACATAGCGATAGACCCCCGTTGCACCCCCATCAGTAAAGTGAACGCCCAAAATGCCCCCATCTCCATCAAACCAATGCCCCATACGCTGCCCACCCCGTTCTAGCGTAGCGGGACCATTGCGGTAAAGGGAGCCCCGCAGTCCTGCCGGAATGGCACCCGATCGCACTGTTAGGGATGTTGGAGCAAATTCTTGGGCAGATTGCAAAACCGCAGGTGCCCACGCGGGAGTTTGAACAGGTCGAAGGGTCGTGGTCATGGTGAGAATCCTACTGTTAAAGAACCAGGGAGCAGCTATAGGAGTTACGCGCGATCGCGCTGACAAGATCTATTCAATCAAGATCAGTCGATCGCTGTATAGCCCGTACAATATGCAATTAGTTGCTCTACCTGATCTGATAATATGCGATCATTTGCATATGTCAACAGTTGCATATAAATTTGTAATTAGCTCAAACTGATGGCACTTGCTCACGCAATTCTCGCGCTTTTACTGGATTGTCCCTTCACCGGGTATGACTTGACTAAAACCTTTGCTGGCTCCATTGGTAGCTTTTGGAAGGCGACTCACCAACAAATTTATCGAGAACTCGCCAAGCTAGAAGAACAAGCCTGGGTCAGCGTTGAAACCATTCCCCAATCAGGTCGCCCCGATCGCAAGCTGTATAGCATTACCGATTTGGGGCGGCAGGCGTTTGTGGCATGGGCAAACCAACCTTGTGATGTGAGCATTGTGAAAGAAGAGATTTTGGTAAAAGTGTTTGCTGGGGCAACTGTGGGTGCAGAACCCATTTATCAAGAAATTGAGCGCCATCGCCAGCTTCATGCAGCAACCTTGACAAACTATCGCCAAATTGAACAGCAGTTTTTTACCCATCGAGATCGCCCATCCAAAGACCAAATCTTTCCCTATCTCACCCTGCGGCGCGGCATTCGCTACGAAATCGACTGGATAGAATGGTGCGACGAAGCCCTTGAATGCTTGGCGAATGGCGAATGGCGAATGGCGAATGACGAATGACGAATGACGAATGATCAACTCCGAACTCCGAACTCAAAACTCAAAACTCAAAACTAAATCATGACCCAGCCTTTTTACATTGTGGATGTATTTGCAGAAACGAAGTATGCCGGGAATCAACTGGCGGTTTTTTTGCCAGTGGGCGATCGCTCTACGGCGGAGATGCAGCAGATTGCGAAGGAGATTAATTTTTCGGAAACCACGTTTATCACCTCGTTGGAGCCAGAAGCGGCAGGCTATCCGGTGCGGATTTTTACGCCCGTGCAGGAACTCCCGTTTGCCGGACATCCAACCTTGGGAACGGCATTTATTTTGCAGCAAAAAGTGATTCAGCAAGCCGTGGAAACAGTGATTTTGAATCTCGCTGTCGGGCAAATTCCGGTACGGATTTTCTATAAAAATGATTCGCCGGATGTGCTGTGGATGAAACAAAATCCGCCTGTGTTTGGTAAAAAAGTCTCGCCTGACGCGATCGCCCCCATTCTCAGCCTAAAAACCACCGACATCGATCTGCGCTTCCCGATTCAAGAAGTATCTACAGGGGTTCCGTTTATCATTGTGCCGCTGAAAACCTTGGAGGCGTTGCAGCGGATTCAGGTGAAAAGCGATCGCCTGCCTGCCTTGCTCGATCCGCTGGAAGCGAAGATGATTTTTTGTTTTTGTCCAGAGGTTCGCCATGCCGCTAATCACTTTAGCGCCCGGATGTTTGCCCACGCTCTCGGCATTCCTGAAGATCCGGCAACCGGGAGCGCCAATGGCTGCTTTGCTGGCTATCTGGCGCAGTATGAGTATTTAGGAACGCCAACTGTTACGGCACAAGTGGAGCAAGGCTACGAAATTGGCAGACCGTCTTTAATTTTGCTGAAGGCAGAAAAAACAGAGGCTAGGATTGAGGTATCGGTGGGCGGTCAAGTGATTTTGGTTGCCCAGGGTGAATTTGTGTAAGGGCAAATGGCATGGCGGAAAGGACTGACTTGAAAGATCGAGTGCGATCGCACCTGCTAGAAATCGTGCGAGAGCGTGATCCTTACCTAGCAACAGCGGGACATTTTTATGTGCAGCAATATATTCACGATCAGCTTCAGCAATGGGGCACCGTTGAAAACCACACCTTCAGAGATCGTGGGCTTACCCATACCAATTTCGTCTTGAATCTGCCAGCCCAGCCACAATTTGCCCACCAGCCGCCGATAATTATCGGTGCCCACTATGACGCAGTGCCCGGAACCGTTGGGGCAGATGACAACGCCAGCGGAGTCGCTGCTTTGCTGGAACTGGCGCGATTATTGACTGCCAATCCTGCCCGCCATCCAGTGCGCCTGATTGCCTTTGACCTAGAAGAATATGGCATGGTCGGCAGCAGCCACTACGCCAAAGCAATGCAGCAACAAGCCGAACCCTTGCGACTGATGCTCTCTCTAGAAATGCTAGGGTATTGCAGCAAAGCACCGAATTCTCAAACCTATCCGCCCGGTTTAAAGTATTTTTATCCCGATCGCGGCGATTTTATTGCCCTAATTGGCAACGCATCTACCATTTCCGATTTGATGCATCTACACCATGCTATTTGCACTGTGGGAACTCCGGCTCAGTGGCTTCCCGCAGGCATCGCAGGACAATTCATTCCCTCTACGCGCCTGAGTGATCATTCCCCCTTTTGGGATTGTGGCTATCGTGCGATTATGGTCACCGATACGGCTTTTATGCGAAATCCCCACTATCATCAACCCAGCGATCGCCTAGAAACGCTAGATCTAGACTTTCTCTCAGGCGTGTGTTGGGGGTTATTTCAAGGATTGCAAACCCTGTAAGACACAATTGAGAAAAATCGGGTAAGTCTGCATAAGTCATCTTTATTTAGCTTCAAACTCGTCACTTATCCAAGGCAACCGCATGACAGAAATCAATGGTGTGATGATGCAGTACTTCCAAGCAAATAGTTCCAGCGATGGAACCCACTGGGATACCCTGAAAAATCAGGTCAAGGATCTAGCGGATGCAGGATTTACGACCCTTTGGCTCCCGCCTGCCTTCAAGGGCAACGAGGGCGTTCAAGATATGGGCTACACTGCCTATGATTTATTTGACCTAGGCGAGTTTGATCAAAAAGGCACCGTTCGCACGAAGTATGGCACTCGTGAGCAATACCTGGCAGCGATTCAAGCAGCGCAGCAGCATGGGATGCAGGTATACGGGGATGCAGTGCTGAGCCATAAAACTGGGGGAGATGGCGCAGAAGTGGTGGAGGCGATCGCCGGACGGACGGACGATCGCCAGTGGGCATTGCGCGAAACGATTCCTATCGGCACAACCCCCAGTCAAACCATCAAAATTCTCAGCCAGTTTTCGTTTCCGGGTCGGAACGGCAAATATTCAGACATGACCTGGCACAAACGACATTTTGACAGTGTGCATCACAACCTGGAAAAAGCAGGCGATCGCACGTTTTATCGGCTTAAAGACAAGGAATTTGAAACAGACGTTGATCCGCGTTATGGGCTGAATGCCTTTTCAACCTCCTGCGCGATCGACACGACCTATCCCAAAGTGCAAGAAGAATTGAAGTACTGGGGTGAATGGATTTTAGACACTACGGGCGTAAATGGATTTCGGCTGGATGCGATCGCTCACCTACGGGCTGCCTTCTGTGTGGAATGGCTAACCCATATTCGCCACTTTGCCAATCGCGAAATATTCGCCGTTGGAGATTACTGGGCGGATGATGTGGAATCGCTCCATGAATTTATTCACCAGACCAACGGGCAACTTTCCCTGTTTGATGTGCCGCTACACTACAACTTTCACCGCGCCAGTCGCGCCAGCGGCAATTTTGATATGCGTCGTATTTTGAACGGGAGCTTAATGCGCGAACAGCCTAGTTTGGCGGTTACTTTTGTTGAAAACCATGTCTCGCAACCCTTACAACTGCAAGAATCCGTGGTGGAACCCTGGTTTAAACCCCTTGCCTATGCGCTGATTTTGCTGCGACGGGAAGGCTACCCTTGCGTGTTTTATGCCGATTACTACGGGGCACATTATTATGATCAAGGGCAAGACGGCAAGCAGCATGAAGTGTGGCTGAATTCCCATCGCTGGCTGATTGATAAGTTCCTCTATGCCCGTCATCGTTTTGCTTATGGTGCCCAATATGATTATTTTGATCATCCCGATTGCATTGGCTGGACACGTTTGGGCAATTCTCACGAATCTCAGGCAATGGCAGTGATCATGAGCGATGGTGCTGGGGGCAGCAAGTGGATGGAAGTCGGCAGAGCGAATGCTGTTTTTCGTGACATTACTGAACATGTGGCTGAACCCGTGCGCACGAATGAACACGGCTGGGGAGATTTTTGCTGTAATGGTGGCTCAGTATCAGTTTGGGTGGAAGGAGAATCATAGGATGCAGGGCACCGATCGCGGATTGACGGAGTTGGGTTAGCTGAGATATGGCTGAATAATTGTGAAATCTAGAGTGGTTCAAGGCTACCTGGATTGGCTTCAAGAATGGCGATCTGAAGTTCTGGGATGTCCTGCCCCTGTCCCTGCCTGATTCATCCAGCTATTCAGCGACACCCCCTTTCCATCAGCGTCATAAGTCTATGAATTGCCTTGCATCCGACCTGCATCTGAAAGGGCTGACCAAACGTTGAATATACTCTCTCAGGAAGTTAAGGGCTAACAATTGTTTTCAAAAATTCTGACCATTGGTCTACCGAACAAGTGAAACTAAAGATACAGTTAGCCCGATCTTCAGCAACACTTAATGATTTTGGAACACGATCGCATTCTTACGGCAATCGATGTGGGAACCAATTCCATTCACATGGTAGTGGTTCACATTCAGCCCACACTACCTGCGTTTACTATTATCACTAGCGAAAAAGATACGGTTCGGCTGGGGGAACGATGTCACCAAACAGGGCAACTCACTGAATCAGCCATGGAGCGAGCGATTAAAGCGCTCAAACGCTGTCAGGAAATTTCTCAAAGTCTGGGTTCAGAGCAGATTATCGCCGTTGCCACTAGCGCGGTTCGTGAAGCTCCCAATGGACGAGAGTTTTTGCAGCGAGTGGAGGCAGAAGTTGGGCTTTGGATTAACCTAATTTCGGGAGTAGAAGAAGCCCGCCGCATTTATTTAGGCGTGTTGTCAGCCATTGAGTTCAACAATACGCCCCACATTGTGATCGATATCGGCGGCGGTTCCACAGAACTGATTTTGGGTGACGGTCATGATCCCCGCAGCTTGAGCAGCACTAAAATTGGTGCGGTTCGGCTGACCAATGAATATGTGACGACCGATCCCGTCAGCCCCAAAGAATTTGAGGCGCTGCAAGCTTATATTCGGGGAATGTTAGAGCGCCCAACGGAGGAATTGCGAACCCATCTTAAACCGGGTGAAATTCCTCGATTAATTGGCACCTCTGGCACCATTGAAACCTTGGCAATGCTACACGCACGGGAGCATTTGGGCATTGTACCAACGCCGCTTCAAGGCTACAGTTTTATGCTGAGTGATTTGCAGGAGATGACCCAGCGATTGCGGCGGATGAGTATTGCGGAGCGATCGCAAATTCCCGGCATGAACGATCGCCGTGCTGAGATCATTCTGGCAGGATCACTGATTTTGCAACAAGCAATGACCCTGCTCAATCTTGAAGCGATTACCATTTGCCAGCGATCGCTCAGAGAAGGGGTGATTGTCGATTGGATGGTAACCCACGGACTGATTGAAGATCGGTTACGCTACCAAAGTTCTATTCGTCAACGCAGCATTCTAAAAACAGCCCAGAAATACCGGGTAAACTTGCACCACAGCGAACGGGTAGCAGCATTTGCGCTCAGCCTATTTGACCAAACTCAAAAAGTCTTGCATGACTGGGGCACCGAAGAACGAGAACTGCTGTGGGCAGCCGCCATTTTGCATAACTGTGGGCATTTCATCAGCCACTCCTCCCATCACAAGCATTCCTACTACCTGATTCGCTATGGAGAGCTTTTAGGCTACACCGAAACGGAAATAGAAACGATCGCAAACCTAGCGCGCTATCACCGCAAAAACAATCCCAAGAAAAAACACGACACCTACCGCAATCTCACCAGCAAGCAGCATCGTCGTGTTGTTGATCAACTGAGTCCTTTATTGCGGCTGGCAGTTGCCCTCGATCGCCGTCAGATTGGAGCAATTCAAACTATCACCTGTGAGGTTTCATCCATCACTCGCGAACTGCGGCTACATCTTCAAGCTGCCAAACCCTTTGACGAATGCGCTTTAGAGTTGTGGAGCCTGGAAACTAAAAAGAGTAGTTTTGAAAGCGAATTTAGACTCAAGTTAGTTCCCCTCTTAGAAACTAAAATGGTGAATCCGACCTGAATAGCATTTTCAACCTGACCCCTACTTAAAAGTTGAAACCCGACAGATGATTCTCTGAAAATGCCAATGCTTTTTAGCTTAAAACTCAACCCTCATACCAATTTAAATGATGTAAGTGACAGATAAGGCATGGAGGATAAAGGGGTGACTCGTGATGGAAGCAAAAGCAATCACTCATGATTTTACGCAGACAGAAAGGGTTCAAAGCCTTTAAATTGAATCAGTGAGCTAATCTGTTTAATATTCAAAGCCCTACTCCTTCGGGGAGAGGGATTTAGGATGAGGGCAGATTATGGCTTGTTACAGTTGCTTAGCTTAATTTACTGCCTAATGGTGTGAGGAGAATTTTTCCATGACAGCGACTTTACCACCTGTTGAATCATCTCCAGATTCAGCGATTCCGCACAGTAGATCCCTTGAGGGAATCGCGCCTGGTTTGCGCTGTCACAGAACTGCCTATATTCCTAAAAACAAGCGCCGGATTCTCTGTGTTTTCCCCAAATACGCGCGATCGTTTGGCACCTTTCACCACGCCTACCCGCTGATGAAAGGCGTGAAAGCCTTTATGCCGCCCCAAGGGTTGCTGCTGGTCTGTGCCTATTTGCCTGAAACCTGGGACGTTCGCTTTGTGGATGAAAACATTCAGCCCGCCCAGAAAAAAGATTACCAATGGGCGGATGTGGTGATCACCAGCGGGATGCACATTCAAAAGCCACAAATCAACCAAATCAACCAACTAGCGCATCGGTACGGCAAGCTAACGGCGGTGGGCGGTCCATCCCCATCAGGCTGCCCAGAATATTACCCTGATTTTGATATTTTGCATCTGGGTGAACTGGGCGATGCCACGGATCAGATGATCGAATATTTCGATACTTTTACAGAACGTCCCACTGAGCAAATTCAGTTTAAAACCGTTGAGCGCCTGCCCCTGGATGAATTTCCGCTGCCCGCTTATCATTTGACCAATCTGAACCAGTACTTTATCGCCAACGTGCAGTTTTCTAGCGGCTGCCCCTATCACTGCGAGTTTTGCGATATTCCTGAACTGTATGGCAACAATCCGCGTTTAAAAACGCCGCCGCAACTCCTCGCCGAATTGGATGCCATGCTGGAATCAGGCAATCCTGGCGCAGTGTACTTTGTGGATGATAATTTTATTGGTAATCGGCGAGCCGTGACGCAACTGTTACCCCATTTGATCGACTGGCAAAAGGCAAATGGCTATCCGGTGCAGTTTGCCTGCGAAGCGACGCTGAATATTGCTCAAAGCCCAAAGCTGCTGGAAATGATGCGGGAAGCTTATTTTGGCACGGTGTTTTGTGGGATTGAAACGCCAGAGCCAGCAGCACTGAAATCGATGGCAAAAGATCAAAACCTCAGCATTCCTATTCTGGACGCGATCGCCACAATGAACTCCTACGGGATTGAAGTGGTATCGGGAATTATCTTAGGATTGGATACGGACACTGCGGATACCTGCGATCGCATTTTAGAATTCATTCGCCTGTCTAATATTCCTATCCTCACGATCAATCTGCTGTATGCCTTGCCCAAAACTCCTCTCTGGCGCAGACTAGAGGCAGCCGGACGGCTTAACTTTGAAGAAGGACGTGAATCGAATGTCGAGTTTCTGATGCCCTATGACGAGGTGCTGGAAATGTGGCGACGCTGCATCACCACTGCCTATGAGCCAGAATTTCTTTATGAGCGGTTTGCTTACCAATCTGAGCATACCTACCCCAACCGAATTAAGCCACCCCGCAGCGCGGCACGGGTGAATAAGGAAAACGTGCGACGTGGCTTGGTGATGATGGCAAATTTGTTCTTTCGAGTTGGCGTGCTGAGCAGCTACCGCGACACCTTCTGGAAAATGGCAAAACCTGCCCTGGAAAAAGGCAAAGTGGAACGGGTGATCAGCATCGCGCTACAAGCCCATCATTTGATTGAGTTCACAAAGGAATGCTCAAAAGGGATTGAATCTGCCTCGTTTTATTCCCAGCGAGTCAGAAAACAGTGATCAGGAGACATCATCTTGTGTAAGGGCGCGGCATTCGGCAGTTGATCTGCGGTTGAGTCGTCAAGATATTGCCCGTAGTTCGCTTCCCGCAGGGTATGCCACGCCCCTACAGTCATCTGCAAATCCACAAACCCTTGAACCTGAAATCTGTCCTTTAATTCCTTTGTTATGTCTCCACCGATCGCGCCTTTCCCTAGTTTTTCCATTATTTTGGAAACAGAAAATTTGGCAAATGCTGACCTGAAAGGGTTGGTCAATTCGTTGACATCGTTGGTGAATCAAACGGTGTCGCCGACGGAGGCAAACGAGGTGCTGGTGATTGACAGTGGGGATGCACCGCCAGAGTTGTTGCAGCAGTTGTGCGATCGCTATTCGTGGATCAAGGTGCATCTGGCTCCACCCTCAACGGGCTATTACAAAGCTAAAATGCTGGGCGCACATCTGGCAACGGGGGAGATTATTGTCTATGCCGACTCTGACTGTGTGTATGAACCGCACTGGCTGGAAACAATCTTGACGACATTTAGCCACAATCAGCAAATCCAAATTGTGGCAGGAGAAACCACGACTCGCGGCGCAGGTGCCTATGGTACGGCAATGGCGCTGGTGTATATCTTTCCGCAATACTCCGGCAAAACAGAGTTAGCCCAAACGCACCAATATTTTCTAAACAATGTGGCGTTTCGGCGATCGCTTTTGTTGGCGCATCCCATCCCAATGGAACTGCCGCTCTATCGGGGAAATTGCGTGATCCATGGCGAAACTCTGCGACAAGCGGGAGAGATTATTTGGCTGAATCCAAACACCCGTGCCACCCATGCACCACCTGATGGACTGGCTCATTTCTTTTGGCGGTTTCTGCTGATTGGGCATGATTATTACTGGCAACAGCAGTTAGTTGAACAGAAAAATCAGGGCGATCGCGATCCTACGGCAACCGGATTTGGAGAAAAGCTGAAGATTTTTCGCGATCGCCTCAGCCGCCTGTTTCATAACAACCCACGACACGCGCTCTACCTGCCTTTCGCGATCCCGATTGTGTTAGTGGCGGCACTGCTGATCTATATCGGTTACTGGATCACCCGCCTCAAACCCGATTATCTGCTTAAAACCTACGATCGCATTTTAGAGCAAGGCTAATCCCAAAACATTAAGGGGACTAGGGGATGGATCTCGTTTTGCCGCATTAGCGATTACTATTACTATTGACGATTTGTCTATTACCAAATTTTGGGTATGAATCGCGATCGCTTGATGGTTCCACCTGGCTCCAAAATATCCCTGAAGAAAGACTTTGATCCGGCTGATACGGAGGGCTATAAAAATGAGGAAGCAGCCCAAGGGAAGTTGCAGAAAGGCAAGGAGCGGCTAGCAAAGTATCAAGATACGCTCTACGCCCATGATTGTTACGCACTGCTGATCATCTTTCAGGCGATCGATGCTGCTGGAAAAGACAGCACTATCAAGCACGTCATGTCAGGAGTCAATCCCCAGGGCTGCCAGGTTTTTAGTTTTAAGGCACCTTCCGCCGAAGAACTCGATCACGATTACCTGTGGCGATCCTCAAAAGCCCTGCCAGAACGAGGGCGAATTGGCATTTTTAATCGCTCTTATTACGAAGAAGTATTGATCGCACGAGTGCATCCTGAAATCTTGGCAAATCAAAAATTACCCTCAGAGTCTAAAGGGAAAGACATCTGGAAGCGACGGTTTGAAGAAATTAATAATTTTGAGAAGTATCTGGTGAACAACGGCATCATCGTGCTGAAGTTTTTTCTGAATGTTTCTAAAGAGGAGCAGAAGCAGCGATTTTTAGACCGGATTAACCGACCTGAGAAAAACTGGAAATTCGATCTGGGCGATGTCAGAGAGCGAGGATTTTGGAATGATTATATGACTGCCTATGAAGATGTTTTTAACCATACCAGCACTACTTGGGCACCCTGGTACATTATTCCTGCGGACAACAAGTGGTTTACACGGCTTGCCGTGGCTGACATTATTTGCAATACCTTAAAGGATTTGAAATTGTCCTATCCGACGGTGAGCGAGGCTCATCGGCAAGAGCTTTTAAAGGCTAAAGAACTGCTTGAAAACGAGGATAGACCAGCATGACGATTAATATTGTTTCCACCACGCCTTTTCCCGACCAAAAACCTGGCACATCGGGTCTGCGGAAATCGGTAACTGTCTTTCAAACAGATCACTACTTAGAAAATTTCATTCAATCGATTTTTGATGCCTTTGATACCTGTACTGGCAAAACTTTAGCGTTGGGTGGAGATGGGCGTTTTTATAATCGTCACGCCATTCAAGTGATTCTCAAAATGGCGGCGGCGAATGGATTTGCCTCTATCAAGGTGGGTCATCGCGGCATTTTATCGACCCCGGCAACTTCTTGTGTGATTCGTAAATATCACACTGACGGCGGCATTATTCTATCTGCCAGCCATAACCCCGGTGGACCTGATGGCGATTTTGGCGTGAAGTTCAACACGGCAAACGGTGGACCCGCGCCCGAAAAAATCACTGAGGCGATGTTTGTTCGCAGCAAAGAAATTGACACTTACAAGATTTTGGATGCGCCTGATGTGGATATTGACACGGTGGGCGAGTCGAAACTGGGTGAGATGAGCGTGGAGGTGATTGATTCTGTCACGGATTATCAAGCGCTGATGGAGTCGCTGTTTGATTTCGATCGCATCCATCATTTGCTGACTTCCGATAACTTCCGTCTCTGCATCGATTCCATGCACGCGGTCACGGGTCCCTATGCCCACGCTATGTTTGAGCAGCGGTTGGGTGCCAGCGCTGGCACGGTGATTGGCGGCACTCCCTTAGAAGATTTTGGCGGCGGACACCCCGATCCCAACCTGGTATATGCTCACGATTTAGTTGAGATTTTGTTTAAAGACGATGGTCCCGATTTTGGCGCGGCTTCTGATGGCGACGGCGATCGCAACATGATTTTGGGTCGCAACTTCTTTGTCACCCCCAGCGATAGCCTTGCCATTCTGACCGCCAATGCAACCCTAGTTCCAGGCTACAAAGACGGCATTGCGGGAGTTGCCCGTTCCATGCCCACCAGCCAAGCCTGCGATCGCGTTGCCGCCAAGCTCGGCATCGACTGCTACGAAAC
Source organism: Sivoneniella epilithica UHCC 1019 (assembly GCF_040830845.1). Classification (NCBI taxonomy): domain Bacteria; kingdom Bacillati; phylum Cyanobacteriota; class Cyanophyceae; order Leptolyngbyales; family Leptolyngbyaceae; genus Sivoneniella; species Sivoneniella epilithica. Next base: position 327,468 of record NZ_JBFPDP010000001.1, read on the forward strand.
TCCCACAGGCTGGAAATTTTTCGGTAACCTGATGGATGCCGATAAAGTCACCCTTTGCGGTGAAGAAAGCTTTGGCACAGGTTCCAACCATATTCGTGAAAAAGATGGCTTGTGGGCAGTGCTGTTCTGGCTCGACATTGTTGCCGCTCGAAAACAATCCGTTGAAGCAATTGTGCATGATCACTGGCACACCTATGGACGCAACTACTATTCTCGCCATGACTACGAAAACGTAGACAGCGATCGCGCCCATGCCATGGTCGATCGCCTCCGTACTCTCGTGCCCACCCTCAAAGGCACAAAATATGGCTCCTACGAAGTGGATTACGGCGACGACTTTGCCTACACCGATCCCGTGGATGGGAGCGTCAGCCAACACCAAGGCATTCGGCTCGGCTTTACCGATGGCTCCCGCATTGTGCTACGGCTCTCCGGCACTGGCACCCAAGGAGCTACCCTGCGCGCCTACTTCGAGAGCTACGAATCCAATCCGGATCAGCAAAATCAAGATACCCAAAAAGCCTTGGGCGAACTGATTGCGATCGCGGAAACCATCGCCGAGATTCGCGAGACTACCCAAATGGATCAGCCCACCGTCATAACGTAAGAAGTGCGAATGACGAAGTACGAATGACGAAGTACGGAGTGTGCGACTATCCCAAACCCCCTCACCCTAAATCCCTCTCCCAGAGCGGGAGAGGGACTTTGAGCTATTCTTGCTCCCCTTCTCCTGCCTTGGGAGAAGGGGCTGGGGGATGAGGGCTGACTTTAGTTGCACATCAGGTTACTTATTTGCATTCGCCATTCTGCATTCGCCATTCTGCATTCGCCATTCTGCATTCGCCATTGTATAGGGAGCTATTGTCATGACTATCAAAGTTGGGATCAATGGATTCGGTCGGATCGGGCGGCTTGTGACCCGGATTGCTACCGATCATCCTGAAGTAGAAATTGTGGGGATCAATGACCTCGTTCCTGCCGACAATCTCGCCTATTTGTTCAAATATGATTCCACCCACGGCAGTTTCAAAGGCACGGTTGAAGCTAAAGAAGACGGTATTATTATCAACGATCGCTTGATTCCCTGTCTGGCAGAACGCGATCCCAGCAATTTGCCCTGGGGAAAACTGGGTGCCAATTATGTGGTCGAGTCTACGGGACACTTCACGGATTTTGCCGGAGCCGAAAATCATCTCAAAGCCGGGGCAAAACGGGTGATTATTTCTGCGCCTACCAAAGACCCCGATCGCGTGAAAACCCTGGTATTGGGAGTGAATGACGACGAGTACGATCCCGCAACAGATGTGGTCGTCTCGAATGCAAGCTGTACGACGAACTGCCTCGCCCCGATCGCCAAAGTACTCCATCAACACTTTGGGATCACTGAAGGCTTAATGACTACGGTTCACGCCATGACCGCTACCCAGCCCACGGTCGATGGTCCCAGCAAAAAAGATTGGCGCGGCGGACGCGGTGCTTCCCAAAACATCATCCCATCTTCCACCGGTGCCGCCAAAGCTGTCGCCCTCGTTTTGCCCGACCTCAAAGGCAAGCTCACGGGCATGGCATTTCGGGTCGGCACTCCGGATGTCTCCGTCGTTGATCTCACCTTCAAAACTGCCCAAGCTACCAGCCTCAAAGACATTTGTGCGGCGATGAAAGCCGCTGCGGACGGGGAACTGAAAGGCATCTTGGGTTATACCGACGAGGAAGTCGTCTCCATGGATTTCCGTACCGATCCCCGCTCCAGCATTTTTGATGCGAAAGCTAGTATTGAACTTAACCCTAACTTTTTCAAAGTGATTGCCTGGTATGACAATGAGTGGGGCTATTCCTGTCGCGTCGTTGACCTGATGGTAGACATGGCGAAAAAAGAAGGGCTTGTGTAGGATGTTCTAGGTGAAAATGTCCTCATTGCGGCTCATGGTAATTCCTTACGCTCGATTATTATGAAGTTAGAGAATCTCACCCCTGAACAAGTGCCGGGAGTTGAGTTAGAAACAGCAGTGCCACTGGTGTATGAAATCAATTCGGCAGATCAAGTCACTAGCAAAAAAATTCTGAAGTAACAGTAAAGACCGTTTGGCATCAAGTCTTGTGAATAAAATCTGGTATTCATGAAGACAAACGATTCAACAGACTTTTGCAACTCTTGTTCACTAGCTTTTGAAGGAGTATTAACATGGCGAAGACTTTACTAGAACAACTGCGAGACATGACGGTTGTCGTCGCTGACACAGGCGATATTCAAGCGATCGAAAAATTCAAGCCGCGCGATGCAACGACCAATCCTTCATTGATCACAGCAGCGGCTCAAATGCCTGAGTATCAGAGCATTGTGGACGAAACCTTGCTCAAAGCTAGAAAGGATGCTGGTGCAAATGTGAGCAATGCTGATGTGGTTTTGCTGGCGTTCGATCGCCTCGCAGTAGAATTTGGCAAAAAAATTCTGGAAATTGTGCCCAAGCGGGTTTCCACCGAAGTGGATGCGCGGTTGTCCTATGACACAGAAGCCACCGTTGCCAAAGGTCGATACCTCATTTCGGAATACGAAGCAGCAGGCGTGTCCCGCGATCGCATTTTGATTAAAATCGCCTCCACTTGGGAAGGAATCAAAGCCGCAGAAATATTGGAGAAAGAAGGGATTCACTGCAACTTGACGCTGCTGTTTGGGTTGCATCAGGCGATCGCCTGTGCTGAAGCCGGAGCCACCTTAATTTCACCTTTTGTCGGTCGCATTCTCGATTGGCATGTGAAAGAAACAGGTAAGGAATACTCCGCGACTGAAGATCCCGGTGTGCAATCGGTTACGCAAATCTATAACTACTACAAAAAGTTTGGCTATGACACCGAAGTCATGGGCGCTAGCTTCCGCAACGTAGGCGAAATTACAGAACTGGCAGGCTGTGATCTGCTGACCATTTCTCCAAAACTTCTGGCAGAACTAGATTCTACCGAAGCCGAATTGACCCGTCGGCTCGATCCTGCCAAAGCCGCCACCCTGGATATTGAGAAAATTGCGATCGACGAAGACACCTTTGACAAAATGCACGCCAGCGATCGCATGGCAACCGACAAACTCGATGAAGGCATTAAAGGCTTTACCAAAGCCCTAGAAGCCTTGGAGCAACTGCTAGAATCTCGCCTCTCTCAGCTTGAAGCCGGTGGCTCACTCAGCCACGTCGCAGACGATATCTTCCACGCTTATGACTTGGATGGCGATGGCTTCATCACTCGTGAAGAATGGCTCGGCACCGATGCGGTTTTCGATGCGCTGGATGAAGACCACGACGGGAAAATTTCTCCCAAGGAAATGGGTGCAGGCTTAGGCACAGCAGCCTTACAACTTGCACAGGTATAAAAATCAGGTTTCAGGATTGAGTAGGGGCGGGTTTGTCTAGCGATCGCGGTTCAAACGCTGATTTGTTGGCAAACTCGCCCTTTCATTTGCGAGTTTTATTTCTTGAAATTTTTAGCTGATGATGCGTGGCAGGAAAGGAGCGATCGCTTACATAGGTAGGACATTCAGAAGATTACAGGTTAGTATTATGAGCAATATAAGGAAACTTTCTATCTTATTTCCCCTCAGGATATCCATATAGAAAGTTTCTCTTTAATAATAGTTATGCCACCCTGTTTTAGCTGAAGACCCATATCAAAATGGCTTAGGCTGTACAGATCTGGAAAGCAAGAAAAAATTATGCCTCTATTTGAAATTCCCTCTTCAGATGGATACCATTCAGATGTAGTCTTTGTCAGAGATCCAAACAACGGTTCAGATAGGTTTTTCACACATTACTCCTATACAAGAGGTGCTACAGCAAATATTAACGAAATAACAGATCGTCGTGGAATACCTAGCAATAACTTCCGTTCATGGTCTTGGTATGAAGCAGAATTTCCAGAGGTTATGCAACGAATCTATAATTCGCAAGAATATTACGCTGGAGAAAGCGTTTTGGGAGTCTCAAAAATCGATCAGGATTTTTATGTAAACACTGCTATGCGTCTTGGAGCATTAGAGATCTTAGCCAATATTTTCTCTGGACGTATTACAGCAAACGATAAAGATCCATTTCCCCACCAGTTAGCTTTGCAGCAATACATGAAGGATAATGGTAATAGAGTTAATCGTCTATTAATTGCAGATGAAGTTGGACTTGGGAAAACTATTGAGATTGGTTTGGTTCTTAGAGATTTATTAATTGCTAAAGGTAGTTTTGAAAGATTTAGATGTTTGTATCTCACCAAAGCAGGACTTGTTGAAGACGCTTCTCTAAAATTGCAATCTGTAATGAAGGGTGCATTGACAGTAGATGGTCAAAGCCAAAATATTGTTCAAGTAGTTGACTCTTTTAGAAGCTATGGCAATAACAATATTAATGGAATCCAAGTTGCAAGTATTGATGCAGTGCGTCTGTATGTTGAGCAAGATGATAAGAATGTTTTGCCTCAAGGTGTTCGCCCTGAAATTTTAATTATTGACGAATGCCATCACTGCGGAAGCAGCGAGGAATTAAGCCAAGTTGAACGAATTAATTTAGCGACTCAAACTTATAAAGCAGCATATCAACTCATCAGTGGGGAATACTGGCAAGATTCGGAACCACCCAAACTTGTAGTATTAATGAGCGCAACTCCTTTTCGATCCAGTACTCAATTTATTAATTTACTACGTCTGATTTCTCACCAAACTGTATTTGAAAATGCTTATTCAAATGAGGTTCGTGAAAATAACCTTATAGCAGAGTTAAAGAAAGAAGAATCTCCTGCTACAGTCATTTGGAGACAACAGAATGATGTTTTCAGTTGGACTGGTCAGCCACTATTTCCAAGGCTAACTATAGATCGAGTTAAACTTGAAACAACACCAGAATATCTAGAAATTATGAGGGAAATTCGTGAGTCAGTTCAAAGAATTTGCCTAGATAACGGTGAAAGTTTTGGCGGTTTTGCTACAAGGCAACTTGAAATGAGGCTAACTAGTAGTTCTATTGCGGGAGCTATTTGGCTATTTCGTTGGTGTATCCGACATAAAACTTGGAAGACTCAAGCAATCTATAGACAAGATGTTTCCGAAAGTACAGAAAGCTTGCGTAAGTTAATCATCCAAATTTCCCAAAGAATTGCCGAATTTGATTTAGGTAGCTCTAATAAATATGCAGATGTATCTTTTCCTAGTGACAGCTTTCATTTTAGGCTTGCAAGTCTTGCAGGCGGCGGAAAGGTAGATGACATCTATAGATTTAGTGAGGTTTTGAGAAAAAAGGATGATGAAGGAAAATATTTTAGTGCTACACCTGATGAAATTCTCGAATTAACTAGTTTAGCGACTAGATTGCTTAACTTCTCAACCTCAACCCAGGATAATGGAGTAGAAAATGCCAAACTAAATTGGCTGAAAAAAATGCTTGAAGAATATCCTGATTCACGATTTCTTGTTTTTACAGAAATTTTACAAACTTGTGAAATTATAACTAAAGCTCTTCCTAGAGTTTCCGATAAGTTAACTGGAAGCATGGGTAATAGTGAAAGAGAGAAGGTAGTTCGTAGATTTCGTGGTGAAGAAAAACCCTCAATTCGAGTTTTAGTTGCTACATCTGCGGCTGATGAGGGTTTTGACTTTCAGGTTGCAAATCGTGTTGTTCATTGGGACTTAAGTTCTTCTCCAGCCGTTCTTATGCAAAGAAATGGCAGAGTTGCAAGACTTGGACAAGTATCTGATGTCGTTGCCTATTACTTAATGATGACAGAGACTCATGAAGCTAGAAGAGAAGGAATTCTACACGAAAAGTTTAATCAATTGGGCATAGCAGATGAACAACTAAGATTAAGAATTCTTGGCTCACTAGATGAAGATGAAGTAGAAAAAGCAGTTGAAGAGAATCAGCCAGTAATTATTGATGTACTCCTGAAAAAAGCAGATGAACAGAATCAAAGAATGAATGAAAGTCTTGGTAAAATTCAAAAAGATTTAACGGCAAAAGCAGTAGTCGATAGGTCAATGCTTGCTCAAAGATTAAACTACTGGGTGAAATTAGGGTTGCCACTGCGGGATCAAGCAGAATTTAGACTTGATTTCGATACAGTAGAATGGCAACGCCCAATATTTTCAGTTAATCAAGCTACTGTTAGCGAGTCGGCACAAGCAAAAGTTGCCACCATTAAACGAAAGGATGAGAACTGGAAAGTTCGTAAAATTACATTTGATCCAGAATTTAATCTTTTCGGTGGTGGTAGTGATACTTATTCATTAGCAGGGTTACGTCCTTGGGTTAAAGATGAAAGAAGAAATTCAGGTGGAAATGACATTTGGAAACATCGTCCTCTTAGAGGATGTCTTAAAAGCCCAGATGTAGCGCTGAGATAGGAAAAGGAAACTCTCACCTCGTAAGCTGTCAAAAGAAA